>DATMSZ010000048.1:0-85890 GCA_035565175.1 Pseudosphingobacterium sp.
AATAATCCTGTTTCTGAGTGATTTTCCCTGTTCTTTGAAAAGCTAGGTCACTTTTGGGTTAGGGATAAAATTTAGGCGTTGTTAGTTAATATATGTGTAGTTTAAACCAGATCGGCACGATAATTTTGGCTTTATAGTTAACCACCTATTATAACCTACCTGTATCAAGCTTTAGGGGATAAATGCTGACAAAGCAGCATCAATACAAGATGAATGTTCTACCCAACAACTAAAGCTAATGAAGTTAAATTTTACACTTACGACGATTGTATGCCTGTTATATAATGTGTCGTTTTCGCAAACAAGATTGCGAGGGAAAATTATGGATAGTGAAAACTTGCCAATACCTGGCGCTTCTATCCTAATTAAGGGAACAAAGACAGGAAGCACCTCCACTTCAGAAGGAAACTTTATGCTGGAAGTACCCTCGAGCGGTACGCTGGTGGTGTCTGCTGTAGGGTTTGTAAAGCAGGAGGTACCTCTTGACGGCAGAAACTACGTTGACGTACATTTGGAAAGCGATGACTTATCACTGGAAGAAGTGGTCATCAACGGCGCTTATGGAGCATCGGACAAAAGAAGTTTCACCGGTTCTGCTACGGTGGTAAGCAGCGATAAGTTGTTGGCTACCCAGCCTACTAACCTTACGCAAGCGTTGCAGGGTGTGAGTCCGGGTGTGCAGGTGCTCAACACGAACGGCGCGCCGGGAAGTAATGGAAGCATAACGATAAGAGGAATAAGCTCCGTTGGGGCAGGTACTAACCCGCTGTATATTTTGGATGGCATGCCATACAATGGAGATTTAAGTTCAATCAATCCGACTGATATCGAAAACCTGACGGTGTTGAAAGATGCGGCAGCCACTACTTTGTACGGATCTCGCGCCGCTAATGGCGTAATCGTGATCACCACTAAAAAAGGCACAGCTGCAGCGCCCGTAGTCAACGCTATAAGTAATTTTGGATTTTCTGATATTGCCGTACCCTATCCAGACAAGCTCAATCCGCAACAGGTTTTTGAGCTAGCTTGGGAAGCGTTAAAAAATGGACAGACTGATCGTGGTGTTTCAGATGCCGATGCGGCACAGTATGCGACAAATAATGTTGTGCGACAATATTTTCAGGATGCCAATAAGAATGTATTTAACACACCAACTCCCATTGGTTTGGACGGGAAACTAAAACCAGATGCCCAACAGCTGTTCTATGGCGACTGGTTGAACGAGCTTTTTAAGCCGCGTCTACGTCAGGAATACAATGTGGATTTTAGTGGAGCAACCGGACAGGATAATCGCACACAGTATTTCATTTCAGGAAATTATCTAAATGATAAAGGTTATTTTAAAGTACAGGAATTTGAACGTTTTTCTGGGAGAGTCAACGTCAATTCCCAGGTTAAAAAATGGCTGAGTGTAGGTACAAATGTTTCCTACAGCCATACCTTCCAGCAAAATCCTTCTGTGGAAGCCCGCTTTACCCGGGTAATGCCGACTGTCTATCCGGTTTATCAATGGGATTATGATAATAATACCTATGTACGAGATACTTACGGAAATTTAATGCCTGATTACGGCGATAATACACGAACCGAATGGAGGGGATGGAATCCCGGTTTTACCGGTGACTATAAAAATGACTATGACTGGAATTTTGGCGGAAACCAAAAAGATAATCTATCTACCCGGAACTTTATGGAAATTACATTCATACCGGGATTAAAACTAAAGACAGGTTTTAGCACCGATTATCAGCTTGATTATAACCATTCCTACCAATCGGCTACCTTAACTTACTCAGCAGGATATGGAGGGTGGGCAAGCCGGACGGCAAACCGTCGGTTTACCTATACCTTAAATAATTTGCTTTCGTATGATCATAGTTTCGGCTTGCATCATATAAATGTGTTGGGAGGGCAGGAAATCTATAAAGCCAAATGGAACTATGTTAGTACCTCTAGAGAGGGTTTCCCATTGGGTGGTCTTTTCGAGATCGATGCTGCCGCAGGACCTATGGGAGCCGGATCGTCTGAAGATAATTACCGCTTGTCGAGTTATTTGTCGCGTTTAGAATATAACTATGACAGCAAATATTATTTTTCTGCTAGCTTCCGCGCAGACGGATCGTCTCGCTTTTCTCCTGAAAATCGTTGGGGTAACTTTTGGTCGCTGGGGGGTGCATGGATTTTATCAGCCGAAGATTTTTTGAAAAATACCGCTTGGATTGACAATTTAAAAGTCCGTGCAAGTCACGGTACCGTGGGAAATGACCAGGTGCAAGATGTAGTGGGCTACTATGCTTATCAAGGGCTGTATAGCGCTGGTTATAATGATTATAACGATCCAGGAGCTATCCTTTCCAGACTACCTACACCAAATTTGGTATGGGAGAGCAATGAACAAACCGATGCTGGTGTAGATTTTAACCTTTTCGGTCTCCTGCATGGGTCGGTTGATTGGTTCAGCCGAAAATCAAAAAACTTAATATTTGCAAGACCGTTGGCGCCTTCTGTTGGTTTGGGCAGCATTTTTGAAAATGTGGGCGACATCAAAAATACCGGTATTGAGCTTGAATTAGGTGCAGATTTAATCCGAAATCATGCCTTTTCCTGGAATATAGATGTAAATGCTTCTCATTATAAAAATGAAATTACCCGGCTGCCTCAAAATGAAATTATCGACGGGCGATTCAAGATGGTGGAAGGAAGATCAAGGTATGAATATTTTGGACCGGTATGGGCTGGCGTCAATCCGGAGAATGGTAATAACACCTGGTGGTTATATACGGAAGAGGGGCCGGTACGTACAGAAGATTATACATTGGTAAATAACAACGATCAGAAACGCTTTTTAGGATCCGCACTTCCGGATCTGTTTGGAGCAGTCACCAACAATTTTGCTTATAAAGGAATTGAGTTTTCGTTTATGCTTTATTATAGTATAGGGGGGGAAATGTATGATGGGGATTATGCCGAAGGGGTAAGATGGAGAAGGGGCTTTAATATGAGTACCGATATCTTGGACCGCTGGACACCTGAAAATACCGATACCCGTATTCCGCGGCTTTCCGAATATACACAGAATAATATCGGTGTATATTCATCACAATATTTGTTTGATAACAGCTTTTTGCGTTTGCGTAATATTTCTTTGGGGTATGTGCTGCCTAATCGCTTGACAAAAAAGATCGGTATAGACCGTCTTAAAGTATTTACTCAGGGGACTAATCTATTAACATGGGGAAATGCCGCTGATCGCGGAACTGATCCTGAAACCACCTTGAATGGCGTAGTAGCCAATGGCCCGAACGGATCGGCCACTGGCACTGTAAGGAAAAGTTGGTCGTTTGGCCTTCAGGCTTCATTTTAATCAGGCGATACTAAATAAAATCTAGAAATCATGAAAAATAAAAATATAATTTTGGTTAGTTTGTGTTTCTCCCTCACTTTATTGGCATCGGGGTGCAAAGACTATTTAGAAACCAGGCCGTCGACGGATATTTCCGATGAATTGTTGTTTAACACGGTAGATGGAGCACAAACAGCGATGAATGGTGTTTATAATTACATCCGGCTAAGAAGCACGGATGTAGAATATGGTACCGTCATCCAGTTCAATAATGGCTTTGATGCAGCAGCCAACGATCTGATAGTCCGTAATTCAATGGGACAAATGCAAGTCTATTATGCGCACAATACGGCGGAAACCCGAGCGGATGCCAATTTAACCTATCAAGTGTGGAGCTATTTTTATTCTATCATCAATAATGTAAATATCATCATTAATAAAGTGGATGGAGCTGAGGGCGATGTGGCACAAAAAGCGATTATAAAGGGGCAGGCTCTAGCCATCAGGGGCTGGGCTTACTTTTACCTGATCCGTTTTTACCAGCAGACCTATTCGTTGGCAAAAGATATGCCCGGTGTACCTTATTACGATCAGGGCGGCACCGTAGAAGGTAAGCCGAGGGAAAGCGTTTCGACGATATATGGTCATATTATTGACGACCTAACTGGAGCTATTGAGATGCTGACGCCTTTTAATAGAACTTATAAGAGCCAGGTTAATCAATCGGTAGCGCAAGGCATTTTAGCGGAGGTTTACTTAGCGATGGAGGACTGGGAAAATGCCGCTGCCACAGCAAAGGCGGCAAAAACGGGATATCCTTTAATGACCAAGGAGGAATACCAATCTGGATTTAACGATTGGGACCTTGATGAATGGATGTGGGGGGTGCATCAAACGCCTGAACAGAATCTTGGTAATGGCTCGCCCTTCACCTTGTGGGCTAATCAGACAAGGGGAGACCGTTGGACATTTGATTTTATGTATGTTAATGACCTTTTTAAAGAACTATTCTCGACAGAAGATGTCCGTAATCAGTTTTGGTTTAGGGAAGATCACGGATTTTGGACCTCTGATAAATTTAGGGATGCTACTGACTTTTTTGGAGACATCATTTTGATGCGTGCTTCCGAAATGTATTTAATTGAAGCGGAAGCGCTGGCTAGGCAAGGACACGAAAATGATGCTAAACAGGTTTTATGGCAATTGCAGGATCAGCGGCAAGCTGTTCGGTCAACGAGTAGCGGACCGGCTTTGATAGATGCTATATTGGTAGAAAGAAGAAAGGAACTATATGGAGAAGGTTTTGCTTGGTTTGATCTGATCCGAAATCAACGACCGGTACATCGAGAAGGAGACCATCCGCTAAAGCCTGAAATACCCGTTCGTTCCTGGCAGTTTATTTTGCAGATTCCTACAAATGAATTTAACAGTAATACGAGTTTAACATCGGCCGATCAGAATCCGTATAATGGTGTTTTTCAGCCTTAAAGGAGCCAGCAATAAACTGAAATTTTGATTTTGGTTATTTGTGTCTTCTGGAAAAAAACGTGCCCACGGTCTGAAGGTAAAGCTTGATTTTTACTTTATAGGCAGTAATTCAATTTGCAGGGGTTCTCCGTAAATTCATGGAGAACCTCTTCTTTTTATTGTTCTTGTATCATAGTTTTATTGGTATTATCCCTGCCCATGCAAAGCGAGATTTCAATACATTCTTTTAATAATGATCGGCTCATTCGTACCAATGAGAGTTACCACACTTTAATCAGAACGCTCCGAAACGGGGAGTAGCGGAGCGTTTAGATAACCAATTATAAAACTAACTATTGAGAAGACGTATTAACACTACAAACCTAATCCATTTAGATTAATTGTGTGTTTCTAAAGTATTAATATCTTACTACCTTATGGTTTTTGCTTATTATGGACCTATTGAAGTTGCGGACTTTTTATTTCAATAAGCGCAGTTGCCCCAAATGGTAGGCGAAATGGGAAATTCTGTTAATTAGTACATTTAATTTATTACGAGACGGATCTTTTTCAAAATCTTCGTCGGTCATGGCCTCGTGCCGGCTGAACCAGTCTGTTAACGACAGTTTATCAAAATGTATCGGTAGTTTCGAATGGATCTGGTCAAAATACGTTCTAATTTCACTATATGCTGGTATCTGGGCGTCTAAATTGTCTGGATTTTTTATAAAGAGCTCAAACAGGTGCGGCAGGCTGCGTTCGCCGGTTCCTAAAATCTCTGGGATCAGGTCGTGGTAGGCCACAAGATGCCCCAATATATAGATACCCCTGTTTTTACCGGGTGACACTTCTTTATAAATTTCCACATGACCGATCTGGTCAATTAAAGCGGTGGCCCTGCCAACCTGAAGGTTCCAGTTATTGATAACCATTTTTATAATAAGATCCTGATTTTTCATATTCGATTAATATATTATTTATAAGAGTTTGTTAATGCTGTTTTCTGTAATTCCATGTACTTTGACTGGATAAATGCCTCTTTATTCCAGGCTATTTCTATAATGCCTTATTTACTCGGTTATTATGACAATACTTTCCTAAAATCAGTACTTATCCATCACGAAGGTGGTTATAGACCGCGGCGTTAAAGTAATATCTTTAGCCAGATCTTCTTGCGTATAACGCTTAAGATCGTCTCCAGATGCTGAGGAAGTTATAAATCTGTCGATGTGCCTAATTTTTCCAAAGTTTTTCAAAGCTAATCTGATCTCTTTTTGTTCTGTAGTGTAATTGATGGCCACAGCCACCACTTGTTTATCGCTGCAAAATGCGGAAAACATAATATTCTGGGATGCTGCGACGTCATCCAATTGATCGCTTCTAGACGTCATAATCCGATGCATACCTGGGCGGATGAACCGGCTATAATTACCCATCGCCCAAAGGGCCTTTGTCTGGTAAAATTTGCCGTCCGTATGCGTTAGATTGGGTTTAAGCGCAATTAAATAATACCTTGTCTCGGCTTCGGAATCACCCGGTTCGTAGCTGTTCCATAAATGCCAGGCCGCAGCGTTGGCTACTGTTAGGTCTGTGTGAATAATCTTGGATAAAAATAACGCACAGTCCATCGCGGTCCGTTTTGCCTTTAGACCTTCTTTATATCCGTCACCTAACATAGAATATTCTGTTTGCCAGAAATCAATGTTGTATTTTTTTACCGTATCGCTTAACATCGCCCTCACCTTTACCCGATTGGTATCACCATTATCGGTAAAATAGCTATGCCCGCCTATAAACTTAGGCATATGAGGGAGAGCTGACAAATACAAAGCGCTGTCTTTTGAGAAGAAATGCTGGATTTGTTTCGCGTTTTTCCCTTCATTGCGAAACAGGTAATCTAATGTACCTGCTTCGGTAAGCATGATTTTGGTGTCCAGTCCTGCTTTTGAAAGATTACTATCTAACAGTTTCACCACTTGGTAGATATCTTGGTTATGCCAAGGGCTTCCTTCCTGACTCGCTTGACCTGGTTTATTGCTCCAATCCCATTGTGGTTCGTTAACCGGACTGATATAATTAAAATGCAGCCCTTCCTGTTTAAAATGTTGCAATACATCTGTTAAAAATCTTGTGTAGTCGTCATACTTGTCTGATTTTAAATTGGATTGAAAATCGCGCGCTGTTTTGAATCCTCTGCCGTTTTTTGTGAATTGTACAGGAGGGGTGTTCGAGAATGCAATTAGATTTTCAACTCCGTATCCCTTTGCTTTTCTAACAAACCATAGGTATCCTGATTGCTTGGACCAGTCATATGTACCATCTGGACGCTGGAAACATTCTACTCTTTTCCTGAAATCTTTTATGCCGCTGCTGTCTCCCTGTTCTGCCGTACCACCTCCTATATTGAACCGCCAGGCAGATAAACCTATACCTTTGGGATTACCTGATGCATCAAATTCCCGGCTAAAAAGCCATTCTGCAATTTGTTCTTTTTTTTCTGTCGGCCAATATTTGCCGATCCCTTCTGAAAACCAACAGCCGGAAGCACCGATGTTATCGATAGTCTGTGCCTGCTCATGCGTATCAATAATGAACTCGGTAGCTTTTTCATGCTGGGCAAACAGAGGGGGATTGAATAAAATAAAAATAAAGAAAAGCGCTTTCGCCCATTTGTTATTCAGGTCAATTGTTTTCATAGCTAAATATAAGGAAAACGCCTTAGGATGACAAGGCGTTTCCTTTAGAATACTTTTAAAATGTTTATTAATTAATTTGCTGCCAATCCGTCTATTCGCATGGCATTTAAAACCATGGCGTTTAATTTCAGCATATCGGCATTGGCAACGATTTCTCCATAAGAGTGGGTCGTTCCGTTGGTAACTTCTTCCCTTTGGTTAATGCCGCCGTTCCAAAAATGCAAGCCGTCACCTTTTAATATTTGGGTCATTGCCTTTTGCCAAAGGTTCTGTGTGTTGTTGTGGTCATTTCGGAAAGTTCCTGTTCTACTACAAGAATAGCACAATTAATATGAACTCAAAGCATAAACAACTCAATCATTTTCAATGATGTTATGTGCTTAATATTGGATTAATATTTCTCATTTATTTTTGTCGGACGACAAGTTTATGGCGAATCTCTTCTTTACAATTGTTATCCAGGGGCTGATAACGGCTTATTTCCTGTTTCAGCGGGAACGGAGAACTTATATGCTGATCAATCTCTACCTTTTAGTGGTCTGTGCGGATTTTCTTTTTGAAATACTGGTTTTCCATCTGTTTGAGGGAGAAACCGGCTATCTGGACTTGATGCCAGGTAGCTTTCGTTTATTGAAGGGACCGCTATTGTTTCTTTTTGCAAGGCAAGTGACCGGAAAATCGATCTCTTTCAAGATGTCCTTACCCTTTCTGTTGCCTTTCCTGATCCTTTTCGTCTATAATCTCGTTTTATTGGTGGCTGTCATAGCAGATTCGCCCCAGCAGCAATGGCTGTTACAGGGGTATACCATTTGTTTTTCTTATTATCTGTATTATTGGGTGGGTTTTCTTTTATTGACTTTATATCAGCTCAATGCATATGTTGGGGAGGAAAGTAAAACAATAAAGGGGCTTAGGGCACTGATCTCGTACATCATCGTAATGGTAGTGATTTATTTTTTTGCCATAAAATGGGGCGTAGACCGTGAGTTAGTTAGGCACATATATACGTATTCATTTTTACCTCAGTTTGCACTGATTCTTCGTGTACGTTTTAACAAAGAAAAGTTGGCCGATAAGGCTTTTCAGACGCAGTCGAAAGCACTTTACAAAAATTCTGTATTAAAGGAGGTTGATATTATAGATCTGTCTGTCCGTATCAGGGAGGCGATGGAGAAGGGTAAGCTTTTTCTGAACGAGGATGTAGCGTTGGATGATCTGGCGACGTATTTACAGTGCCCTAAACACCATATTACGGAAGCGCTTACGAAAGGTCTGCAGAGTACTTTTTATGATCTGATCAATAGCTATCGCCTGAAAGAAGTAATGCGGCTGATGGCCGAGGAGCAGCAGGAGCCGCTATCTGATATTTATTTTCGCTGTGGTTTTAAATCAAAAACGACCTTTTATAAATATTTCAAGCTGAAAACCGGTGTCAGTCCCGCCGAATACCGAAGTCGCCTGATAAAAGAAATGAGCTGTTAACAATTTCTTTATGTAGGCAAAACATAAAGATAACATTTGTTAATTGGCTGTTTTTCAAGTTTTTGTGTTTGTTTTTTGGTTTCTTTTGTCCGCCTCACGGGAGACGTACCCCTTGGATATTCCCTCGAAATATTTTTGCTGGAAATTTTTGGGGAATTTATGATGAACACAAAACAAGTAGTATGGCTATGCTTTTTTTTCTTGGTTTCTTTAGGAAATAGCTGGGCACAAATGGTGGTAAAAGGTCAGGTAGCGGATAAACAAGGGGCCTTGCCGGGAGCAACGGTGCAGGTAGCGTATACCTCGCAAAGAACAGTAAGTAATCAGGATGGTTATTTTAGCCTTTCTTTATCAGCAGACAGTGCTCAAACACTGCTGGTGGCCTATATGGGCTATGAACCGAAACGTATTCCGCTTGTATTTGCCGGAAAGAAGGAACTGGATCTGGGATCAATTGTGTTGGAAGAGCAGCAACAGAATGCATTGCAGCAGGTAGAGATTACCAGTGTATATAGGCCTTCGCAGGCAAGGGCAATGAATATGAAGAAAACCTCGCCGACTATTGTAGAGGTCTTAGCTGCCGATGGAATCGGCAAGCTGCCGGATCGGAATGCTGCTGAGGCGGTGCAACGGATGCAAGGGGTATCTATTGAAAGGGATATGGGAGAGGGACGTTTCGTGTCGGTTAGAGGAACACCGGTGCAATGGAGTGCTTCTACGCTGAATGGTAACCGCTTACCAAGTGCGAGTGGCGACTATACAAACAGAAGCCTACAGATGGATATTTTCCCTTCGGAATTGATTCAATATGTAAAATTGGCAAAAGCACTGACGCCGGATATGGAGGGGGATGCTATCGGGGGGAGTATTGATTTTATTACGAAGACGCCGTCTCATAGTGAAACCTTTTCTGCAAATATCGCCGGCGGATACGTTGACCAATCGCATAAACCTACCTACAACGGATCTGTGGTTTATGGAAATAAGATTAGCGATAAATTAAGCTTTATTGGATCTGCCGTGATATGGGACCGCTCTACCGGCCTGGATAATTATCAGGCGGTATATAATTTCAATGATGCAGATCCCGTGAAATCTTTTGCTATAAATCAGCTGCAATTGCGGGATTATGTGGCGAGAAGGCGTACGCTGGGTTTTAATGGAACACTTAACTATCAGCTCTCGGAAAACCATTCCATCTATTTTAGAGGGCTATATAGCCAGTATCTGGATCAGCAAACAGTGAGGGAGTCTTACTTTAACTTTAATCAGAAAAATGCGCAGGTTCAGTCGCGCCATGCCGACTACTTAACGGATCTGTATAACCTGCAACTAGGCGGTATTTCGTCTCTTAATGATAAAACAACCTTGAACTGGACGATTTACCGGGCAAGATCGTCTTTCCGTTTCGGATCCCCAAAGAATATACCGGAAGATGAACGGGGTTATCCGATCGTGAATTTCACGCAGCCGATGACCTATGGAGGACTATCGGCCGATGGGTTGAAATATAATGCTATAGACGAACCGAATATATTACCACACCTGTCACAGGCCATGGATGCGTCTTCTCTAGCGCTTAACCAGGTGATTATTTCGCAAAACAGAAATAGTGAAAGAGATCATTCCGTTAAAATTGATCTGGAACATAAGTTGGACAATAGGTTGAACCTGAAGGGTGGACTTAAATGGTTGAATAAGGAGAAGGATATTTTTGGTAAAACATTGGTATGGATGCCGGGTGCCCGGTTAGGCGTTCCCAATACAGAAAATGTGTACCTCAACCAGCTTCAACGGGAGGGCTTTCCCTACAAAGGGGGATTTCTGACTGAACTGGGTAAACCTTATGATGATGTGATTATTGATCAGATTACGAATGATCAGATCGATCAGCTATATACGGATGCCTTTAGGCAGGAACATGGATTGACGCAGGTACAAGGGCCAGATGCTCCAGCAAACCTGACAACAGTTTACCAAGGGGCCGAAAATGTATATGCTGCTTATGCGATGGCTACCTGGGCCGTTTCGGACCGTCTACAGCTGACGGGCGGATTAAGGAATGAATACAATGAGATTAAATTCCAAGGTACGAAGGTGAACAATGCAGTAGGAGGTGTTGAAACAGAGTCTGTTAGAGAGACAAACCACTATAATGCTTTGCTCCCCATGTTGAATATGCGTTATCAATTTAATACGAAGGGCTTGTTGCGTGCCGCGTTAACACGCTCCTTCGCTAGACCTGATTTTAATAGCTTAAACCCCGGAATAACGATCAATGATATTGCCAATACCATTACGGAAGGTAATACGCAGCTGAAGCCGACTTTCTCGAACAATGCCGATCTGATGTTCGAGTATTATTTCAGTGATATCGGCACGTTGACGGCCGGTGCTTTCTATAAGGACCTTAAAAATGTCATTTACGATAATCAGTCCCTGGTAGAGATGAATGACAAGATTTATTTGAAATCAAATCCGGATAATCTTAGGAAAGCTCATTTACTGGGTTTTGAAATGGGGCTTAGCAAACGCTTTACAGGGTTGCCGGGTATCTTGGGAAAGATGGGTTTTGAAGGGAATTATTCGTTCATCGATTCGGAAGTGGATGTTCCGGTTTTTGCCGATGGCGTGCAGACAGGGAGTATTGCTACCACCTTGCCTAAACAGGCCAAGCATATTTTTAACGCGATCTTATTCTATGAGAGCAATAAGTTGATGTTGCGCGTGGCAGGCAATTATAAGGGCAAGTATTTGAATACAATACGGAGCGCAGCGGGTCCGGCGCATTACCAGTGGTTTGATAAAAACTTCACGCTCGACTTTTCGAGCTCCTATGCGATAGGAAAGGGGATGCGTATCTTTCTGGAATTGAACAATTTAACGAACGAGCCTAATCGCTTCTATCACGGTGAAGATAAAAGTCGGCCAGAGAACGTGTCTTACGCTTCTTTTAGGGGACAAATGGGATTGAGTTTTAACTTGAAATAGTAATTTAATTTATAAGAGCAATGAAGCATTTTTTTTCGAAATTAACCTATCTAACTTTTGGTGTTTTTATGGCTGGTCCGGTGTTTGGCCAGTCGGCAGAGAATACTGCCTCAGAGAGCAGGAAATTGGATGATCTGAAAATAAACCAGGTGCAGGTACTGGGTACACACAACAGTTATGCCATGCCGGTTGATAAGTCATTGATGGCGGTAGCCGACCCGATTTTTGATCAAATGATGAAGTCTTATTTTGACAAGATGCCCGCTGAACAATTGGCCGGGTTTAAAGAGTTCCATCCTAACAGTATGAAAATGAGCGAGGGTTTAAATTATAACCACCCACCTTTCGATGTTCAGCTGGATGCGGGTATCCGTAATCTGGAAATTGATGTCTATTATGATCCGACGGGAAATCGTTTTAATGATCCTGCCGGATATAGGATGTTGCGTGAAAAAGGCTTTTCTAAGATGGCCCCTTTTAGTACGAAGGACTTGGATAAACCGGGTTTAAAGGTGTTACATATTGCAGATTTCGACTTTAGAACACATTATACGACCTTCAGAGATGCCTTGGCGGCACTTAAGGAGTGGTCAGACCAGCATCCGGATCATTTTCCGATCTCTATTCAAGTGGAAGCGAAAGATAGTGGTATTCCGGTCTTTTCGCATGCAGCAGAGGTGCTGCCTTTTGATAAGGCCGCTTTTGATGAGTTGGATAGTACAGTGCTCTCAATTTTGGGTCGTGATAAACTGATTGTGCCAGACGATGTGCGTGGAAATTTCGGTACGCTCAATGAAGCAGTATTGGCTAATAACTGGCCTACAGTAAAAGCCTCAAGGGGTAAGTTTCTGTTTTTATTATTACCGGCCACAGCGGGCTTATCGGAGAATAATGTGTATTTAGAGGGGCATTCGGGTCTGAAGAAAAGGGTAATGTTCATACAGTCTAAACCAGGAGAAGCGCATGCAGCATTTCTGTTAATGGACAATGCCCTGACGCGTAAAAAGGATATCCAACAGTTGGTGAAGCAGGGCTATATGGTAAGAACACGGGCGGATATAGAAACCTATGAAGCTAAGGTAAACGATCAAGGTCGAGCCCGGGCAGCTTTCGAAAGTGGAGCACAGATTATCTCAACCGATTTCTTCCGGCCTGGTAATGGCTATGGAACACCTTATTTCGTAAAACTTCCGCTGCCTGGAGAAGCCAATAGAAACCCCGTTAATGCGCGGTAGTCGCCATTGAATATTTCGTAATGGTGGGCTGAATGGTTGCAAAGTTAAATAAACTTAATTTAACCGCCGCGGAACGCTCCGATTTTGACGCATGTCAAGACTTTTGTAAAATATTTACCCGAGTTTTGCTTATGGAAAATTGAGCTATATGGAAATCGAACTTTCAGATTTGATAAAACAAAAGACCGCGATCAATGAGAAACAACTGGATACAATTCTTCCATTGTTTAAGTCGATAGTCGTTAAGAAAAATGAGTATTTACTGGAACATGGAATGATACCAGATCGGTTATTCTTTATCCGTAAAGGGTGCCTTCGATTGTACTATGAAACGGAAGACCGTGCAAACGCCACGCGTTTCATGGCATTTGAAAACACCTTTCTCACCTCTATTGTTGGCTTCATCTCACGGGAACCTACTACGGAATATATCCAAGCCGTGGAAACTTCCGAAGTGCTCTATATCAGTTATCGAGATTTTCATTTTCTAAGAAATGAGATTCCAGAATGGAATAAATTATACATATACATCTTAGAATATGGCCTGACCGTTGTAAACAGAAAACTCAGTAGTCTCCTTACCCAAAATGCTGCCGGGCGTTACCGGAGTTTACTTCAAAACAATCCGGATCTTGTACAGCGACTTTCCAATGCCAATCTTGCAGCATACCTGAATATATCGCCAGAAACACTAAGCAGATTAAAATCGAATAGCTAAATAGTTGTATAATGAGAAGTGATGAAGTAAAAAAGGGGCATCAACGTAGCCCACATAGAGCCCTGTTCCGTGCCACAGGATTGACGGACGGCGATTTCAACAAACCATTTATAGGAGTGGCCAATTCTTTTATAGAAATTATTCCTGGTCATTTCTTTCTGAATAAAGTCGCTGAGATCATTAAAGATGAAATAAAGGCCAACGGTTGTGTGCCCTTCGAGTTCAACACCATAGGTGTTGATGACGGAATTGCTATGGGACATGATGGCATGTTATATTCCTTGCCAAGTAGGGAGCTTATAGCCAATTCTATCGAGACGGTTATGAACGCCCATAAACTTGATGCAATGATAGCTATTCCAAATTGCGACAAAATTGTTCCTGGAATGATTATGGGCGCCCTTCGTGTTGATGTTCCTACTGTGTTCGTCAGTGGTGGACCAATGGCAAAAGGCCATACCAAAGATGGGACACCTATTGATCTGGCCACTGCATTTGAAGCGGTTGGAAAATATGAAGCGGGCAAAATAAGTGAGGATGAACTAAAACACATCGAATGCAATGCTTGTCCGAGTGGTGGCAGCTGTTCAGGGATGTTCACGGCCAATTCTATGAATACCTTAATGGAGGCGATGGGAATAGCCTTATCCGGCAACGGTACCATATTGGCGCAAACAGAAGAACGCGAAGTGCTCTACCGTAACGCTGCAAGAAGAATTTGCGAAATCGCTAAAGATGAAAAAGCGGCAGAAATATTCAAATTAAAAAATATCTTAAATGAAAATGCTATAAAAAATGCCTTTGCAGTAGACATGGCCATGGGTGGTAGCACAAACACTGTGCTGCACATGTTGGCCATTGCACATGAAGCAGGCATCAATTTTCAATTGAGCGACATCAACAGCATTTCGAAAAAAGTATCTCATATCGCGAAGATTTCTCCCAGCTTGAGTACGATTCATATGGAGGATATTAACCGGGCAGGTGGTGTCAATGCCGTGATGAAAGAGATGAACAGAAGAGGTAATGAAACCTTGGTTAACAATCTTACAATTACAGGAGAGACCTTGTTTGAACGAATTGCTGACGCAGAAATCAAAGACAAAAATGTCATTCGATCGATTGATAACCCCTATAGCAAGGTGGGGGGGCTGGCCATTCTTTATGGAAACTTGGCAGAACAGGGTGCTGTTATAAAATCTGCCGGATTAACTGGAGAAAGAGTATTCACAGGAACCGCCGTATGTTTTGACGGACAGTCTGAAGCGATCACGGGTATTCTTGCAGGAGAGGTTAAAGCTGGTGATGTAGTTGTTATACGGTATGAAGGTCCAAAAGGTGGTCCGGGTATGCAAGAAATGTTAAGCCCTACCAGCTTGATCATGGGTATGGGAATGGGAAGTTCGGTTGCCTTGATTACAGATGGTAGATTCAGCGGTGCCACCCGGGGAATTTCTATAGGGCATGTTTCTCCAGAAGCTGCCGAAGGCGGAATGATCGCCCTATTGGAAAATGGTGATGAAATACGCATAGATGTAGACAATCATATACTTGCCGTGAAGCTTAGTGATGAGGAAATTCTGAAGCGCAAAAAAAGCTTTGTTCCAAAAATAAAAACCTTAAAATCTAAGTGGCTACAGCAATACCGAGCCTTGGTGACAAATGCAGCTAAGGGGGCTGTTTTAGAGGTGAGCTATTAGTTTACACGGCAGAAAAATTCTCTTCTCTTCAAGGAGAGAGGAGAAGTCGGTTAGACTGTCTTTTATAAAATCTGCCTTGCCAAGGCAGCTGGATGGGAAATTTCTTTATTTATCATCCAACAATTTAAAGCGGTTGTTGAAAGACCTGCGGTGCTTTTTAATGAATTCTGACGGTGACACATGAAATATTTTGGTAAATTGTTTACCAAAATATTTCGGATCGTTAAATCCGGCTTGAAAGGCGGCTTCGGTAACATTGCAATCGGTATCAATCAGTAACTGCGCCGCACGCCGTAGTCGGATATAACGGATAAAAGCACTGACCGATTGCCCGGAAATGGATTTCACACGTTTGTATAAATTAGAGTGACTCATGCCAATTTCATGGGCCAAGGCCTGGATACCAAAATCTGAATCGGTTAAGTGTTTTTCTACAATCTCAATACATTTAGATAGAAATTTTTCGTACTCTGCCGATACCACAATCGTGTTGGATTGCAGGGTGATCTCATTGTAAAAATAGTTCTGTAGGTAATTTCGATTCTGTAAGAGATTGGCCACACGGGCTATCAAATAATCTTTCTCGAATGGTTTGGTGATAAAATCATCTGCACCACTATCCAGGCTTCTCAATTGAACATCTTTGCCGGCGCTGGCGGTTAATAAAATAACGGGGATGTTAGCGAGCGTAGCTTCGTTCTTTATTTGCTGACAAAAGGTGATGCCATCTAAATCACCCATCTTATAATCGGTGATAATGAGATCGGGCAGCTTTTCATGGGCATCCTGCAAGCCTGCTTCACCATTTTCGGCTTCATAAACAATGTAGTGGTTTTCAAATATATTGTTGATATAGCTCCGTATATCGGCATCATCGTCTACAATGAGAAGCGACTTTCTATCGGTGATCAGTTCCTCTTTTAAGGGTTTCGTTAAGCTGTTTTTGACCTTTTTTTCGCTTGCTTCCTGCGGCATGGCTTCGTCTAATAAAATAGAGGCCTGTGGCATAGTCTCTTGCAATCGATGCTGGGAAAACTGCGGATTTTCTTTAAATAATTCGAGCGTAAAAGTGGTACCCTTGCCTACAGTACTGCTGTAGTGTAAATCGCCTGCATGCAGCAATGTAAACTGTTTGGCAAGATAAAGACCGATACCAAATCCTGGTTTAACAGCACGATCGCCCGGTTTTGCCTGATAAAAACGTTCGAACAATTTTTCGCCTTCATGAGCTGCTATACCATAACCAGTATCACTTACTTCAACATGTACATGGGAAGCGTCGTCGATTACTTTGAAGTGAACAGTTCCTCGTTCTGGCGTATATTTTAACGCATTGGAAACGAGATTGAACAGGACTATTTCGAGCTTTTCGCGGTCACCAATAAGATGTAATTCATTGTTAGGGCAATCAAAAATGTAGATGGTATTCTTGCTGTGGGCCTGCTGGATAAAGTAGGAATATACTTCTTTGCAAAGATCATGAAAATTGAACCTGCTGAGGTTGAGCTCATCATGACCGGCTTCTACTTTCCTAAATAACAATAGCTGATCAACCAGGCTCAGCATACGGCGGGCACTACGGTAAACAACACGCAAATCATCCGCTATATCGGCTACCGTTATTTTGTTCAATAGCTCTTTGATCGGGTTAATGATGAGGGTTAATGGCGTGCGGAACTCATGCGAAATATTGGTGAAAAAGGAAATCCTCTTTTCATTGAGCTCTTTTTCTTTCTCATTGATCAAACGTTCCTGATTAAATGCAATAAGGTCTTTTTCATGCCGTATTACTTCGGCATCGTACTCGGCCTTTTTACGAAGGGCTTCTAACTTTGAAACTTTTACTTCATATTGCAGACGGGTCTGCTTGGTGCGATAGCGTATATAACTATACAGTAAAAGGAGGCCGAGGGCAATATAGAGCAAATAGGCCCACCAGGTTCGGTACCATGGTGGTAAGATGGTTAGCTGTAGCTGCGTATCGCCCTTCATCCAGACACCCTCGCTATTGGTGCTCCGGATACGTAGCGTGTATGAACCTTCGGGCATCCGGTTATAGTTGACGGTGCGGTTGTTACCGGCATCGTTCCAATGTTTATCCCAACCCTCCATAAAATACGCGTACCGAATCTTATCGGGTGCTGAATATTCTAATGCCGCAAACTGAAAGGTCAGCGAGGCTTTATTGTAGGGCAAAATTATATTGTCCTTCATGAAAGGATAGGGGCGACCATCAACACTTAGGCTGGTGAAGAGAAGTGGGGGACTGGTTTTTGAAAGTGTTATTTCGGAGGGATAGAATAAATTAAAGCCCTTGATGCCGCCAAAAACAAGGGCCCCCGATGATAATTGGGTGGCAGCGCACAGCTGAAACTGGTTTCCCTGTAAACCATCACTTTGGTAATAATATAGAAACTTTTCGCTTTTGGGGTCGAATTTCATAAGGCCATTATAGGTACTGATCCACAAGAGTCCTTCAGGATCTTCTAGAATAGATAATACGGCATTATTGCAGAGCCCGTTCTCGGTGGTATACCGTTTTGTAATCGCGAATTTTTCACGGTCAAACTGAAATAAACCGCCCCCCTCGGTACCAATCCAGAAGTGACCGGCCTTGTCCTCATAGATGCTGGTAACGGTATAATTTATGGGGAAAAAACGATGCTTTTTATTTACTGTGTCGATTTTGATCAGCTCGGTTAAACTACCGCCCCACAGGTTTCCTTTGCGATCTTCCGTGATGGAGAAAAAGTCACTCAGGCGGTCGTCAAATAAAATGAATTTATCGCTTGGGTAATCAAATTTATAGAGACCTCCCATGAGGGTTCCCTGCCGAAGTGCCGCCGCCCATAAGTGTTGATTTTTATCTAAGTATAAATGCCGGACAACCTTGTTTTCTATGCCGCTTAAGGGGTTGATACAGCGATAGCGCTGAAAGCTTCCGCGTGAGGGGTCATATTTGTTGATGCCCGCATTGAAGGTAGCTATCCAGGTAGATTGATGCCGGTCGTGCAGGATAGAGGTAATGGAATTACTCGACAAGGAGTGAGGATTCTTTTCTTCATGGCGAAAATGATTATAGAATCCTTTGTCTGCGCGCCATACATAAAGGCCTGCATTTTCGGTGCCCACATATAGGTTGTGCTGCTTATCTTCCATAAATGCAGAAATAGCAAGACGCCCCGATTTATCTGTTGCCGTTTGTGTTGGAACAATTGTTTGGAACTTTTTCTTGTTGGGATCCATAATCAACAAGCCGCTGATAGAGGTGCCTATCCAGATCCTACTATCACGGTCCTTATATAGCGCATAGATGTAGCCGTAATCAGAAAAATTCTTTTTGTTCGGTAACAGGAAGCTGGTGGCCTGCCGCTCGTTTGTATGGTATGTAAAGAGGCCATCTTCTGCTGTTCCTATCCAAAGCTCGGTTGGTGCTCGCCAGGTTAAGCAGTTTACCGTAAGAACACCGCGATGAGATTGGTTCAGTAAAATGTTTTCCATCTTTTGGCTGGCAATATGGAACTTCAACAATCCTTGATAGCTTCCAATATAAAGGTGCTGGCTATCTGCTTCCATGCTAACAGCCAATTTGATCTCTTCATTTACCAGTTCGAGCGACATGGTTTCGTATCGAAGTTTACATAGGCCTATCTTTTGCACAAATACCCATACATCGCCTTTCGGCGTAACGGTGAGACAGGGGACACCGTAAGAAAGGTGTGCTTTATTCCCCACTACCAATGGAATTTGCAGGGCAGTAGATTCCCCTTTTCGAGCATATAAGAGGCCTAAACCCTCAGAGGCGATGAGCATATTGCCTCGCTGATCGGCTTCGACGCTTCGGATAACCTCTCGTAATGGCTGGCTTTTTTTGCTTTTGTATGGAAGGTAGGCGGCCGTACAAAAAGTACCCATGGTAGGGCTATAAATACTCACACCCTGGCGGGTGGCTGCCCAAATGTTATGCTCGCTATCATTGGCAATGTCGGTTAAGACATCATGTACAAGGGATAGGGAGTCGCCTACTTTTTTTCTGAAAACATTGAACGTATAACCATCATATTGATTTAACCCGTCTTTTGTAGCAAACCACATAAAACCCTGATGGTCTTGCGCAATGCTTCTTACCTGATTGTTTGATAGACCACGTTCAATATCTAAGTAACTGATATTGGCTGTTTCCTCGGCATGGACGGATAGAAAATAACATAAATAACTTAGCGCGATAAAAAGTTTTCTCATTAGGCTGGTTACACGTAATAGTACTTATTCGGAATGTTTCTTAGCACGGTAAATGTAAAATTTTTTATCGATTTATTGCTTTTAAATAATATTGGCCACTAAATGAAAATACAAAGGCCCCTAAACCAAATTTTTTAGGTAAACAGGTATAGAAGCGCAGAAGTCGCTTTTTTAGTCGAAAATGACCTCCTTATTTACGGATTTGTACCCTACGCTGCCAGTTTAAATGGCCAATTTCGCAATGGAAAATGACGCTAACGCTTTTTCCTTAACCTATTTTACAAACGCTAACCAACGAATGATGAACGTACTACAAATTACTGTTCCAAAGAAAGAAAGCAAATCTTTCACCATCCACAAGGATAACATATTGAATATCCATGATAGGTGTAGTTGTATAATTTGCTAATAATCACCAATCTAACCAATAAAAATAAAATGAACTATTTAACTGATTTTTGGAAAAAGAGCACGACCCTCATCATGCTCTTATCAATGATGACCTTCCTGGTCTCGTATGCACAGGGTACCTTAACAGGGCAGGTAGTAGATGCTGCTAATCAAGAACCTCTACCAGGTGTTTCTGTTAAAATAAAGGGAACGGCAAAGGGTACTTCAACAGACGCCAAAGGAACCTTTAGTTTACAGGCCGAAGCGGGCGCAATATTGCAGATTTCTTATACGGGTTACATCTCGAAGGAGGTAACGATGAAGGCCGGCGAGCGGCTAGTAATAGCGCTTCAGGCCGATCTGCAGGCCCTGGATGAAGTGGTGGTGGTAGGTTATGGAACCCAACGGAGAGGTTCTTTAACAGGAGCCGTGGGAACGGTGAGTAAAGAAACGTTTCAAGACCGCGGCCCGGTGTCAAACCCCTTGGCTGCATTGCAGGGGCAGGTTGCAGGGGTAACCGTTACACGTAGTTCGGCGCAACCGGGCCGCGAAAGCTGGAACTTTCAAATGCGGGGAGCAACCTCGGTGAATGGTACGGAAGCGCTGGTGATTATAGACGGAGTGCCTATCCCTGGGGTAAGTGCACTTAATTCTGTTAATCCAAACGATATTGAAAACATTTCCTTTTTAAAGGATGCAGCAGCAGCCTCTATTTACGGTGCACGCGCAGCCGGCGGTGTAGTATTGATTACTACGAAGCGGGCAACGGCGGGTAAACCCGTTATTCAATATAATGGGTCTTTATCTATTAAGAGTGTTGGACTGTTACCGAAACTGGTGGATGTAAATGGTTGGGGGCCCATGATTGAAGAGGCTCGCTTATCGGATGGTTTTGGGGCAGAAGATCTGTGGATAAATTTGGCAAGGGCTTCTATTTATGCGAAACAGAATGGTTTAAACTATTTAACGCGGCAACAATACATCGATCAGGGTTTTCTAGGTTTTACGGATGTACGCGACTTCATGTTCTTCGACGGTACCATGCAGGATGTCTTATGGGGAAATGCAACGAGCCAGGAACATCAACTGAGTATAAGTGGTAAAGGTGAAAAATCGGGATACCGTATTTCCTTGGGTTACCTAAATGACGGAAGCCTGTTGCAGTATGGAAATAATAACAATAAACGCTATAACCTTAGGCTGTCGCACGATTATCAAATCACCGATAAATTTAAATTACAAAGTAATATTTCGCTGGAACGCAATGATATTGTACAACCGAGCGGTTTAGGTGGTTTACTTAATAATGGCGTGCAGCCGGGAATGCCTACTAGTACCATTAATGGAAAGCCGTACATCTGGGGATCGGGCATTGGTAATGTGGCGGTTAATAATATTGCGGAATATGGAGGCGACAATAAGGAGCTCCATACACGCATCAATACGAATTTCAATTTGTCTTACCAATTCAATGAGCACCTCAGTGCAAATGCAGCGGTAGGTTATTACTTTTATAATCGCGACAATCGGGTGCAGGAAAACTTGGTTAATTATTATGATTACCTCGAAACAGCGCCTCCCATTGCGCTTACGTCTACCGGTACAAACCGAAACTTCTATCAGCGCGGGGCACGTCGTGAAAATTATTATACCGGAAATGTTTACCTACAATATCAGAGACTATTCGATAAGGATCACGACTTCAAAGTGATGGGCGGTGTGCAGTATGAAAGAAATGACTTTAATCGCTTTCTTGGTAGAACATTGGACGTGCTCGATGGTGTTCCTCCATCGTTAAGTAACAGTTTTGGTGATCCTACCACAAAGTCGGTAGCAGAAACGCAGGGACATAATGCGCTGGCAGGTTATTTCGGTCGATTGAATTATAGCTATAAAGGCCGCTATTTACTGGAAGTGAATGGCCGTTATGATGGATCCTCCAGATTCCGGGCACAGGATCGATGGAAACTGTTCGGTGGTGCTTCAGCCGCTTGGAGAATAAAGGATGAAAATTTCTTGAAGGATGCCGATTTTTTAAATGATTTGAAAATAAGGGCCTCTTGGGGTGCGGTTGGTAATCAAAGTGGTATTGGTTTGTACGATTACTATGAATATATGCGCCTAGATTATTCAACGGGGCCTTCTTCAAGTGGATTTCCGATTATTGGCACAAGCCCTGTGGTGAGATTGTCGCCACAGAACCTGGTAGCCTACGACCGTACATGGGAACAGCTGGAGACAACAAACGTGGGGCTTGATTTTGCTTTTTTGAATAATCGCTTGTCTGGAAGTGCCGATTATTTTGTGAAGCGCAATAAGAACATGCTATTGGCACGTACATTTCCCGCCGTATTGGGTGCAACGGCTCCACAGGGAAACAACGGAGAGTTAAAAACAAATGGCTGGGAGCTGAGCTTAAACTGGCGCGATAAAATCGGGAATGTGAACTACCGTATCGGTGGTAATATTTCGGATGCGAAGAACGAGTTGGTGAACTTTGGCGGACAGAAACTTATCCAGTCGGCCAATCAGGGATTCAATAGCGCCGTGGAGGGATATCCCATAAATTCTTATTTCGGTTTGGTATATGATGGCCGCATCCAAACGCAACAACAATTGGATAGTTATATCGCAGCCTATAAAGCGGGTTCTAACGTGCTTCCACAGGGCACCGGTAGAAACAATGGCCTGCAATTAGGTGATAATATGTTTAAGGATGTGAATGGCGATGGTAAGATTACCTTTCCAGATGATGCCGTTTTCTTAGGAACGGATGATCCTCGTTATTCTTTTGCAGTTACCGGCGGGTTTGACTGGAAGGGCTTTGATATGAATTTCATTTTTCAGGGCGTGGGGAAGAGAGCAATCCTGCGAACAGGAAACTGGCGGATACCCGGCGCAATTGTGTATCAGGCACAGAATGAAGCCTATTATAATAAATGGTGGACACCGGAACGTACAGATGCAGAATATCCACGCATATCAAGCACGGGTAATATTAATAACTACAACTATTTCCCTTCTGATTTCGTTCAGGAAAATGGTGCTTATTTGAGGTTAAAAAACTTGGTGTTTGGTTATACCTTACCAAAAACGGTGACCGACAAACTGCACATCGAAAGGCTTCGCATCTACTTTTCAGGAAATGATCTTTGGGAAATCAGTAAAATCCGCGATGGTTGGGATCCGGAAGCACCGCGATCTGTTAGCAATGAGGGCGATAGCGATAACAACAATGTGCATACCGTTAGTCAGCGCTTTCCTTTCTACCGCTTCTACACTTTTGGAATTAACCTAACGCTCTAATCAATCAGATAGAATTATGAGAACGATTTATAAGAATATTATTTGCTTTTCCGGGCTTCTGGCCGGACTGGCACTCACCGGATGCAATAAGATGCTCGATCTGGAGCCTATCAATGAAATATCGGATGTGGATTATTGGAAGACTGCAGATCAATTTGAGCTGGCGGCCAATGAATTCTATACCTATATGCGCACATTCAACCAGATCGGAGTGGTAGATGCGCCGCATGCAGAAATAAGAGGTGATCTGGTTGCTGCCAACGACAGAAATCCCTACAGTAATGGCAGTAATACCAACACCGCTAGTGACAACAATTATTCGGATGCATACAAACGTATCCGGGCGATCAATTATTTTTTGGATAAGGCGGCTAACTACGGTAACGCGGGTGAGATTGCTGCCTATGTGGGAGAAGCCAAATTCTTTAGGGCCTATGTGTACTTTGATCTGCTACAATTATATGGCGAGGTACAGCTATTCGATAAACCACTTAGTACAGAAGCCCCCGAGTTGCAGGGTACCCAAAATACCCGATTAGAGGTTGTCGACTTTATTATTCGTGATCTGGAAGAGGCGGTGGCCGCACTTCCAACGGAAAGTGAAATAGGAGCTGCTAATAAGGGCAGGGTGAGTAAGGGCGCCGCCCAGGCATTTTTAGGCCGGGTGGCACTGTATGAGGGAACATGGCAGAAATTCAGGAGTGGGGACGCTGCACGCTATAATGGATTACTCGATAAAGCAATTGAAAACAGTAATGCGGTAATTGAAAGTGGCCAGTATCAGTTGTTTGCACCGGCAGTATTGGGAGACTCCGCCCAAAAGTATCTATTTATACTGGAAGACCAACAATCGAACCCGGCAAATCTAACAAAGGCTACCAATAAGGAGTATATTTTAACCAATCGATATAGTTCGGATGCGCGACAGATACGGTATAACGTAACGCATACCTATTTGGGTATGCAGGTGACGAAGAAGTTTACCGATATGTTTTTGATGGCCAATGGCTTGCCGATAGATCATGCGCAGTCTGGTTTTAATGGATATGCCACTACCCGGTCGGAATATACCGCCCGGGATAATCGGATGCGCTATATGCTCATGATAGATGGCAACTATTATTGGGATAATGAAGCACCTTCAAGTAGAGTAAACTGGTTGAGTGATGCAGCAGATATGGCCAACTCGAGGGGTAAACATAATGGGGCTATCGGAACGGGCTATGGCAGCCAGAAATGGGCTACTGAGCGGCGTGTTGATGATAATGCGGAGGGTTATGATTACCCGGTAATTCGTTACGCCGAGGTGTTGCTTAATTATGCAGAGGCGGTATATGAAAGAAACGAAGCCCTTTCGGATGCTGATCTGGATAAAAGCTTAAACTTGGTGAGACAAAGGGTAAACAAGGAGATGCCGAAACTGAGTAACAGTTTTGTAAATGGTAACGGACTGGGTCTTCGTGCCGAAATTAGAAGGGAGCGCACCATAGAATTATTTATGGAAGGTTTTAGGGTAGACGACCTCAAACGTTGGAAAACTGCGGAGGTGGAATTACCAAAACCGCTACAGGGCATTACCTGGACGGGTACAGAATGGCAAACAAGGTACCCTGCTATTTCAAATAGAATTGAGAACGGCATATTTACGCTTGAAACAGCGAGGCAGTGGAACGAAAAAAATTATTTATTGCCAATACCGAATCAGGAAATGCAGTTAAATCCCAACCTAAAGCAGAATCCCGGATGGTAATACACAGGGGTATTGGGTGATTTTAATAGAAAATTGGATAACAGATTGGTTTAGTTTAAATGTTGGTTAATGTTGCTCCCTTCCCAATCGGGAAGGGGCAATATTTTTAAATTTTATGAAGATGCGATGGATAATTTGTACGGTGCTTTGGAGTATAGCCTTACTTGCTTGTAAAAATCAGAAAGGTATTAATAAGTATGATCCGCAAAAAGATATTGATTACTGCGTAAGTAAGGCGAAGCACACATTGGCTAATTTACCGCTCGATACCCCCAATATTCCGCGGAACATTACGGATGCCAGTGGAAAATGGAATCTGGTAAATTATAAAGATTGGACCAGTGGTTTTTGGGCGGGCACGCTTTGGTACGCCTATCAGGCTAGTGGAGATGATGTTCTTAAGGAGGCTGCTGATCGCTTCTCCAAGGAGCTCACGCCTTTGTCGCAAGAGCCTGCTATAGACCATGATCTGGGTTTTCAAGTTTTTAATAGTTTTGGAAATGGTTACAAGTTAACAGGAAATAAAGCTTACAAGAAGATTATATTAGCTACAGCAGATACCTTGGCTACTTTATATAACCCAAAAGTGGGAACTATTCTATCTTGGCCGCGCGCAGTACCCCATATGGAATGGCCGCAGCACAATACAATTATTGATAACATGATTAACCTTGAACTCCTGTTCTGGGCATCTAAAAATGGGGGTAGCAAGAAGCTATATGATATTGCCCTTAGCCATGCGGAAAAGACCATGAAAAATCATTTTAGGCCTGATTACACCGCCTACCATGCGGTCATCTATGATCGAAAAACAGGCGAGAAGATAAAGGGGCTTACCCATCAGGGTTATTCGGATAGTTCCATGTGGGCACGCGGACAATCATGGGCGATCTATGGTTATACGATGTGCTATCGCGAAACTGGGAAAGCGGAGTTTCTTGATTTCGCCCAAAAGGTGACAGACGTATACTTAGCGCGGTTACCGGAAGATCAGGTGCCTTATTGGGATTTTGATGATCCCGCTATTCCGAATGCGCCGAAAGATGCTTCGGCAGCGGCCGTAACAGCCTCGGCATTGATTGAGCTATCGGGTTTGGTAAAAGACAAGGAAAAGGCAGCCAACTACTACAGAAAGGCGGTTAATATGTTGGTATCCTTGTCGGCTAAGTACCAAAGTGCGGAGGCAAATACTGCTTTTCTCAAACATGTAACAGGCCACAAGCCGAATAACAGCGAAGTAGATGCTTCCATTAATTATGCTGATTATTACTATATAGAGGCGCTGTTACGTCTGAAAAACAGTAAATACAGGTATTAAGATGAAAGCTATTAAGATGATGCAGATTTTGATTAGTTTAGGGTGGAGTAGCCCTATGAATCACCTTATCGAAGAGCAGGATCAAGATAAATGAAAGAATAAAGACGAATACAAATTTTATAAACACTAATTAAAACCGATGCGAACCAAACTTCATATTTTTCTCTTTTTAGCGATTTGGCTCCATACCGTATGCGCTTTTGCCAGTCAAAATACAATTATCAAAGAATGGAACATACGATCGCCCGACCAGCGTTATGAGATGAAGGTCTATCAAAAACAACTGACGAATGGTAAAAAACAGTTGTACTATTCACTTAACTATCAAAATAAACCTGTAGTGGGGGAGTCTGAATTAGGCATCTTGATAGAAAACCAACTATTTGAGTCGGCCTTAGGTATTGAGAACGACACCAGTACCTTATGGTGTGAAAACCTCGATTTCAAAGAGAAGCAAAGCAAGCAGATCCGGGCAGAATGGAAACCAGTCTATGGGGAGCGAAGCAACATCAGCGACCATTATAATGAACTGACATTACGTTTTGTCAAATTTGGAGAAGGAGAGGAGCATACAGAAGGTCAGCATGGTACCAGTTATGATAAACGGAGAAGTTATGAGATGGATTTCGTTGTGAGGGCATATGATGAAGGGGTAGCATTCAAATATTTCTTTCCGGAAAGTGCGAACGGATTGTTTTTGCACATTACGGGAGAGCAGACTTCTTTTTCTTTTGCAGAAGGCACGAAGGCTTATTATGAACGTTGGGCACAGGGGCCATATGCGCTGCAACCATTGGCCGAATGGGCAGATGAAAGCGAACGGCCGCTGACCTTAGCATTGAAGAACGGACTCTACGTTGCGTTGCTGGAGGCGCAAATGGTAAACTATGCACGTACGAAATTTAAGCTGAGTGAGGTCAATACCTTGCGCGCTTCTTTATATGGAGCCGTGGATGCTGTTAGTCCTTTTTCAAGCTCATGGCGTGTCATTATGGTGGCAGAAGAACCGGGGAAATTGATTGAGCACAATGATCTAGTGTTGAATTTAAACGATCCGAATGCGATTAAGGATACGGCTTGGATAAAGCCAGGTAAAGCTATTCGTTCGGGCTTGTCGACAGCCGAGGCAAAGGCTTGTGTTGATTTCGCTGCTGTTCACAACCTGCAATATGTACACTTGGATGCAGGTTGGTATGGGCCGGAGATGAAGATTGCCTCTAAAGCTAATCGGGTGGCGGAGAATAGGGATATCGATATGCAGGGATTAATCGATTATGCGGCGCAAAAAGGTATTGGCATTTTTGTGTATGTCAACCAACGGGCCTTGCTTGAAGACCTGGATGAACTGTTTGGCCTTTATCAGAAATGGGGGATAAAGGGTGTCAAATTTGGTTTTGTACAGATCGGGTCGAACCGGTGGTCGGATTGGTTGCATAAGGCAGTGAAGAAGGCAGCACAGTATCAATTGCTGGTAGATATTCACGATGAATACCGGCCCACAGGATTTAGTCGCACCTACCCCAACTTGCTGTCACAGGAAGGTATTCGTGGGAACGAAGAAATGCCGGATGCTACCCATAATACCATCTTGCCTTTTACGCGTTTTTTGGCAGGGGCCGGAGATTATACGATCTGCTATTACAATAACCGTATTAAAACCACACACGCCCATCAACTAGCTCTGTCGGTAGTATATTACAGTCCGCTTCAATTCTTGTATTGGTATGATAATCCGTCGCATTATAATGGAGAACCGGAGATCGAATTTTTTGATAAGGTGAAAACCGTTTGGGACGATACGCGCGTATTGCAAGGCGAGATTGGCCAGTATATCGTAACGGCCCGTCGCAGCGGGGAAGACTGGTTTGTTGGAGCGATCACCAATAATGATCGCCGGAAGTTAGATCTAGTGTTAAACTTTCTGGAAAAGGACCAGCAATATGTGTTGACCAGTTATACGGATGACGATCGGGTGCAAACGAAAACGAAGGTGGCGGTGAATCGCTTTTTGGTAGACTCCACTACAGCTGCGCAGCTCTTGTTGAAAGCCAGTGGTGGTGCAGCTTTTTATATGACGCCAGCGAAAGAATCGGATAAGAAAAAGTATAAACCGTTAAAAAATGGACAATTAGATTAAAATGGATGGTAAAAATCTAGTAAAGTATATGGATAATGAAACATAAGAAGGGAATATTAGTGATCACTTTTTTAGCCTTGTTTACAGGTAATTTGCTATACAGCCAGCAAATACCACTTCCAATGAACTTGTCAAAGGAGCATCCGCGCTTGCTTACCACCCCAAAAGGGAAGGCCGCACTAAAACAGAAGATTGAGAAGGAAAAATGGGCAAAAGAGGTGAAAGAGGGCTTGGTCTTGCGAATCGATCCTTACCTGAAAAAAGCAAAAGAGCAACCTGATTGGTTGCTATCCCGGCTGATGATGTATTGGAAGAGCCATGCGGATCAGGTTTATATAAACGGCGGTCTGTACGCGGGAGCAAAGGGTAATGCACCTGTTCCCACTGTTAGGTTTGGCAGTACGCGTGGGCTTAGCTCGGCTATAAAGCGGCCTAAACTGGAAGACATTGTTCCTTATATGGACGATACAATGGGGGTATTCTTTCTCAACACAGCAAAACCGGAATCTCCTTTGGAGTGGGTGGATCAGGCGGCAGTATCGGGGGCAAACATTGAAAGTGTGAATAATGAGATTATCGGACTGGGAAGGGACGCGGCTTTTCTTTTTTGGTTGACCGGAGAAGAAAAGTATGCCGAACTGGCTTTCGGGGTGTTTGATACTTACATGACGGGCATGTACTATATGAAAGAGCCCATCGATGAGGGAAATGGCCATGCACAGACCTTGGTTGGCATGAGTACATTTGAAGTGATTCAAGAGAAGATCCTTCCTGAGTTGGCTATTTATTATGATTTTTTGTATGCCTATGTGAAAGCAAGGCATGAAGATAAGTTGGCGGTGTATGAACAGGCCTTTAAAAAGTGGATTGACCTGACCATCAAGCATGGTGTACCGCACAACAATTGGAACTTGCACCAAGCCAGTCTTATGCTTCCCGTGGTGATGGTGTTGGGGGATGATAACGACTATACCGACGGAAAAGGGCGTAATTACTACCTGGATTGTATTCTGAACAAAACATCGGCGAGACAATGGGCGCTTGTGAAATTGATGGACTACGGTTATGATAAGGAGACAGGGATCTGGAACGAAAGTCCGGGCTATGCGCAAAGTGTTACCGGCTTGTTTATGGAATTTATTCACCGCTATGATGACACCTTTAACCAGAATTTATTGCCCTATGCACCGATTATGAAAAAGGCAGTTGCTGTTCTTCCTCAATACTTGTTTCCAAATGAGCTGACAACAGCATTTGGCGATTCTTATTACGGCACTATAAATTCTTCTCCCATTGCCGATATGGTAAAACTGAGCCAGAAGTATGCCGACAGGGAGGGGGAAACACTTTTTACAGGGATGTATAAGCGCTTTGTTGGAGAGGTGCGGGTAACAGACGAAACGAAAAGTGTACCTATTGATATTCAATCGTTTTTCACGAATAAACCATTGGTGCTGGATAAGGATATTGCACCGGCCAAGATGAAGGACTTCATGACACCTACATTCTACGCACCGAATGTTAGCTGGTTTGTGCAGCGCTCCAAGTATGATAGCAAGGAAAATGGTATGATGATATCCCAGTATGCATCTTATGGCAATCATGCACATTCGAATGGGGTAGCGATGGAGTTATATGGAAAAGGCTATGTGTTGGGGGCTGAATCGGGAATTGGATCTACCTATTTTGAGAAGCCTTACCTGGAATACTATTCGCAGTTTCCGGCCCATAATACCGTGATGGTGGACGGAATTTCGAAATACCCCGAGATGTTGAGCAATCATCCTTTTGACCTACTGGCAAATTATCCGGCTGCCGGAAAAAAAGAGGGTTATTTTCCGGGAATCACTTATACTGATGTGTATTTCTTGGAGCCGGAGAGCCGAAGTGACCAAAACCGTTTGCTGAGTATTGTTAATACAGGCGCCTCAACGGGTTATTACGTGGATATTTTCCGATCTAAGAAACAACGTGCTGGCGATAAGTTCCATGATTATTTCTACCATAACCTCGGTGAGGAGCTATTGATAAAGGACCCTTCCGGTCACGATTTACCATTGGAGCCGAGCGAGGAAATGGCTTTTGCTGGTGGACATCTTTTTGCCTTGGATTATATGTGGGACAAGCGTTCTGTAAAAACGGATAAAGACTATCAGGCAGTATGGAAAATGACACAAGGAAATGGAAACCATGTATACATGAACCTTTGGATGAAAGGATATGAAGGGCGGGAAGTATTCGCCATCAAGGCTCCGCCAGTGAAATCCTTCCGCTCCAATGAGGGCTTTCCTTATGATTTAAAAAACGCACCCTTTTTAACAATAGCGGCAAGGCAGTATGGTGAAGCTTGGAACCATCCTTTTGTTTCAATATTCGAACCGTCAACCGAAAAAGAAGGAAAATCGATTCTTTCTATCGAATCGTTTGCTGTGGATAATACGTCCCCGGATTTCGTGGGCTTGATTGTGAAAAATAAGTCGGGAAGGAACGATCACATTTTCTCGTCGGCAAAAGAGGAAGAGGTGGTGTATAAGGATATGCGCGTAAATGGAACCTATGCGGTGATTAGTGAAGAGGGAAATAACTTTACCTTATTTTTAGGCAATGGAAAATTGTTAGCAGCCAAAGGCTTTACGATTTCCGCAAATCAGGCCAGCAATGCTGTCTTACATTATGAACAGGGTAAATACTATTTCAGCTGCGATCACCCTGTTGTGCTTACAACGCCAAGCGGGAAGACGATAACTATCCAAACACGGGATTATACTATCTTATCTCTAAAATAATGAAGTGTCATCTCAAGAAAATAGCCTTACTGTTGCTTGGCTTACAAATGCTGTGTAGCGGATATACCGCGCTTGCACAACCAGTGTGGCAGTGGTCGGTACCCGTAAAATATCCCGATGGCAATCCCATCGCCTATACCGAGGCTTTTTTATGGATACCGGAGGATTGTGAAAAGGTAAATGCTTTTATATTGGTTCAGCATAATATGACGGAAGAGGGCATATTGGAAAATACAAGCTTCCGTAAAAAGCTCAGTAAGTTGGGTATTGCAGAAATTTGGCTGACCAATCAAATTACTATTAATTATGAAGACCCTGCGTTTGCCAATGGGATCTTGCAGCAGATACTGGTGGACTTAGGCGCGAAATCGGGATATAAGGAACTGGAGAATGTACCTATTATCCCAATGGGACATTCTGCAATGGCCACCTTCCCTTGGAATTTTGCCCTGGCAAACCCCGAAAGGACTTTAGCGCTTATTTCATTGAAAGGTGATGCCCCTACAACAGGTCTAACTGGATCGGGCCGACCGAATATCGATTGGGGTGATCGTAATATTAAGGGGATACCGGGTATCATGATCATGGGTGAATATGAGTTCTGGGAAGATCGAAGGACCCCTGGATTTAACTATTTGATGAAAAATCCAAACAGCACACCGATTACTTTTTATGGCGACGCTGGCAGAGGGCATTTTGATGCGACAGCACGCCTGGTAAATTTTCTGGCCGATTATATAGAGCAGGCATATAAAAGGAGAGTGGATAGCGCATCACCTGTTCTGAAGCCTATTGCATTGGAAAGTGGCGTGCTGATGGATATCTGGAGAAAGGATTCTTTAGCCCAATATCCTACGACTACATATGCACAATACAAGGGTGACCGCTCTAAAGCTTCTTGGGTTTTTAACCAAAAAATGGCAGAAAGAATTGAAGCGCATTATCAACAGGCAAGGTTCAAAAAAATTAGGAACTTAACATTTCAGGTAGGAGGAAAGCGGGTAGAAAAGCAACAAACGCACGCCAACTATCATTTAAATTTTATGCCTGATACCGATGGCATTACCTTTTATGTGAAGGCTGTGGATATGAGCGGTACAAATACAAAGGTTACAGTGGATAGGATCTGTGGACCTTTAGTCAAGCTTAACGATACGACCTTTCGTATTCAATTTGATAAGATAGGAATGGATAACCCTAAGCGTTCCAATGATCTATGGTTTTTAGCGCAGGTGGATGCGGATGCAAAATATAAGTACGCGGTACAGCAGGCGAACATGCGGATTCCATTGAGAAATAAAGAAGGTGCGGTACAGGAAATTGATTTTCCACCAATAGCAGATGTCAGCGTGGGAACCAAAAGTATCCCTCTCCGAGCTACTAGCAACCAATACCTGCCTGTTGGCTTTTACGTCAAGAGCGGGCCAGCATATATAGAAAATGGCAAGCTGTATTTTACGAAAATTCCACCAAAGGCGAAGCTCCCTATAGCGGTAGTGGTGGTAGCCTGGCAGTATGGAAAATCGGGCGAAGAAAAGGTGCAGTCGGCCATACCCGTGGAAAGAAGTTTTTTTGTAAGCGATGAGTTGCGAGCGATGAATGATGAATGATGAATTGTGAGTGACGAAAAGTGAAAGAGAATAAGTGATTAAAAAAAAGCTAAGTATATTTAAGAAATTTACCTGACATTAGATCTATTAAATTTACTTCTTGCCATGATTTTTGAATTTACGGGTAACCCAGATTTTGACTTTATAAAACTGTTTTCAAAACAAATTAATGTGCCGGTAAGGGATAATGTGTTGGAAATTCCCAAGACACTGGGAGCCGGTTATGTACGTAAAGTTGCGTTTGGCGATGATTTCAGATTAACGATTCACCGATATAAATTTACGGAAGATTTTATTGTTAAACGCAATCCCGCGGCAAAGGCTAATGACCTCCGCACCCTTTTCTTTTATAATAATAAGGAAGATCTTGAATTTAAATGTAATAATGAGGAGAATATACCATTCTCACAGAAAAATGATTGCGCCATACACTTGTCTACAAACGATTTGCGTACGGAAATTCGTTTTCCTGCCGGCAGCGACATTCAATACGTAGTAGTGGGAATTACGGCTAATAGGTTACGCTCAGTGTTGTCTGTTGAAAAGCCTAACGGCACGATAAAAACCATCATGGATGAAAACGCTTCCTTTCTCTTTTTCGAAAGTTTGGATGCAGAAATGCAGTTGCTTCTTAAAAATATTGTGTCCGTCGACATGAATAACTCCCTGAATAATTTCTATGTACAAATTAAGGTACAGGAATTAATGTATTTGCTTTTTACTAAGCTGTCACTCAGAGAGAATACAACTTTTAAGAGTATAAATAGTAATGATGCAGAAAGGCTTTTGGTTATTCGCAACGAAATACTAAGTGATCTTAGTACTCCGCCGCTTATAGGTGAATTAGCCACTATCGCTTCTATGAGCGAGACGAAACTGAAGCTGCTTTTTAAGCAAACCTTTGGAGATACCATCTATAATTATTACCAAAGGGCAAGAATGGAAGAGGCCGCTTTTCTGTTGAAACAGGCTAAACATTCGGTTTCTGAGGTTGGCTACGAGTTGGGGTTCTCTAACCTTAGTCACTTCAGCAGATTGTTTGAAAAGCAGTATGGTATTACACCAAAGAAGTTCTCCTACACGGCCTAAGCTTTCTTTTTTCCTCAACTTTAGGTGGTGTTTGTCGGATACGACTATTCTTGCGTCTTTTTAGGCTATTTTACCCATTAAGTAACTTCTACATTTGTTCATATAATAAATATGATAAAAATGGAAAAGTTATTCACGCCTTTTGAGAAAGGCTCCTTAAAATTAAAAAACCACCTCGTGATGGCGCCGATGACCCGAAGCAGGGCTATAGGTAATCTTCCTAATGCGCTGATGGCAACCTATTACGCACAACGTTCTGGTGCAGGCCTGATTGTTACAGAGGGGACTGCGCCAAGTCCTCAAGGGCTGGGTTATCCACGTATTCCCGGCATCTATTCGGAAGCACAGGTTGCCGGTTGGAAAAAGGTGACCGATGCTGTTCATCAAAACGGATCAAAAATTTTCTTGCAGCTAATGCACACCGGACGGATTGCCCATGTGGCCAACCTACCTGACGGAATACAACCGGTAGGCCCTTCGGATATTAAGGCGGCTGGTGAAATTTTTACAGATTCTCTTGGCATGCAGGAACATACTGTTCCGGTAGCTCTTAGCCTAGAAGGTATAAGCCGCGTGATGATCGATTTTGTGAACGCTTCTAAAAATGCAATGCTGGCCGGTTTTGATGGCGTAGAACTTCATGGCGCTAATGGGTATTTGCTGGAACAATTTTTAAACCCAAATGTAAATAATAGGACGGACCAATATGGGGGAAATATGATAAACAGAAGCCGCCTCATTGTAGAGATCACCGAAGCAATTGCAAGCGCCATTGGCCCGGATAAAATTGGTATCCGTTTTTCTCCGTTTTCTCAATTAAGCGACCAACAACCGTACGATACAGATGAAGTGCATCAAACGTACACCCACCTGGCTAGTGAGTTGGATAAAATCGGGATCGCCTATATCCATCTTTCAATGAACCCTGAAATTCCCGAAAAAACGTATAAGGCAATCCGTACTGCGTTTAATAATACGATCATATACTGTAATGGCCTGACACAGGAATCGGCAGAAGAAATGCTGGAGAATAATACAGCAGACCTGGTGGCCTTTGGGCGGGGGTTCCTTGCTAATCCCGATTTTGTTAGCCGTATAGAAAAAAATGTCCCGCTCAATGATGTTGATTTCAACACATTGTATGCTCCGGGCGAACAAGGTTACACTGATTATCCACTTTATACATTAAAATAATGAAAGCAATTCAATATAAGAACTATGGAAGTTCAGATGTGATAGAACAGGTTGAAGTTCCATCGCCATCAATTCAGCAGGAAAATGATGTTTTAATTCAGGTTAAGGCAGCAGGGGTGAACCCGATAGATATGAAAATACGTATGGGATTTATGAAGGAAATCCGTCCTGTTGAAATGCCCTTTATACCGGGCGGCGAAGCTGCGGGAGTGATCGTTGCCATTGGCGCAGCCGTAACGAAATTTAAAGTGGGCGACGAAGTCATCGCGCTTACCATGAAAAACGCTTACGCACAATATGTAGTTACCAACGAAAATGCTGTTTTACCGAAACCGCAAGGCCTGTCTTTCGAAGAGGCTGCATCAATAGGCGTCAATATAGGGACAGCACAATCGGTCCTATTTACAGAAGGAAATTTAGAAAAGGGCCAAAAAGTGTTGATCCAGGGCGGAGGCGGTGCGGCCGGTGGTGCTATGGTGCAAATGGCAAAAGCTGCCGGCGCATACATTATTGCTACAGCATCTGGAAAGGGCGTGGCCTTAGCAAAAAGCCTTGGTGCCGACGAAGTGATTGATTATAAATTACAGGATCTGGCCAGTATTGCTAAAGATGTTGACCTGGTGGCAGATACCGCTGGTGGCGACGCGCAGGAAAAGCTTTTTCAGGTTTTAAAGCCGGGTGGTAAACTATTGAGCATTGCTACACCACCCTCACAGGAATTGGCAGCACGGCACCATGTGAAAGCCTATTTTGTGGCTTCCGACATATCGCCTAGAAGTCTGCAAAAGGGCATTGACCTGCTAGCAGAAGGAAAATTCAAACCAATTGTCTCCAAAGTATTTAAGCTCGAGGAAGCAGCATTAGCTCAGGATTTTTTAACGGCCGGTGGCGTAAATGGTAAGGTTGTACTGCTTGTAGAATAAAAGAAAATAAGGAAGAGGGGTGAAGTAGTGGTTTGTTAATCGTCACTTCATCCCTTGTCGTGTCGAGTGGCGTTAAACGTAGTCGAGGCCTGTTGTTTCCATCGTAGTTGCGAAAAATGAGAGCCTCGAGCCTGAGGCAAGACCGACCTCATGAGATGAGCGTTAAGAAAAAAATTGCTAGCCAGGAAAATAAACTGATTTTGCTCAACTTTTATCAAGAAAAGTTGATTAAAAAAAGTTGATGATAGCTTAGTATTGCTGTATTCGAACTTTATAGTTAATTTAGCTCGAAACCTACATCTATGTCTTCAATATTACGTGAGATAACACCGCTGTCACCTAAAGATTGCCTGTATATTGCCGATCGTGTGAAAAGTGAGTTTACTTATCCTATTCATAGTCACGAGGAATACGAACTAAATTTTATAGAACGTGCGGCAGGGGTGAAGCGGATTGTGGGTGACTCGATAGAAACGATCGGCGATTACGATCTAGTTCTTATTACGGGCAAAGATCTGGAACATGCTTGGCTCCAGAACAATTGTAAGCTAACAAATGTACGAGAGATCACCATACAGTTTTCACCTGATTTATTCTTCAACAACTTTCTTCATAAAAACCAATTTAACAGCATTAAAGCTATGCTGGAAAAAGCGCAGAACGGTATTTCATATCCGTTGAAAGCTATTATGAAAGTATATCATTTATTGGATACGATTGCGCATGGTGAACAGGGTTTTTATACTGTAATGAAATTTCTCACCATACTGCATGAATTATCGGGTTTTACGGAGGTCGCCAAAAGCTTATCTAGCACTTCATTTGCTCAGGTAACAGTTGACAACAACAGTCGCAGGATAAAGAAGGTTCAACAGTATATATTTGACAATTATAAGAAGGACATCCGGCTGAATAAAATGGCTGATTTAACAGGGATGTCGCCCGTTGCCTTCAGTCGTTTTTTTAAGTTACGAACAGGCCGGTCACTTACCGATTATATTATTGACATTCGACTGGGTCATGCCACCCGCTTATTGATCGAATCACGAATGACGGTAGCTGAAATCTGTTACGACTGTGGTTTTAATAATATCTCAAACTTTAATCGACTTTTTAAGAAAAGTAAAAAATATGCTCCTTCTGAGTTTAGAGATAACTACCTAAAAAAGAAGGTGCTGGTTTAATAAACAGGAGGCGATACTGCACCTCCTGTTTATTGCAATTTCATGACGTCGTTAGCCCTTAATTACTTGCTTTAAACATCCAGAACCAACCCGTTCCGCCTGAGCCAGCTCCGGGTTCCGGATAACTGAGCACCATGCTTCCATCGTCTAGCAACAAGATGTCATACACATAAACAGGAGCACCGTCCTCATTGGGTGATTTGCCGCAAAGAACCGTTGCGCCACTGAGTGTTAGTTTACCTTTTGCCCAAACCGTGCCGTCATCTAAGGTTATCTTTTTCGTCATATCAAACGTGAATTTTCCAGTCTCCGTAGTACCGTCCGATTTTTCCTTGGTGAACTTAGCGCCTTTAAGTGAAAAAGTCATTTTCGCACCGGCACCTTCGTTAGCCGCTTGATCGTCAATGTCGGCTATCTTAAGTGTCCACCATGCGGGTGCTGAATTGGTCATGTAGCCTCCATTACCCCATACCGCTGGCTTTGTGTCATCCCAGGTCCATTCTTTTTCAGAACCACCGGTTAGGTAGCTCCATTCTAAAGGTACCTCAAAGTAAAGCTCATCCACATTGACGGATAGTGTTTTCGATATCTCCGTGCCATCGGGGTTTCGACCAGTGAATGTAATTTCATTTTGGCCCGTTACTACCAGCAACACGGTGTCTGTTTTCTTTGCTGAGGTCCCGACACCGAAATCCCATGACGACAATACCGGACTTTTATTATCCAGCACCACCTTATTGGTATTTTTTCCATCAATGACTAGAGGTGTTGCCGTTATATCAAGCTGTTCGGCGTTAATCGCGCCTCCTATATCCAGCCGATCTTCCATCGGGTCGCATCCGATAAATGCGAGGTTCGTGATTAATACGATTATATATACAATAAAACGATTCATAATGTTAGATTTTTGATTACCATCCTGGAAACTCGGCCTCAGGTGTGCCCCAACCTTTATTTTGGGTCATTACACCTTCCGACAATTGTATTTGGGATTCGGGCAATGGCCAGAATCCACCGGTTGCTTCATATCTTGCCCGATAGCCACCGCCAAAGGCTCTCATTTTGGTGTCTATCCCTTTGTTTTTGATATCAACACCTTCTTGCGCCGCCAAAGCATTGGCAGCATCTCCCCAGCGCATCAAATCGAAATAGCGTAGCCCCTCGAAAGCCAGTTCCCAACGCCGTTCTCTTTTTAGTGCTGTTAACGAATAAGGAACTGCCGCCAATTTTGCGCGTGCACGCACGCGATTTAAATTCGTGGCATCTTCTTTTAGCTCGGCATGCATTAATAGCACATCGGCAAAACGGATAAGGATGAGGTCTTGCATATGGCTTCTTTGCATATCATCAATGGCATTGTCTTTTAATACTGCATAGGAATTGATTAAGGTGCCATCTTTGTATGCGCGTATAGGGATGTATTTTTTCTGCCAGAAACCGGTTTCTTCCATTTGCGCATCGGCACCGTAGATGTAATCCTCTACATCTGTTTCTACATTTAGAATAGAGCCGGTGCGACGGATATCGGTAGGTTCGGCTTGCCGCCATTCATTCCATAAACTTGTGTTTACGGGGCCTGCACCCCATCCGGGACCGAAAGGAAAGGTAGCTTCACCACCGTTATTAGAACGAAGGCCAAAATGCAATACATATTGGTTAGAGTATCCCAATTGATAATTGTCGCCCCAGTCTACCGAAATGCCAAACTTCACGGCAAAGACTGTCTCCTTATTACCGTCGCCTTCCCACTTGAGGTTGTTGTTTTTTACATAGTCATAATCGGCAGCGGTGAATTCATTTGTATAGGGCCAGAGATTGCGAAAATCGCTCACTAAATCGTGTCCACTGTTACTGATGCAATCTTCTAACCAACTTATTACTTGGTTTCTCTCAATAGCACCGCCACCAGCCACCGGCAGTGATGTTTTTTGGTAGTAACCAGTATAGAACAGGAACACGCGAGCCATTAACGCTTCTGCCGCCCATTTGGTGGCGTGGCCAGCGCTGGTACTGCTGTAGGCGCTGCCGGGCATTAAGTTAATCGCTTCTTGCAGATCGGAAGCGATTTGTGCATAAGTTTCATCTGCCGGTGCTTTCGGCAGATTCTGTGCCTCTACGCTGATGACGAGCGGAACTTCACCAAATAGCTGCGATAATTCAAAATAGAATAAGGCCCGTAGAAAATAGGCTTCTCCTTTTAGTTGATTCTTCTGCGCTTCGCTTTCCCACCCTTCGATATTGTCGAAATTGGCAAGTGCTGTATTTGCTCTATAAATCCCCTGATAGCGGGCCGTCCAATAGGTTTCAAATCGACTGGGTTTGGTATTCATTAAATGATCCAGTCCCTGCATATCCTTATCGTTCTCCCCGCCACCGCCAAAGCGGTCATCAGAAGCTAACTCTGCCATATAAAATGACGTATTTTGTGAGTTGGAGATTGCCTGACTTAAGGTAGAGTAAATGCCGGTAATCATTTGATTGGCATCCGCTACGGTTTTCGGAAAGTTGCCCGTATTTTTCTTGGTATAATCTTCTGAATCCAAAAATTTCTCGCAGCTTGTTAGTGAAAGCATTATGGCTGCTGTATATAATAGTTTTTTCATGATCGTTCTGTTAGAATTTTAGGTTTAAACCAATCAGGTAGGTTCGTGGGCTTGGGTAGAAGCCGAGGTCGATACCGGAGACCCACGACTGATCATAGCCATAACCAATTTCTGGGTCCATACCCGAATATCCCGTAAAGGTGTATAGGTTTTGCGCTGTAAAATAAAGCCGGGCTTGGCCAAAAGGCATCTTAGGAAACCACGACTTTAAATCGTAACCGAAAGTGATGTTTTGAATCTTTACATAATCGCCATCTTCTATATAGATATCTGAAATGTACTGGCTATTGGTGTGACTGCCCATGGTTAAACGGGGGTACTTATTAGAGGTACCTTCTCCATGCCAACGCTCAAATACTTCGGTGGTGTAGTTTTGCAAAGGGCTATCAGCAAAGGAACGATATGATTTGGCAATTTGATGTCCAAAGGCTCCCGTAGCAGTAATAGAAAGGTCAAAACCTTTATAGCCAAAGTTAAGATTTAAGCCTCCGGTGAAGTCGGGATGCGGATTACCGATCATGGTTTTATCTGCATTGGTAATAGCACCATCGCGGTTATTGTCGACGAAAATCACATCACCTGGTTGGGCGGTTGACAACACGCCTAAGCCCTGGCTTCTGTAGTCTTCAATCTGCTGGATATTCTGAAAAATACCGGCGGTTTGGTAACCATAGAAATAACCGATGGGGTAGTCTACTTGAGCACGATACATCTCTGTTGTACCCTGACTAAGCACATTTTCTGCCCCGTGGATAATGCCTTCGGCATTGGCTATGCGCAACACTTTGTTTTTATTGTAGGCGCCATTCAAGCTAATACCATATCTAAAGTCGTTGATGGTTTCGTTCCAGGTCAGGCCTAGCTCAACACCGCGATTCTCCACATCACCACCGTTAATAAATGGTGCATTCGTGCCGTAGATGGCTAAGGTTGGTGCCGCTACCAACCAATCTTTGGTAGTCTTTTTATACCAATCGAAGGTCCAACCCAGGCGGCCATCGGCAAACCTAGCGTCGAAACCAATGTTGAGTTGTTCAGACGTTTCCCAAGTAATGTCTGGATTTGGTAGGATGTTTGGATAGCCACCAGTTTGCAATGAGCCCTTATTGTTGCCAAAGTAATAACCGTTTTGGGTGTCAAAGGCAACTGTTGCCAAGTATTGCCAGCCAGCAATATTTTGATTACCATTTTGCCCCCAGCTGGCCCTTAGCTTCAGGAAATCTAACCAGTCTTTACTGCCCTGCATAAAAGATTCGTTGCTCACCACCCAACCGGCTGCTACGGAAGGGAAATATCCCCATCGGTTACCGGGAGCAAAGTTGGAAGATCCATCCGCTCTTAAGATAAGCGTGGCCATATAGGTTTCATTGTAATTATAGTTTAAGCGGCCGAAAAAGGACGCTAGAGAACCTTCGGGCCAAGGTGAACCGGATAAAATGGTAACGCCTTCTGCCACGCCCTTGGTATTGGTGATCCAGGCATTTTTCCATGATCCTGGGAATATGGAGTTTGAATTGGTGGCACTTAGATCTGAACCCATACCCCATTTTTCAATGGATTGCCCCAAAACTGCATCGAAATTATGCCCGTCACCAAGTTTCCATAAATAAGAAAGCGTGTTTTGGAAGGTCAGGCTATTACCGCTTCCCTGACTTTGTTGCACATCATCTTGCGGGTTGGCATTTGTTGTCGACAAGGTAAAGACTGGCGTGTATTGACGGTAAGAAGAAGCGGTCATCTTGTAACCGAAGGTGCTTTTAAAGCGCAGGTTTTCGATCGGTTGTATTTCTAATGAGGCATTAGCAAAGAGCGAATGGTTATTGCTAATGTTCTGGCCGCGTCTGTATACCATGTCGGCTATAGGGTTGGCGGTTGCGCCATCCAACACCCACCCATCAGCCGTTTTACTAGCTTGGTCGTAATATTCTCCCGCATCGTTGTAAACTGGCATCAGCGGATTTCCTATTAACATGTTGTGAATATCATTCCAATAGATGTTTCCGATGCCAATACCGGTTTTCTTATTGTAGGAATAGGTTAGGTTTTCACCCAATGTGATGACATTAAAGCGATCGTTCTTTAATAGGATATGTTCTGAATTAATCCGAAAGTTATGCCTCGTAAAATTTGGCTGAACCGGTTTTCCAAAAATCCCGTCCTGGTTGGAGAAAGAATAACCCAAGGTAAACCTGGATTGTTCATTACCGCCGTTCAGGTTAATGGCATGATTCTGGGTTAAGGCATCTTCATTTCGAATTTCTTTCAGCCAGTTAGTACCATTCCAAGTGCCGTTTGTAATTTGCTCATATTGCTTAGGAACGAGATTCGCCCAATCGTAAGGAGCTTGTCCTTCATTAAAACGAATTTCATTCAGAATGGTCACATATTCTTGGGCATTCAGCAGCGACGGTATTTTATAGGGATTCTGCAAGCCTGCAAAAGCGTCGTAGCTCAGGGATAATTTTCCGGCTTTACCTTGCTTGGTGGTAACGAGTACAACTCCGTTGGCTGCCCGTGAACCATAAATTGCTGCGGAGGCCGCATCTTTTAAAATGTCGACCGATTCGATATCCGACGGATTAAGCGTATTGATATCGCCTCCGGGAATACCGTCGATAACGTAAAGTGGAGAGGAGTCACCTATGGTTCCTAAACCACGTACGGTTACTTTGAAGCCCTCTCCAGGCATCCCGGATCCCTGCGTGATCTGAACCCCTGGCGATTGGCTTTGCAGAGCACCCATTACACTAGTGGTACTCAGTTTTTGTATGTCTTCGCCCTTCACTTGCACCGAAGCACCGGTTGTTAGCTTCTTCTTTTGGGTACCATAACCGATAATAACCAGTTCATCCAAGCTGTTAACGGCATCATCCAAGGTAACGTCTAAGGTTGCTTGACTACCGATGTTGACACTTTTACTGAGATAGCCGACATAAGAAAAGACTAAGGTAGCATTGGCATCGCTTACCTGCATACTGTATCTACCATTGCTGTCGGTGGTGGTTCCTCTGGTAGAGCCAGACTCTCTCACGCTGACGCCGGGCAGGGGTTCGCCGTTACCATTGATAACTTTACCGCTAATTGTTCTTTGTACGCTTATTGCGGATTCATCAGGCAGCATTAATCGCTTGCTTGCGTGTGAATGGGGTGCAATCGCGAATAGTGCTAGGGACGTCATTGTCCACTTTAAAGCAAAGCATAGCGAAGCTCGCCCCCTCTTTTTGTAAATTTTGGATTCCATTTAGATTTAAGATTAGGATAAAAGGATAATTGCTTATAATTCTGATAGCAAATGTAATGCTTTGCCTGTTGCGCTACATGTATGATGTTAGCAATAGCTGATACTTATTTAACATTCGTTTTTGCGTTAATGGTAATCGGTTCTTTACGATTTAATGTGTTATATGTGTACTTAGAGGCTATTTTGTGTGGTAATACGTAAAAATTGATACGTTAAAGTGTTTGGTTGCTATGGTTTATATTGTATTACAAATGGCAAAAATAATATTGAAATAAGCAAGGGATATCCGCTAGTATTGTCACCGATAAACCAAAACAAGAAGTACATTTCTAAAGAGCATTATGATGAACCAGCGATTTGAAGATCGAATAAAAGAAATTGAGGAAGCCTATGAAAAACTGATTACACGGAAAAACCAACTTATTTATCCCGGTAATGGAATTTATGAGCGCTATAAATATCCTATTTTGACGTCCGAGCATACACCGGTGTACTGGCGATATGATTTGTCGCCCGAAACGAATCCATATTTTATGGAAAGGTTCGGTATAAACGGCATTTTCAACGCAGGAGCGATCAAATGGAAGGATAAATACCTATTGGTGGCACGTGTAGAGGGGAAAGACCGCAAATCTTTTTTTGCTGTTGCAGAAAGCCCGAACGGCGTGGATAATTTCAGGTTCTGGGAATATCCGATTCGTTTGCCGGAAACCGAAACACCTGATACCAATGTATATGATATGCGACTTACAGCTCATGAAGACGGTTGGGTGTACGGCATCTTTTGCACCGAACGAAAGGATCCAGAAGCTAAACGAGGCGATCTTTCATCGGCTATTGCATCCACCGGAATTGCCCGTACGAAGGATTTTAAAGACTGGGAGCGTTTGCCGGATTTAAAGGCTGAAAGTCAGCAACGTAATGTGGTGTTGCACCCCGAATTTGTGGACGGAAAATATGCTTTATACACCCGACCACAAGATAGTTTTATAGATGCCGGTAACGGCGGCGGCATTGGTTGGACCTTAGTGCCCGATATGACGCAAGCCGAGGCAAAAAATGAAATGATTATCAATGCCCGTCAGTACCACACCATTAAAGAGCTTAAAAATGGAGAAGGGCCACATCCGCTCAAAACGGAAAAGGGATGGCTTCATCTTGCCCATGGCGTTCGGAGCTGTGCCGCTGGTTTACGTTACGTACTTTATGTATATTTAACCGATTTAAACGAACCTTATAAATTAACCGCAGAACCTGCCGGATATTTATTGGCTCCCCAAGATGAGGAACGGATTGGTGACGTGTCTAATGTGCTTTTTGCCAATGGATGGATAGCCGACCCGGATGGAACCGTGTATATTTATTATGCCTCCAGTGATACACGCATGCATGTGGCAACCAGTTCGATTGATCGCTTATTGGATTATTGTATGAATACGGCACCGGATGGATACCGGTCGGCAGCATCGGTAGAAACGTTGAACACGATTATCGATAGAAATAGATCGCTGCTGAAAGATGGTTAAATTATGAACAGAAAATCAATTATAAACCTAAAAGAGTGCATCGGTTACGGTTTGGGAGATGCTGCATCATCCATGTTTTGGAAATTATTCGGCTCTTATCTCCTGATCTTTTATACGGATGTTTTTGGATTGGAGGCGGCGGCGGTAGGCACCATGTTTCTGATTACCCGCATATGGGATTCGTTTTTTGATCCGATTGTTGGTGTTGTAGCAGACAGGACGCATACAAGATGGGGGAAGTTTAGGCCTTACCTGCTTTTTTTAGCTATTCCCATCGCTCTTATTGGTGTACTTACGTTTTATACGCCTTCGCTAAATTTGCAGGGGAAACTTATTTATGCCTATGTTACATACTCCTTGATGATGATGGTATATTCGGGCATTAATGTACCTTATGCTTCCCTCTTAGGTGTAATGAGCCCTTATCCGGCTGATCGCAATATTTTATCTACCTACCGCATGGCTTTCGCCTATTTGGGTAGCTTTTTAGCCTTGCTACTTTTTATTCCTTTGGTTAATTATTTTAGTGAGAACAGCAAGCTGCTTGTTGATCAGCAGTATGCGTGGACGGCTACTGTTGCCGTGATTGCAACACTAAGCGCGTTACTCTTTTTTGGATGTTTTAAACTGACCAGGGAACGGGTTAAACCAGTAGGAGAGCATCAATCATCACTAAAAAAAGACCTGAGCGATTTAATTAAAAATAGACCTTGGTGGATTTTGTTGGGTGCGGGGATCTGCGCCTTGATTTTTAATTCGATAAGAGATGGTGCGACGGTCTATTATTTTAAATATTATGTGAATGAAGAGCAGCTTGGCGCGGTTCATGTTTTTAATATTCCTTTTATATTAAGCGGCTTGTATTTGGCTGTAGGGCAGTTGTCTAATATAGTGGGTGTAATACTTGCGGCTCCGCTAAGCAATCGAATAGGAAAAAAGAATACCTATATGTTGGTGATGGCCATAGCGACCGTGTTGAGTACCTTGTTTTTTTGGATAGATAGGGGCGACTTATTCCTTATCTTTTCCTTACAAATTATGATAAGTATTTGTGCCGGATGTGTATTCCCCTTGTTGTGGTCGATGTATGCCGACTGCGCCGATTATTCTGAGTGGAAAACTGGCCACAGGGCAACTGGATTGATTTTCAGTTCTTCTTCGATGAGCCAGAAGATTGGCTGGGCCATAGGGAGTGCTATAACAGGCTGGCTGCTCACTTATTTTGGCTTTCAAGCGAATAAAGTACAAAATGCCGAAACCATCGATGGAATAAAAATGTTTTTAAGCTTTTTACCTGCCGCAGGGGCTTTTCTGTCCATCTTTTTTGTATACCGTTATCCGCTCACGAAAGGCAAACTGCTGCAGATCACGGCCGAATTAGAAGTCAAACGAAATCAATAAAGTAAATGGAAGGGTTCAAAGAAGAAGCAAAACGAATCCTCGCATTTTGGAGCGAGAACATGATAGACCATAGGTATGGAGGCTTTTATGGTCGAATTGATGGGAGGAATCAACTGCATCCAGATGCCAATAAAGGAGCGGTATTGAATTGCCGGATTTTATGGACCTTTTCAGCGGCCTATCGAACATTTGGCAGTCCGACCTATTTGCAGGTTGCTGAGCGCGCTTTTCATTATATAGTGAATTACCTTGTTGATAAAATCCATGGCGGCTTGTATTGGGAGTTGGACTCCAAAGGCAATGTTATAAACGCAAAAAAACAGATTTATGCACAGGGTTTTGCCATCTATGGACTCTCGGAATTTTATCTCGCGACCTCCAACGCAAAAGCTCTTGAATTGGCTATCAACCTGTTTCATTTACTTGAAAAGCATAAAGACACCTATTACGGTGGTTATTTTGAGGCTTTTACGCAGGATTGGCAGCCTCTGGCCGACATGCGGCTGAGCGCAAAAGATGCTAACGAAAAAAAATCAATGAACACGCACCTGCATATTTTGGAGCCTTATACTAGTCTTTATCGTGTATGGAAAGATAAAAGTCTCAAAGCTGCGTTGCGGGACCTTATTGCTATTTTTCGAGATAAGATTGTTGATCAGACATCGTATCATTTGAACCTGTTTTTTGATGAGGTGTGGGAGGTGAAATCGACCGATATTTCTTATGGGCACGACATTGAAAGTGCTTGGCTGCTGCTTAAAGCTACAACAGAATTGAATGAGCCGGCGCTGAAAGAGCAGATCCGGGTTTTAGCCGTTAAGATTGCCAGGGCTGCCACAGAGGGTATTCAACAGGATGGCAGTATGATTTACGAAAAAAAACCGGACGACATCGATATGGATAGGCATTGGTGGGTGCAGGCAGAAGCAGCGGTTGGTTTTATGTATAGCTATGAGCTTACCGATGACAAGAAGTATCTTAATCTTGCTAGCAATCTGTGGACGTACATTCAACGCCATTTAGTCGATGACGTAGCGGGTGAGTGGTTTTGGAGTGTGGATCACCACGGACAGCCCAACAGGATCGACGATAAAGCGGGCTTTTGGAAATGTCCTTATCACAACGGACGGATGTGTTTTGAAATGATCAACCACTTTTCTTTTGAATAATTTTTTAGATCTTAAATATGGGAAATATTTATATTTTAATGCTTTTTACCTGTCTTTTTAGTTCACAATGGGGAAGCCAAACAACTTATAGTCCGATAGATAAACAAGCAAATCTGGCAACGGTATCTTTGTACAATAATTTATTTCAATGGAAAGCGAAGGGTGTTATGCTTGGTCACCAGGATGATCTGGCTTATGGTCATTCATGGTATAAAGAGCCCGGCAGGTCTGATGTTAAAGAGCTGACTGGTGATTATCCGGCGGTGATTGGTTGGGAGTTGGGCGATCTAGAGCTCGGTGCTGAGCATAATTTGGATTCGGTATATTTTTCTGATATGCGGCAATATATAAAAGAAACATTTGCGAGAGGGGGGATCACCACGCTTAGTTGGCACGGCAACAACATCGCTACGGGAGGTTCTGCTTGGGATTGTAAACAGGATACAGTAGTGGCCAATGTGCTGGAGGGGGGACGTCACCATCAGGACTATCTTGCATGGCTCGACCGGCTTGCGGATTTCTTTTTAAGCTTAAAGGACAGCAACAATGAGCTTATTCCGGTCGTGTTTAGGATGTATCACGAACATACGGGCGGATGGTTTTGGTGGGGTAATAAGCAATGCACTCCCGAAGAATACAAGAAATTGTGGATAATGACGGTAGATTACCTCAGATTTAAAAAGAATGTACATAATCTCTTATATGCCTATTCTCCGGCAACGGTAAGATCAAAAGAAGAATTTTTTGAACGTTATCCGGGTGATGATTACGTGGATATAATTGGCTATGATTGTTATTTAACATCAATTGATTCGAAAGCTATCGACCGTTATCGGGCAGAAATGCAATTAAATCTCCGTATTATTACGGCATACGCAGAGGCTCATGATAAAATTCCAATTATTGGTGAAACAGGCCTGGAAAGCGTTAAGGATATGACCTATTATACAGATATTGTTTATCCGTTCCTAAAAGATTACGATGTTTCTTGGATATTATTTTGGCGAAATGCTTGGGAAGCTGATAAACCAGATCATTACTACATTCCATACAAAACTCATAAGGCCGCGGGCAATTTTAACGATTTCGCGCGAAAACCGCGTGTTTTGCTAAATAAGGCCATTATTAAAGAGTAAGTTGGGTGATAGTTTGTGTATCTTTCAATATCTTTATAAGCCGATGGAGCGTTGATTGATGGGGAAATCTAGGAGTGGAATTTTTATGGCTACTCCTATACTGTGACGAAGATAACTATTTGATTTCCAGAACATAAGTACGAACGAAAAATTATTTACAGATGAACGAAAAATTATTGAACTATTGTAGGACGATATTAAATCCCGGTAAATTTTTTCTGCCGGCAATGCTGGCCTGTCTGCTAACGTTTCAGGCGAACGCTCAATACCGTTTTGACAATGTGCTTTATGGCGCGGCTTATTATCATGAATACATGCCGTCTGCCCGTTTGGATGAAGATATAAAAATGATGAAGGATGCTAACCTAACAGTGGTACGGGTAGGCGAATCGACGTGGTCGTTGTTTGAACCGCAGGAAGGTGTTTTTGAGTTTGCATGGATGGATACCATCCTTGATAAAATGCATGCAGCGGGCATCAAGGTTATTCTCGGTACACCTACCTATTCCATCCCGGCATGGATGGCCCATAAATACCCTGAGGTACTCGCTGAGCATACCGGCGGTAGAAAGGCCTATTACGGTATTCGGCAGAACATGGACATTACCAATCCGGTATACCGGAAATTATCCGAAAGGGTTATCCGTAAAATGATGGTGCATTTTGCCAAACATCCGGCCATTATTGGCTTTCAGGTGGATAACGAAGTGGAGGCCAGGGGTATTAACAATCCGGGGTATTTTCAGGGTTTTGTTGATTATATAAAGAAGAAATTCCACGGAGACCTTAAATTACTGAACAAAGAATGGGGATTGAACTATTGGGGAATGAACATCAACACCTGGGAAGAATTTTATCCTCGTGATGGCGTGACCAATCCGTCCTATAAAAACGAATGGGAACGGTACAATCGTTATCGCGTGGCGGAATTTCTAAACTGGCAGGTTGATCTAGTAAACGAATATAAACGTAAAGATCAATTTGTTACGCATTGTTTCATGCCGGCTTTCCAAAATATTGATCAACCGGAAAGTTTCAGGCAAATGCAATATCCTGCAATCAATGTTTACCATGATGTGCAGGACGGGCAAAACGGGCAATCCATTGCCTATTCAGGCGATTATATGCGTACGGTTGCGAAAGGGAACTATTTAATAACAGAAACGAATGCACAGGCGATAGGTTGGGACGCTAAAAATCAAAAGCCCCCATATGACGGACAGCTAAGACAAAATGTATTTGCGCATCTCGCCTCAGGTGCTAATATGGTGGAGTATTGGCACTGGCATACCTTGCATTACGGACAGGAAACTTATTGGCGTGGTATTTTAGGACAGGATTTGCAGCCCAATCGAATTTATAAGGAATTTGCCACCACGGCCAAAGAGCTCGGGCATGTTGGTAAAGACTTGGTCAACCTGAAAAAGGAAAATAAAGTGGCTATATTGTTCAGTCATGATTCGTATCATGCCTTAAGTTTTATGCCTTATACAAATAAGGACCATTATCCGGCAGGACTCGTTCATAGTGCCTTATACAATCAAAATATTGAAACGGATATTATCCCTTGTGATGAGCAGGCAGACTTTAGCAAATACAAAATGCTGGTTATTCCACCATTGTATGTGGCTAACGATAGTTTGTTGGAGAAAATAAATGACTTTGTGAAAAATGGAGGCTACGTGGTTATGCTTTATAAAAGCGGGTACACCAATGAGCATTCCGCCGTTCGTGCCACCCTGGCACCGGGGCCATTGCGAAAAGCCGCAGGTTTTTATTACCAGGAATATGCCAATATTCCTGCATTGTCGCTAAAAGATAATGCCTTCGGATTAAGTGGTAAGGAGATAAGCGAATGGCATGAGTTTTTGATACCTGAAACGGCAAAACCTCTGGCCTATGCGGATCACCCTTTTTATGGCAAATGGCCAATTATAACAGAAAACAGTTACGGAAAAGGAAAACTAGTATATATTGGCACCTATCCTTCGCAAGCATTACTGGAAAAAATTGTCTTGCAAACCGCAAAGGATGCAGGCGTCACCACAGCCGCAAATAATTACCGTTTTCCTATTATTATCCGTTCTGGAAAAAATCAGTCGGGAAAGGCCGTTCATTATCTATTTAATTATAGTAGTAAAAATCAAACGGTGAGCAACCCTTATCCCAATGGAAGGGAGCTTCTTTCTGGCCAACAAACGGGTAAAGAAATTATACTTGGAGCATGGGATGTGAAAATTATCAGCGAGTAGGCACTTAGAAAAAAAGCTGTTATTTAATAAGTAAACTTATAACGTCTTCTGGAGGTGCTTCATTGTTGATCCAGATTTCCTCTATGGTCTTAGCGTTCCCCATCAGGATACCATTGCTTTTGAGTATTTGGACTGCTTCAGCTTGCTCAATGTTCAAGGCCTTAAAAGCATCGGGTATTGGGGCTTTTACAATTTTTTCCATTATTATGAGATCAATAGGAGGGTTAACCATCTCCAACATGATAAGCGCACAGGCGATCAACAAAACCGCTGCGGCGGTTGGTAAAAAGACTTTTTTTCCAAAGTGGATTTTGAGTGGCTTCCAGTTGACTAGGATATGAAAGACTGCCACTATAACGAAGCCTGCACCTAAAAGCTCGTGTACAACTTCTGTATAACCATCAAACAGATGGAAAAGCATTAATAATCCGGATATAGCTACCACAAGAAAAACAAGGGTAATAAAAGGCGTGATATAATTTCTATTAAACTTCATAGGTCTCATTTATATTTTCAGCGTAAATGTAGCGGGAGCTAAACGGGTGAGACGATAACATTTGTTAATAAATGCTGAGTGGCTATTTGTTTTAGCCAGGTGCAATTCACATCCAAGAAAAACCTTGGCGGCATCTAATAAATAATTGGCTTTTTTTACATGTTTGGAAGGGGAACTGTGTAACATATACACTATTGAGATCCAGGTCCTGAATGGTTCGATTTTTAAGGTTTGGGCCACAAAATTAAAGCATGAAAGTGAATTTTATTTTGTAAGTTTCTGTAAATATGGTTGTTGTGTGTTTTTAGAAAAATGATACGGTTTTTAACAAATTTGAAACAGCGGGAAGTATAATAGCTAAATGAAGTCTCTACATTGGCCTTTGTAAACCGTATTCAAGTAATGAGTAAAAACATCGTATTAGCATGGTCATTTGTGGTGGCCTTAGGAGGATTCTTATTTGGCTTTGACACTGCTGTCATTTCGGGAGCAGAAAAAGCTGTTCAACTTCATTGGAATCTGAGTGAATTTCAGCATGGGCTAACTATGGCCATCGCTTTATTAGGTACTGTTCTAGGTGCCGCGCTAGGCGCTTTCCCTTCTGATAAACTGGGAAGAAAAAATACCCTATTTATCGTTGCACTGCTCTATTTCTTTTCGGCGTTGGGCACAGCGCTGGCAGATCAATGGACAATATTTATATTATTCAGATTTCTGGGAGGTATTGGTGTAGGTGTCTCTTCGGTAACAGCTCCGATCTATATATCTGAGATAGCACCGGCTAAATCGCGTGGCAAGCTGGTGGGTTTGTTTCAATTTAATGTAGTACTCGGAATTTTAATAGCGTATCTATCTAACTACCTGATTGGCCAAACCGGCGAAGATTCCTGGAGATGGATGCTAGGGGTTCAAGCGGGCCCCGCTTGTCTGTTTTTTATATTGATATTTTTTGTTCCTGAAAGTCCGCGCTGGCTCTTATTGCGTCGGAACAACCGGACGGAGGCAGAGCGTGTGATGAAGAAAATCAACGCATCAAATTATAAGGAAGAAGTAGAAGCCATCCTTTTGAACCAACAAAACCAGCTAACATCTAATTCATCATCAAAACTATTCTCTAAAGAACACCGCACACCGGTTTTATTAGCAGTGCTTTTTGCTGTCTTCAATCAGGTATCGGGTATCAATGCCATTATTTATTATGCCCCACGCATTTTTGAAATGGCTGGCTTAGGCGCACAAAGTTCATTGCTCTCAACACTTGGGATAGGCTTGGTGAATTTTACATTTACGCTCTTGGCATTAAATTTCATCGATAGAGTGGGACGAAAAAAACTGATGCTTATCGGCTCGTTTGGTTTAATAACATCATTATCGCTGGTATCGATCGCCTTTTTTTCAGGACAAACCGACGGCTGGGCTATTACTGTATACCTGATGATTTACATCGCTTTCTTTGCCTTTTCACAGGGCGCGGTTATCTGGGTGTTCATCTCGGAAATTTTCCCCAATGAGATAAGGGCAAAAGGACAAACATTGGGTAGCCTAACCCATTGGGTGATGGCAGCGATTATTACGTTCTACTTTCCTGCCTTTGCGGAATTCCTTGGAGGAGGAAGTACCTTTTTGATTTTCGTTGGATGTATGATTCTCCAGCTGTTATTCGTCTGGAAGATGATGCCCGAAACGAAAGGGAAATCATTGGAACAAATGGAAAGCAGTGTGTTAATGCATTAAATTTAAAAAGATGAAAAAAGTAGTCTGTTTTGGAGAAATATTGTGGGATATACTTCCAGAGGGCAAAAAGCCCGGTGGAGCACCGATGAATGTAGCTTATCATTTAAACCGTTTAGGAATAGAGAGCTATATGGTCAGTAAGGTCGGTAACGACCGATTGGGAGAAGAGTTGAAAGGATTTTTAGCAAAGATGGGCTTTTCAACCGATTACATTCAGCTGGACAACGAGCACCGAACAAGTGAAGTAATCGCAACGGAAGGGTCAAACCATGAAATGAATTATGACATCATACAGCCGGTAGCGTGGGATTTTATTAGTTATGACCATAAAACGGCTACCTTAATTGAACAGGCTGATTTGATGGTTTTTGGCAGCTTGGTAGCCCGCGATCGTGTTACGCGTGAGACTTTGTATAGTTTGATTGAACATGCCAAACGTAAGCTTTTTGATGTTAACTTTCGCGCACCCCATTATACACGCGAAACCATCAGCTATCTTTTGGACAAGGCGGATATCGTAAAACTTAACAACCATGAACTAGCGATTATTAGCGCTTGGCTGGGAGATACAACAGGAAAGGAGCAGGAGGGAATTAACCGGATACAGGATAAGTATGGCCTGGAAGAGATTATTGTAACCAAAGGCGGTGAGGGGGCTTCTTATTATACGTTCACCGAACGACGCGATTATAAAGCCTACCCGGTTACGGTAAGGGATACGATAGGAAGTGGGGATTCCTTTCTTGCAGCATTTGTGGCGCAGAAGCTGCAGGGTAAATCGATAGATGATATGCTGGATTACGCGGCGGCATTGGGTGCCTACGTAACCGCGCAATCGGGGGCCAATCCAGAATACAAAGCCGCCGATCTTAATCGCTTTATCTGGGAAAAAAAACTGGAGCAAGCAAAATGGAAATAATAAGATGAATATGCCTAATGATGATTTAAACCAATTGAAACGTTAAAAATGTAACCTTCCGGATCCATGAATTGCAATGTGCAAAACGGGCATTGATGGAAGGCTTATGCAAGATTGTTAACCAAAACCAATGTTAAACAAAATGAAAGTAAAACTATTACTCTTCCTGATGCTGGTGATCTGTACTACAGAGGCAGTATTCGGGCAAATTGAAAAGGTCACTGGAAAAGTGAGCGACTTATCTGGTAAGCCTTTGGATGGTGCTACCGTGGCAGTAAAGGGCACCAACAAAAAAGTAATGACCAATCCAGATGGTAATTATGCAATCGAGGCGCAGAAGGGAGATCAGTTGATCTTCTCGATGGTGGGGGCGCTAAACGAAACACGACAAGTGGAAGGGAATGGGCCGTTGAACGTACAGATGAACCTGAACTTCGATCTTGACGAGGTGGTAGTTACTGGTTATACAAGCGAGAAAAAGGCCGATATTACCGGTGCAGTAGCTGTCGTAAAGATGAAGGATATCAGCAGCATCCCTGCCGGAAATGTGATGTCAACTTTACAGGGCCGTTTGCCAGGTGTTTCCGTATCAACGGATGGAACGCCAGGTGGGGTGAATACAGGCACAGCCATTCGGGGTATTACCACCATTAACAACAGTTCGCCGCTGTATGTCATCGACGGTGTTCAAACAAGGTCTAATATCGCCACCTTGTTAAATCCAAGTGATATTGAATCGATTCAGGTATTGAAAGATGCCGCTTCCGCATCGATCTATGGAACGCAGGCCGCCAATGGGGTCATTATTATCACCACCAAGAAAGCCAAACGTGATCAAACAACGGTTACGTTTGATGCGCAGCTTTCTGCGCAAACTTTTAATACGGGCATTCATATGTTGAATGCGCAACAGTGGGGTGATGTGTATTGGAAGGCTTATCAGAACGATGGAATCAAACCGGTACATGACCTGTACGGTAGTGGCGACTCTCCGGTGATTCCGGAATTTATTGACCTGGCGAAAACCATTCGTGCCGGCAACACCAATTGGGCGGATGAGGTTTACGAAACGGCTATACAGCAGAACTATAATGTATCTATTGCCAAAGGGGGGCAAAATGGTTCTTCAACGTTTTCATTGAATTATTTTGATCAAGACGGCTTGGTTAAATACACCAACTTCCGGCGCTTCAATGCCCGGTTTAATTCTGATTACAGCTTTCTAAATAATAGGGTACGTATTGGTGAGAACGCGAACATCAGTAAATGGGACGAAAAGCTCAAACCGGGTGGTATTGAGGAGCTGACCATTGCACAGCATCCGATTATTCCGGTTTACGATATTAACGGTGGCTACGCAGGCCCTACGCAGGGTATCGGTGATAAACCTAATCCAGTACGTTTACTGGATCAGCAAAGGCAGAACCGCCTCAGCCAGTGGCGCATTTTTGGCAATATGTTTGCCGAGGTGGAGCCGATTAAGAACTTGGTATTCCGGTCAAATTTCGGCGTGAATTACCGCACAGGGTTTCAGTCCAATTTTGAACCCAAATGGTCAGAGGGAAGTAGATCCAACACCCTCAACAGTCTAACTACACGATCTGATTATGATCTGCAATGGATCTGGTCGAACACCGTTGCCTATAAGGCTACCGTTGGCGATCACTCCATCAACGCTTTGGCTGGGATAGAAGCCAAAGAAACGCGAATTGAGTGGCTAGATGCAAAAAGAGAGAATTTTTTATTGGAAAATGAGGACTACCGTTATTTGAATGCCGGAGAGGGAAAGCAGACCAACGGCGGCACGGATACCACCACAACGATGAATTCTTATTTTGCGAAAGTGAACTATGCATACAAGGACAGGTACCTGCTTTCGGCTACTGTGCGTAGGGATGCTTCGTCACGCTTTGGTACTCAAAATAATGCAGGTGTGTTTCCTGCGGTTTCGGCGGGATGGCGGATCAGCCAGGAAAATTTTATGAAATCTGTTTCGTTGATCAATGATTTAAAGCTAAGGGCTAGCTGGGGGCAGAATGGGAACGACCTCTTAGACAATGAAGCTACCTATACCAAATACGCCACGAGTATCGGTGCGGGGGGATATGACATGAACGGGATCAATAATGGAGTGATTCAGAGTGGTATTATCAAGCTACGAACAGGAAACCCGAATATTACCTGGGAAAAAACCACACAGAGCAACATTGGTCTGGATGTGACCATGCTTTCCAATAAACTTGCTTTTACCTTTGATTACTTTATCAAAAAGACCAAAGATATGCTGATTGACCGCCCCTACATAGCCATTATAGGAGAGGGAGGTGACATGGCTTACAACGGAGCTTCTATGAAAAACACCGGATTTGAGGGGATTGTTAGCTGGAATGATAAGATAGGCAATGATTTTAGTTATGAGCTCACCTTTACAGCCTCGGTATATCGGAACAAGATCACGGATCTTCCTGCAGATATCTATTATACCTGGGGTAACGGCAATGGCCGGGACCTGAGTATTGTTGGCCAGCCTTTCGGCTCCTGGATGGGATACAAAACAAATGGTCTTTACCGGACAGAAGAAGAGCTGAATGATGGCATTGTGCAGGAAGGGAAGGGGCTGGGCCGGATCCGCTATGTAGATCTGAACGGTGATGGTATCGTTAATGATAATGATCGTACCTGGCTTGGATCTGATCAGCCCAAGTTTACTGGCGGATTGAATGTATCGCTGGGATATAAAGCATTTGATCTATCTTTTTTCCTGACCGGCATGGTGCGTGATGCTTGGAACAACGCTCGTTTCTATACGGATTTCTTCCAGCTGTGGACAGGTAATCACGGTACTCGACTACTGGAAGCTTGGGACCCTCAGCACAACTTCAATGCTGATATTCCCGCGCTTACGGCTGTCAACCTGAACGATGAGGGGCGGAGCTCTGGTTATTTTATCGAAAGTGGATCTTATATCAAGATGAAAAACCTTCAGATAGGTTATACACTTCCGCATGCGCTTTCCGATAAATTGAAGATGCGGAATCTAAGGGTGTATCTACAGGGGCAGAACTTATTTACCATTACTGGATATACGGGGGCAGACCCGGAAGGATTGGGCTATCCCTATCCGATGCCGAGGGTTTATACTTTTGGATTGAACGTTGGTTTTTAATTAGCATAAAGAAATTATAAAAATGAAAAGCTTTATTTCGCTATTGACGATGCTTGTTTTGCTTACGTCATGTAAAAAGGATTTTTTAGATAATAAACCCAAGGGAACCGTTAGCGGTGATGATCTTGATCAACCAGCAGCCATCGAAGCGCTTTGTACAGCCGCCTATGCAGCCCTTGCCGGTCCGGAAGGAGAGAACAATGGTGCGCATTTATCGCCCACTACCAACTGGGCATATGGAGAGGTGCGGGCGGAAACGGCCTATAAAGGTGGAGGGGGTATCGGTGATATTTGGGAGTTTAATGCCTTTGAAACCTTCGTGGGGGTGTATGCTACCAATGGCCTGCTCGACCGGAAATGGTTCAATCTGTACATCAGTGTGCAACGGGCCAATAATGCCATCCGCTATCTAAACCAGGTGTCTGAAGAGACTTTTCCTGAAAAGAATGCACGGCTGGGAGAAATGAAATTCTTAAGGGCTCATTTCTTCTTTGAGCTCAACCGCCTTTTCAACCATATTCCTTATTTTGACGAGAACGTGGCCGATGGTGATTATATTAAGATCAGCAACCGGGAATTTACGCGCGACCAGATACTGGAAAAGATAGCCGCTGAGTTTGCCGCTGCTGCTGAATTATTGCCAACATCGCAACCGCAGGTAGCACGGGTAACCAAGTATGCGGCTAAAGCCTATCAGGCTAAAGTAACTTTGTACCGTGCCTATAAACAAAATGATGATAATACTTTCGTGGGAACTGACCTGGCACTTTTAGAACAGGTGGTAACGCTCTGTGATGAGGTGGGACAGGGTGGTTATAATCTATGGACAGACTTTCAGCATTTATCGGAGGTTGAACAGGAGAACGGCCCAGAATCTGTTTTCTCCATCCAGCATTCTATTAATGATGGAAGCACCTATGGCCGGATCAACTGGAGTAACCTGCTCAATGTGCCTAAAGGACAGGCCTATGGAGGGGATGGCTTCTTCCAGCCCAGCCAAAACTTGGTAAATTCTTACCAGACAGATGAAAACGGACTTCCTTTGCTGGATGCGTATAATGATACGAACATCCAAACGGTGCAGGATGGCCTGAATCATGCGGTAGACCCGCGACTTGATTTTACCGTTGGACGCTTAGGGGTACGTTGGAAAAATTATGAAAAAGAAGCTTATTCGGCCGATTGGGCGCGTGAACCGGCAACTTACGGCTATTATTCCTGTAAGAAATTTTTGGTTTCGCCCGAATCACCCAACATGGTAAAAGGATGGCCTTGGGGAGGCTCTTCTTTAAACTTCCAGCTGATCCGTTATGCGGATGTACTGCTGTGGAAAGCGGAAGCATTGATAGAGCTGGGCCGGGAATCGGAAGCTGTTTCTTTGATTAATCAGATACGGGAGCGCGCCAAGAACAGCAAATATGTATTGGCTTGGAATAATGCAAGTGAAACCGACTATGCTGCCAACTATCAGATAGCAACGTACCAGCCAGGAGTGAATTGTAACTGGACACAGGAGTATGCACGAAAGGCGCTGCGTTTCGAAAGAAAGCTGGAACTGGCGATGGAAGGTGAACGTTTTTTTGATCTGGTACGTTGGGGAATTGCAGACCAGCTCTTGAATAACGAGTACTTCTCAAAGGAAAAAGCACTTAGAGGTTACCTGAAAAATGCCCGGTTTATGCGCGGTAGGGATGAGTATTTTCCCATTCCACAGAACCAGATCAATTTCTCAGCGGGGCTTTATCAGCAGAACCCCGGTTATTAATGACTGACCATCTGTGTAGAACGTTGAACGGGAAGGATGGTAACATGTAAATGTTAACCATCCCGTTCATGCTGCATCAATTTTCTAACCAATTTTTAAATGATGATATCTTACAATAAAAATATCCGAGCTTTTTTATTCCTGGCGATGATCATTACCTGCTCTTGTGATTTACATGCACAAGTGATATGGGACTTCGACCAGCCAAATGCGCTAAACGCGCGCGGTGGCTCTGAGCAGCTGCTGTATCATTCCACAAAAAAGCATATGGAGATTGTGGATGGCTTTCGGGGCAAGGCACTGCGTACGGATGGCTACAGTACTTGGCTGACCGGAGATTTACAGAAGGAGTTGAAACAACCTGCAATTAGTGGGATTTTCGCTTTAGAGTCGTTTCCTACGGATACCGCTGCCTTCTTTGCCTTTCAGGACGATGAAGAGCAGAACGGTATATCGTTGTGCGCTGATCGCTTTGGAGAAGTTCTTTTAGGCATTCTTTACGATGGTAAGTATACTTATAAGTCCACTGGGCAGCATATAAAGCGATTTGAATGGATCAGCCTGGGTTTATCTTCATCCAATGGTAACGCAAGACTCTGGGTCAACGGCAAGTCGATTGATATAACAGATCCGTCATTGGGAAAGGTAGGTTTAGTGCACCTGTTGATCGGAAGGGACGCTAGGGAAAAAAAGATCGGACCTTACCTCACAACCGCTATCAACGGACTTATAGACGAAATTAAAATATATAATCGGGAAATTAAACCTGCTGATCTCGAAATACATAGCTCCTTAGCTACTCACAAGAAACCGGTACTGGCTATACCCGCTATCCGTTTCCAGGATGATTTCAACCGGCCGAAATATCATCTGCTGCCGGCCGCCAATTGGACGAATGAAACACATGGCTTGCTATTCTATAAAGGGAAGTACCATATCTTCAATCAGAAAGATGCTTCCAATTTATTGCTCGCCCAGATCAACTGGGGGCATTTTAGTAGTCCGGATCTATTGCACTGGACTGAACATAAACCGGCCCTGACACCTGAGAAGGGTTACGACCAAAATGGGATATGGTCTGGCCATGTTGTACTCAATGACCAAGGGGTGCCAACCATTTCCTATACGGCAGGTGGTGATAAAATGGGAATTGGAATCGCTTATCCAAAAGATGACAACTTAATTGAATGGGAAAAATACAGCGGAAATCCGGTTATTCCCGGGCAGCCGGAAGGTTACACACGCAGCGACTTACGTGATACTTATGTATGGAAAGAAGGTTCCAAGTGGTACATGATCGTAGGCTTCGGAATCGAAGACGGGCATGGGCCACGGGGTACGGTGTTGCTATATTCTTCACCCGACCTGAAAAAGTGGGAGTTCTTACATACCTTGTTTGAAGGAAATCCCGCAGTGGATAATTCAGGCATCTTTTGGGAGATGCCCCTATTCAGGAAGACTGGCGACAAATATATCCTGTTGGTGAATAAAGTGCCGAACAAGGGCGTGCCAGCCAGGGCATTATACTGGGTTGGTGACTTTAAGAATGAGCGATTTATTCCTGATAATGCCAAGCCGCAGAACTTGGAAGTTATTAATCGCCTGCTATCGCCCTCGCTTGCAGAAGACGAACAAGGACGGCTCACCACCATCGCTATTATACCCGATGAGATCGGTGCTAAGGCGGCCTATGAACATGGCTGGACACATCTGTATTCTATTCCGCGAACCTGGAAATTAAGGAATGGCAAAATTTGGCAATCGCCGCATCCTGCACTGGAAACTTTGCGTGGAAAGGAAACAACACTTTCCGATCAACTGGTAAAGTCGGATACGCCGCTTCTTATTACCGAGAACGATCGGCAATCGGAAGTAAAGTTAACTTTTATACCTAACCAAACAAAAGCGTTTGGCTTTATCTTACATCGGAATCCTGATGGAACAGAGTTTACCAAAATATATTATGATACAGAGCGAAAGGAAATGGTGATTGATCAAGGTCAAAGTTCTCTAAGCGAGCATATCCCACTAGGGGTAAAACGTGATCATTATGAAATCAATCCGAATGAGCCGCTCACGCTGCATTTGTTTATAGATGGTTCTGTAATTGAGCTTTTTATCAATGATCAGGATGCATTGACCACCCGGATTTTTCCATCGAAGGAGGGTAGTAAGGAGTTGAGCTTTTTTGTAAAAGGTGATCCGCTGACGATAAAAGGCAAGACATGGGAGATTAGCCCCACTTTGATAAAACAGGATTTTTAACCCTTCGCAAAATGATAACCGCAATCATATCATCGTACTCATGACAGAAAAACTAAAACAACAGTTACTCAGCGCCGTTTTTGTGCTATTCTTGGTAGGCACAGGGCATGCTCAACAGGAAGAAGGTATTAGATACCAGGAACTTTACCGGCCGCAATATCATTTTAGTCCCGCAAAGGGCTGGATTGGTGATCCAAGTGGATTCATTTATTACCAGCATAAATATCATATGTTCTGGTGGGGAAAGGTGGTTTCTGACGATCTGGTTCATTATAAAGAAATATCGCCTAAAGTAATGACTGGCGATGATGGTGGGATCAGTTATTTTACAGGTTCTACAGTAATTGATAAGGAGAATACCGCTGGTTTTGGAAAGAATGCTTATGTGGCGGCATACACTATTTTTGATAAAGAAACCAAAAGCCAATCGCAGGGGATTTCGTATAGCTTGGATGGTGAGAAATTTCATTACTATAAAAATAATCCGGTACTGGATATTGGCAGTACCGAGTTTCGTGATCCAACGATTTTTTGGCATGCCCCATCTGCTCAATGGGTGATGGTGGTGGCGAAAGCATTGGAAAAGAAGATTAAGTTTTATGGGTCTAAAGATTTAAAGGAATGGACCTGGCTTAGTGACTTTGGCCCTGCTGGTGCACAGGAAAAGGCCTGGGAATGTCCAGATCTTTTCCAGTTATCGGTAGATGGCAACCCACAGCAAAAAAAATGGGTGATGGTGGTTTCCATTGATTGGGCGCGAGAACAGTACTTCATAGGCAACTTTGACGGTAAAACTTTTACCTTAGATGCCGATCATGCCAAAGAAGCTCTTTATGTAGATCATGGATTGGATTTCTATGCCTCCAGAACCTTCAGAGACTACGATGGAACACTTCCAACCACTACCTCTATGGGATGGATAGCTACTTGGGATTATGCACAGCTGGTGCCCTCTACTTGGGGAAAGGGCTTTTGGTCGATACCGCGTAACTTCGAACTTAAGACCTACCCGGAAGGCCTGCGCTTGGTGCAGAAACCAATAGATAATCTTAAACAACTCAGAAGCAAAGGTCAATCCTACGCTTACAGCATCCCGGTAGGAACACAACTGTTGAAGGGTTTTCAAGCCAAGGATAACGTATATGAACTGGAAGCCATTTTTAGTACGGATAAACAAAATGTGTTCGGCCTTAATCTCTGCGTAGGTGAAGGGCGTAAGGTGGGTATCTACTATGATACGGAAACAGCGTTGTTAACGATAGACCGAACGAACTGTGCCAAAGAACCGATCGAGAAATTTGCTAGAAAGACGAGCGTAAAAGTGGAACCGGTGAATGGCGCATTGCGGATGCATTTTTTTGTAGACAAATCGAGCGTTGAATTGTTTACCAACGATGGAAAGGAAGTGTTTACCTTGTTGACGTATCCAAGTGAAGAGCAGACCGGTATCGAGACTTTTGCCAGAGAGGCAGGCACTGATGTGAAACTAAATGGTTGGAACCTAAAATCAATATGGAAGTGAATGATCAAAAATGGTTAAAAACTCCAGCAATGGGCTTTGTGCTCATTGCTTTTATGGGTTGCCTGTTTTGTGCTTGTCAAGAAAAGAAGATCGCTGCACAGGTTAGCCTGGAAAAACTGCTGGATGAAATGGTTTCTGTTGAAGAGCAAGCACGTTTGCCTGATCCATATTATGCAGGGAAACAAGTGAGCAGTTATGATCGTTCTTCGGTATCGCCAGACTCGACGCATTGGTTTGCCAATGCAGATGGCTTTGGAATTGAACGGATAGATACCGTTGATGGGCGTTTAGAGAAAGTGCTTTTTGATGAGCAAGGGCCGGGAGCGATTACCCGCATCTGGATCACAACGATTGATAAAAGGGGTACTTGGCGGTTCTACTTCGACGGACAGAAAGAGCCGGGTTGGACCATGCCTGCTTATGACTTAATGAAGTTTGGTCTATCGTCTTTGGGTAAAGGCCTATTACAGGCGCACACTAGCTACACGCCGGATGGTAAAGGCGGGAATACGCTTTTTCTTCCCATTCCTTATTCAAAAAGTTGTAAGGTGACGTTTGAAGACCTAAAGGGTCTTGAACCTACTCCCAAGTATTACCAGATTAATTACCGGAAGTATGCCGAAGGGACGAAAGTGGAAACTTTTTCAAAGGAGGTGGCAGAACGGGCGGCGGATAAGATAAAAGTGGTAGACAGCTTATTATTAAATCCCTCCCCAGCAAGAGGAAGGGTGTCTGAAAAAAAGCAGCTGCTGGCAGCAGGAGATTCTTTAATGCTTGATTTGCCCAAAGGGGAAAATGCTGTTTACCGGGTGGCATTTGACGTGGCGATGGAAGATACTGCAGATAAAGCCCAAATGATGCGTGATCTTGTTTTTAAGGCTTCTTTTGACGGAAAACAAACGGTATGGGTACCATTAAGTGATTATGCTGGCGGTGGTATGGGGAGCCCCTTTGTAAAGAGCTGGTATCTCGACGCGGATGGCAAAGGCAAGGTAACAAGCCGATGGCTGATGCCCTATAAGGAAAAAGGAGAATTGGTTTTACAGAATGCATCCAAAAAAGCGGTATCTGTTCTCGTATCGGCTCATGTGGCATCTTTGCCTTGGGACAATAGGTCGCTTTATTTCTATGCATCCTGGAAACAGGAAAGGAATATTCCCGTTCATGATAAACCGGAGGAGGATAAGAAGGTGCATGAGTGGAATTTTACGACCTTAAGAGGTACGGGTATTTATAAAGGGGATATGTTGACGCTTTATAACCACTCGCCGGCATGGTATGGCGAGGGGGATGAAAAGATATGGGTTGACAGGGATACCTTTCCGTCTCATTTTGGCACTGGTACCGAAGATTATTATAACAGCTCCTGGGCACCTGTTATTCCCTTTCAAACACCGTTTGGAGGCGCTCCCAGAGCTGATCAGGAAAGCTCCCATGGATATAATACCTTTTTTCGGACGAGGCATCTGGATGGTATCCCATTTAAAGAAGGATTGCGCTTTGATATAGAAATGCTTAGTTGGGTGAAGGGAAGGGTAGATTATGCGACAACGGTATATTGGTATGGTAGCTACCAGGCGGAGGCAGAAAATACGAGCGGCTTGGAAGAGGCTACCGTTAAATTACAACCCATTCCAGAAGACTTGGGCAAATATAAAATACCCCATAGTATCGAATTTGAGGACTTAAAACCTGGGTCGAAATCTGCAGCTATCCAACTCGAAAAACAAAACATGTATGGCTTTCCGTCCGGAAAGTGGAGCGGAGCTGCCCAAGCGACAGCTGGAGGGGGGAAGCCGGGAGATTCGATTGTATACCAGCTAAGGGATTTACAGCGTGCTAATTATAGACTTACGATATATGGCACAAAGTCCGCAGATTATGGGATCGTTACTTTTTTTGTAAATGATAAGCCTACCAACATCTATTTTGATGGTTATAACGATGGTGTTGCGCAAACTCAACTACCACTCGGCAGCTTTTTCCCGATAAATGGGACTATTAAATTGGAAATAAGGATTACCGGAGCAAATAAGGAAATGCTTGGAAAACGCTATATGTTTGGGTTGGATTGTATTCAGCTCATGAAGAATTAAAACCAAAATCAGCTATGAATAGCAAATTTTTAATGACCGCCATTTTTAGTGCAATAACCCTATGGAGTTCCTGCCAAAATGCGCAAAAAACAGATCAACAACAGACTGTCGATAAAGGAGAAGAGTACCGACCGGTTATTCATTTTACTCCCAAAAAGGGTTGGATGAACGATCCGAATGGCATGGTATACCTAAATGGAACGTACCATCTTTTTTTTCAGCACAATCCGGATAGTACCGTGTGGGGTCCTATGCACTGGGGCCATGCCACCAGTAAAGATTTAATACATTGGGAGGAACAGCCTATTGCGCTTTTTCCTGATAGTTTAGGTACTATCTTTTCGGGTAGTGCCGTGGTAGATAAAGATAATACCGCAGGTTTCGGTAAAAATGCGTTGGTAGCTATATTTACGCATCATAACCACGAACTGGAGGAGGCTAAAAATAACCGCCATCAGTACCAAAGCTTGGCATATAGTACCGATGAGGGTAAAACGTGGGTGAAATATGCTGGCAATCCGGTGCTTCCCAATCCGGGGATTACTGACTTCCGTGATCCCAAAGTGAGATGGAATGATCAGACAAAACAATGGGTCATGACACTGGCCACCAAACAGACGATCACGTTTTATGGTTCTCCGGATTTGAAAGCATGGACAAGGCTAAGTGAGTTTGGAGAAGGGATTGGTGCACATGGCGGGGTGTGGGAATGTCCGGATCTATTTCCATTAACTATTGACGGGCAGCAAAAGTGGGTGTTGCTGGTAAGCATTAATCCGGGAGGACCAAATGGAGGCTCTGCCACACAATATTTTATTGGCGATTTTGATGGAAAAATATTCAAACCAGATAGTAAAGAGACACGATGGGTGGATTATGGTGCCGATGATTATGCAGGGATAACCTGGTCTAATACAGGAGATCGGGCAATCTTTTTGGGTTGGATGAGTAACTGGGCTTATGCTAATGTGGTTCCCGCCAGTACTTGGCGAAGTGCGAACACTATACCACGTGAATTAACATTGAAAAGGCTTGGCAAGAAGATCCTCTTAACGTCTCTGCCTGTTAAGGAATTGAATGACCTGAAGGTAAAGGAGGAGAAACTTGATCATATCGAGATCGATCGGCAGAAAGATCTTTCTGAGCTGCTCGGAGATACTGTAAAGCCGTACACGCTGAAATTGTCTACCTCGGCTACGGATGCTTTTGCCGTTCGATTGGCAAATGCGAAAGGAGAGGAGGTGCTCATTGGCTATGATAAGCAGCATAATCAGTTTTATGTAGATCGTACAAAGGCCGGGAAGAATGATTTCGAACCTAGTTTCGCTAAACGGATACTAGCACCGAGAATTGTAAATGATCCCAAGATCACGTTGATGCTAGTGGTCGATGTGAACTCGGTTGAAGTATTTGCCGATGGTGGACTGAGCGTTTTGACCAATATCTTTTTTCCGAATGAACGTATGGATAAATTAAGCATTCAATCTCCGGGAAAGATTCACCTAGAGCAGCTTGAATTTACTTCGATCCGTTAAACGAAGCAGATATGTAATAGGAACGGCTTTTCCTGTGCGTATAAGGAGCTGCTAAAAGGTACCACTTGATCGTTGTTTTGACCAAAATGAAGCGGAGAAATAATAACAGTGGACTTTTTCAGGCAGCTCCTTTTATCTGTAAGTCTTTTCAATAAATTCTTACCATTATCAAATGTTGATAGAGGGACGTCCTGAAGCAATGGTGTATGCTTCTTTGAGGACCTCGGCATAGGTGGGATGCGCATAAGATATCCGGGAAACTTCGTTTGCCGTTACCTCATATTCTAGCCCAAAAACTGCTTGTGCTATTAAGTCCGCCGCTCTTGCCCCTATGATATGTACACCTAATAGCTCGCCGAATTTTGGATCGGCAAGCACTTTTACAAATCCTTCTGTATCCATTCCGGCCCTTGCTCTTGCATTGGCAGAAAAAGGGAATTTGCCTACTTGATAGGCTTGTCCCTGCTGTTTCAACTCCTCTTCTGTGAAACCCACGGAGGCTACTTCTGGCCACGTGTATACTACAGAGGGAATTCTTTTATAGTTGATATGCGGCTTTTGTCCGTCAATCATTTCAACGGCATAAACGGCTTCTTCCTCCGCTTTGTGAGCCAACATTGCCCCACCGATCACATCCCCGATAGCGTAAATATTGGCGGCAGCAGTTTGCAATTTGTCATTGGTACTAATGGTGCCTTTCGGAGTAAGTTGCACATCCGTGTTTTCAAGTCCGAGGCTTTCTGTGTAGGGTTTTCTTCCTACGGCAACCAGCACATAGTCGGCCTCCAAATCCTGTTCATTTCCGTTTTTATCTCTGAACCATACTTTTGCTGTGCTGCCAAGGTTTTCTGCCCGGTAAACAGCTTGACCTAAATGGATAGGAATACCTTCTTTTTTAAGTATCTTATGGAGAGCCGTTCCCAGTTCATGATCCATGTTGGCAATCAGGTGATCGGCGTATTCCAGCATAGTGATCTGCGTGCCTATTCTGTTGAAAATAGAGGCCATTTCCACACCGATCACGCCACCACCGATGATGATCATGCTTTTGGGCTGTTCGGCGAGCGACAGGGCTTTGGTAGAGGTGATGATCCTTTTCTTGTCTAGTATAACTCCAGGAATGGTAGCCGGTTTTGAACCGGTAGCTATAATAAATTTATCTGCTTTTATGGTGTTTGAAACGCCATTCTCATCCATCACCTTTAACGTCGAATTATCAGTAAAAGAGGCTATGCCCTGTTTACAGGTGATTTTATTCTTTTTCATCAGGTAGTCTAGCCCCTGCGTGTTTTTTAACACTACATCGCTCTTCCTTTTGTACAACTGTTCAAAATCCAATTGCACGGTTCCTGTTTCAATACCGTGCGTACTAAACTTGTGGATGGCATCGTGATAATGATGTGTGCTATCTAAAAGAGCTTTTGCGGGAATGCACCCAACATTGGTGCAGGTTCCTCCAAGGGTAGCATATTTTTCTATAAGGACTGTTTTATATCCCAATTGTGCACTGCGTATTGCGGCAACGTAGCCGCCTGGTCCAGAGCCGATCACGGCGATATCATACTGTTCCATTTTTAATTTTCTTTAAATTTCTGTTTTTTTTTCTTAATTACGAATTGCTTTAAACGAGTTTTCTCTGGCAGGGCTTAAACGTCATCATTTTCCAATTTTGGTGGAATCAATTTGTACATCACAGGGGTTACAATCCTGGAAAGTATAGTAGAACTGATTAATCCTCCAATCAATACAATTGCCAAGGGTGCTATAAGCGGGTTGGGGTTTAAAGCAAGTGGTATTAGCCCACAAATAGCGGTTATAGAAGTAAGTACCACCGGTAGGAACCTGGTTTCTCCTGCGATCTTAATGGCTTCATCGATGCTATGGCCTTCAGTTCTCAGCTGATTGGTGAAATCAACTAATAGCAGTGAGTTTTTAACCTGAATGCCAGACAGGCCGATAAAGCCGATAATGGCAACCAAAGACATTGGATCGCCCGCTATTAGTAGCATAATCACACCGCCTAAAACCCCTAATGGTATAATGGATAGCACAATGATAATGCCTTTAAACGTTTTGAACTGCAATAATAAAACCGCGATAAAAAGGAAGGTACTCAGTAGAATAACGGAGAGAAAGTTGCCACCCAAAGTGTCTCCTTCGGATTCTACCTCTCCGGATAGTTTGTAATAATAGCCTGGGGGCATTTTTAATTTGTCGAGCTGCGGAACAATATCCTTCAAAATATCATTGGCATATATATTTTCTTTGGTTAATGAGGTAACTTTTGCAAAACGCGATTTATTGAAATGGTTGATAGCTGTAGGCGAAGTTTCAAACGAAATGCTTGCGATCTGATCAACCAATACCGGAACACCCTGGATATTGTTTACATATAGATTTTTGAACGCGTCAAGATTTGAAAATTTTTCTCTGGGAAGTGTGATCACAACATTGCGTGAATCACCCCTGTCGTCTATATAGTCGCCAACGGTCAACCCTGCCACCGCCAAACGAATAACTCGATCGACATCGCTTGTAAGCACGCCTAATGTGCGGGCTTTTTCTTTATTGATCTTTATTTTAACATCCGACTTGTAGGTATTCAATTCGTTGTTGATATATACCGTTCCGGGATGCTTACGTAGTAGATCTTCCACTTTAAAGGATAGTTCACGCAGCATTTTCGGATCTTCTCCAAAAACCCGCACAACGATATTGGCCTCGAGCGGGGTACCCTGTTCAAAATCTTTCACCTCGATTTTAGCATAGGGAAAATTCTTGAATTTCTGCCTCAGCTTTTTAATTAAATCTATCTTCTCGTTTGGGTTGGCCTCCTCGTCCATTTGTACAAAGACCTGCGCAAAATCGGGCTTGACATCCTGTTGGTGGACATTGTAGTATATCTGAGGGTTACCCTTACCCACATTGCTTGTGTAATATACAATCTCTTTGTGCTGCTTTAATTCTTCTTCCACCAGTTTGGTTACACGGTCGCTTTCCGGAATATCGGCCTGTAGGGGCATTTTGATATTGATCAGGAACATGGGTTTCTCAGAAGTAGGGAAGAGCTTGAATCCTGTCTGTGAAAATAGCAAAAAGGCTAGGGCGCTTAATACCAGTGAGATACCGATCGTGATTTTAGGCCATTTCAAAGCTAAGGGCATGATACCTTTGTAACTATATGTCAGGAATTTTTGCAGATGCTTAAGGAAAAAATTGCCTTCCCCGTGTGTATGGGTTTTAAGCATCCGGCTTCCCAAAAATGGAACAAGTGTTAGGGCCACTATCATAGAGGCCAGTACGGCGGTAATGACCGCCATAGGCAGGCTGCGGATAAATTCTCCGGCTACATCAGGGAGAAAGGCCAGGGGTAAGAAGGCGATCACCAATGTGGCGGTACAGCCCACAACGGCTAGACCGATCTGCTTGGTGCCTTTTAAGATCGCATCCTTGCGCGAGTGCCCTTCTCTCAGCCACCGTTCTATATTTTCTACTACCACGATGCTATCATCTACCAGTAATCCCAAGGCTACCACAAGCCCCACAATACTTAGTTGGTTCAATGAAAAGCCTAACATATTTAATGCGATGAGACCTAATGCTAATGATAGGGGGATAGAGATCATTACAATGACGGATGCACGGAATCCCAAAGGCAACAGGGTAATCACCACCAAAAAGATGGCTAAGCCGAAATCAAAGCCCAGGTGTCCTAGGCGTTGCGAAACCATATTGGCCTGATCAAAGGTTTTGACAAGCTTGATATTGTCAGGGAGGCCGTTGGAAAACTCCTTTAATATCGGGAGAAACTCCTCCTGCACCTTGGTAATGCTAACGTCGTCTTTCATCGCTGCGGTAACCAGTACACAGCGATGCCCGTTTATGCGGGTAATATGCTGGACCGTTTCATCTTTATAGCTTACTTCGGCCACATCCTTTAAATAGATAATTTTGCCGTTGGCATTGTAAATGACGGTATTGGAAACATCGTCAACGTTCTTGAATTTACCGCTGGTTTTTACATTGAAGATTTTACTCTCCAGGTTGATACTCCCACCTGGAATGTCTGCGGCTTCACTTTGCAAACTGCCCACCACCACGTCAAGTGGTATTTTCAGTTGAGCCAATTTGTCTAATTGTACGTCAATGCGGATTTCCTGTTCGGGCATACCTGCATATTTCACTTCTTTAAGATTGGTTATCTTTTCCAGACGTGTTTTGAGTATATCGGCTTCGTCTCGCAATAATTTGCTGGAAGCATTATTCGAAACCAATGCAACTTGTAAGATTTTGACATCAGAAGAAGATATCTTTTCCGTTTTGATTAGATAAATATCCTTGGGCAACTCGCTGTTTTTCAGTGCATTCATTTCTGTGGATATTTCCTGGTACTTGTTATCTACATCGACGCCATATTTGAACTTAACCTGAATGGCTGCCACGCCATCCTCAATGGTGGTCAGCAGCTTGTCGATGTTCTCCAAACCGTAAATTTTATTTTCAATGGGTTTTACCACCTGCTCTTCCATGTCTTTAGGACTCGTGCCCGGATAAATGACCGTAATGAGGTATTGCGGTGGGTGTGTAGTTGGATCTTCCGCGCGGGGCATTGTAAACAGGGTAAGTAGTCCAACTACTGAAACCAGCACGAATATGATAAGCGTGAACTGATAGTTTTTTACAGCAAAATTTGTGATTTTCATATCTGTGATGATTACCTTATAATTTTTATGGCCGATTTTTCGTTGAGGTAGGCACTATTGGATATCACGATCTGTTCTACCCCTTCAAGTCCTTCCTTCAGATAAACTTGCTGATTGTCAAACCTTGAAATAATGACCGGGATCTTTTTGACCCTGTTGGCTCCAACAGGCGTAAACACGAAGGCTTTATCGCCATCTGTTTCCACGAGAGATCCATAGGGAACAACCATTACATCTTCGTGCTGTTGGGTGGCTATTTCTGCTTTACCAAACATACCCACCGCAGGAGTTGTATCCTTTAATTTTAATTTCAGTTCTACTTGAAAGGAGCCCAGTGTTGGATCTGCTGCCTGGGATTTACGGAACACAAAGGCATCAAACTTTTGATCGCCATAACCATCTAGCGTTACGGTTGCTGATTGGTTAAGGCTAATGATTGCCCACTCACGGTCGGTTACACCTACTTTAAGTACATAGTTGTTGTTTTGCTGGGTTTCATTAATGGCGAGCACAGGCATACCAGCGCCCACCACTTCTCCTTCACTGGCGATTTTACTGCTGACAAAACCATCGGAAGCTGCATAAATTTTTGAATAGTGCTCATTAAAGGCAACAGCCTCTTTTGCTTTTTTAGCAATATCCAGCGCAGTTTTTGTGTTTTGCAATTGTTCTAAGGTATAAACGCTATCCTGATAGAGATTTACCGCACGTTGATAATCACGCTCGGCTTTCTCTACATTTAAACTGGATTGTGTTAGACCGGCGGCAATTTCTGTAGCATTGAGCGTAGCGAGCAATTGTCCCTTTTTGAAGAACTGACCTTCTTCAACGAGCACCCTGTTAATGATGCCACCTATCTTAAAGGCGTATTTCGCTTCGTTTTCGGTCGTTACCAAGCCTGTTGCGTTTACATTTCCTGTAAGCTTCAGCGAGCTCACGGCGGCTACTTTGATGGGTACAACGTCGCTGTCTTCAAAAGCTGATTGCTGTTTTTTTTCTTCCTGACAGGCACTTAACAGCGATGCGGCTGCTAAAATGAATAATGATATTTTTTTCATCTATTTTTAAATTTGTTTATTCATTAGTTTTTATCTCTAAAGGCATTGTTCATAAGTATTTATTTTCAATGGTATTACTCACCATTTAAATCATCTAATAGGCGTTCGTGAGAACGCTGCGCTAAGTTCATGAGCTCGTTTCACTCGGTTCATGCTGCCTTCGGCGGTTTTAGCGGTGATGAAGCTATCAGGTTTATTCATTCCTCTGTGTGTTTGAATAAATCGTGATGGTTTCATACTATTTTTTGTTTCCCTGTTTATTGAATAGTGAAGCTGGCGTTGGCACGTTCAATGTTTGCCTGTGCAATCCAGGTATCAAACAGCGCAATATTGGCGTCAAGCTGTGCGAAGATTAACTGGTTTTGCGCATCTAGTAGCTCTATGTAGATAGCTACGCCCTCTTTATACTGTTTCAGTTCGTCTTCATAATAGGTTTTAGCCGTTTTGAGTTGCGACTGGGCTGCTTGGTATTGTGCTACCGCACTTTGCATCTCGTTTTGTCGCACCTTGAGTTCTGTTAGCAGTTGTTGACTTACATAGTCGGTTTGCGCTGCTATCCCATGTTGTTCTGCTATTGCCTGTTTAATCCGATAGGTGTTTTTTCCGGAAGCAAAAAGGTCCCATTGAAGCGATACTCCCCAAAAGTAGTAGCGGCTTTGCCGATTAAAGCGCCAATTAAAGGCTTGTGACCCGAGGTCAACGTAAGTACCAACCTTAGGAATAAGGTATGATTTGGATAGTGCGGTTAGATTTTCGTTGATGTTTCCCGCAATTTTTAATTTGACAAGTTCTTCCCGATTTTTTATGTCTGATGTGAGCAGCATATTCAGCTCGGGTAGGGTGGTGATAGTATCTATCGCTATACTGTCAGTAAGCGGGCGATTTAGCAGAAAATTGAAGTAATAGCGGGCCGATTCTTTGGTCTTTTTAGCTGATGTAAGGGAGGCGTTGATTCTTGAAACCTCGTTGTTACTGCGGATTACGGCAGATCTGTTTACTTTATCGTTATTGAACAGCGCCTTATTGATTCTTTTTCCTTCTTCAACAAGGCGTAGCGATGATTCATAGATCTTCTCTGCATTGATAGCCTTAGCATATTGGTAATAAGCGGCTTTGATCTCTTTTACCAACTCGCGTTTATAAAGTAAGACTGCCGCTTTCTGCAGCTCCACCTGCTGTCCTTTGATCCGTTTGTTGTAGGTAAGTTCTGCATTCAGCAAGGGAAGACTAGTACGGAATTTCGCGTCATAGAAATTGTCAGGATTTAACTGGATACGTTGGTTCTCCAGTTGCGGGAAAGCACCTGTTCCGGTGAGCTGATTAAGCGTGGAATAGACGTTGTTTAAAAGATCGCCAGTGGGAAAATCAATTGTTCGGCCTCCGTCCGCTTTAGTAAAGGTGGTGGAAAAGGAGATGCTTGGAAGGAACATGCTTTTTGCTTCTTTCAACGCATACACATTCTTCTCCAATAGAAAATCCTGTTGCTTTATACTTTGGTTGGACGCTAAGCCTTCCTGTATATAGTCATCTAATTTGTTCTGGGCCATGAGCGGATCTACCGCGGGCGCAATCAGCAGCACGGTTAAAGCGAGCTGAATTCTTCGTTGTTTGTTGGGTATTTTAATCACTGTATTATATTTAAACACTGTTTAATAATTAATCAAAAAAAATGTTAACCTCTTTCTAGTAGCGTAACAAAACAGTCGTAACCGTGCTGCATAAGTTCTTCATCTGTTCTATTCATAAAACCAGCGGTATGATCCTTACAAAAAAGGGAACAAATGCCATGAACGGTTGATAGTACCATAAATGTAAAACAATCGGTATGGAGATTTTTAAAATGCCCTTTTTCTTGACATTGTCTTACTACTTCTGTAAGATAATCGATTGCTTCCTTGGCGATCTGAAAGCCTTCGCCCTGCTTTCTATTTCGTTCGTCTACCAAAAACATAAGGTTATAGTAGTCAGTATGATCTTTAGCAAATTGCATAAAGGATGATCCAAGGGCCTTTAACCGTTCGAAAGGATCACGCACGGCATCAAAAACCCTCAGCTGGCCTAGTAGCAGTTGAAAGCCCTCTTTATGGAGCTCGTGAAATATTTCGCTTTTATCTTTGAAGTAGAAATAAATCGAACCTGGACTATAACTGATTTCATTGGCAATATTGCGAATGCTTGTTTGTTCGTAACCTTTTTTCAGAAATATTTTCCGGGCGCCATTAAGAATTCGCTTATGCATTTCCTGTTTTTCTTCTTGTTTCCTTTGAGCTATTGACATATCTTATTAACTGTTAAGTTGCAAATGAATTAAACGGTGTTCTCGCGGCTCTCCATGCTTGTGTAATGAACAAAACGCTCAAAGACCGCATCTACTAAGGCATTGCTCTCCGGGATATTGGCCGTGTCCTTTTTCACGATGTACGATAAATGACCGTGCAAATAAAGAACAGCCAGACCGTGCACTTGAGACCATACCATGATGGAGAAATAATAAGGATCTTGCCCAGTAAAATAACCTTTCTGCTGGCAACCTTCCAAAACGAATAGAAGGGATTCAACTATTTTTTTTCCGTCGTCCCATTCTTTCTGTAATCCTTTTTCCAAACTTTTTAGCGGCTCTTTCATTACAAACATCAGTTCATAAAACTCTGGATTTTCTAAAGCGAATTGTAGATAGCTCCTGCCGATGGCCTTGAGTCGTTCGAGCGGATTATCTACCTTGCTTAGTATGGCAAATCTGGATCGTAGCAGCTGGAAACCTTCTTTTTGAAGAGCTAAAAGGATATCGTTTTTTTCTCTGTAGTACAGATAGATAGTGGTTGGGCTATATTCAATAGCAGAAGCTATTTTCCTAATGGAAGTACCCTCATATCCTTCTTGTAAAAACAGTGCTTTTGCGGCAGCCAAAATTTGTTTCCGCAGATTGCTCTTGTGTTTATCCTTACGTTCTATGATACCCATTTATCGATTTTAATTTTAATGGTCAAACCTTGCTTGCAGATATACACTGTAGATGTTTTTTTCTGACTGCATGGTATTACGATATTTTTTACAAAACTATTAAACACTGTTCAAATAAAAATATCGATGTGACTATTTTGATATTTTATGACAATATTATTACCATGTGAAATAGCAATTATGCTGCAATTACGTGTTTAAGTAAACGTAAAGACGTTTTTTCTTTAAAGTGTGAACAATGATATTCCCGTTTTCAAGAAAAAAATCTTGATAAAAAGACCTATTAAAACAGAGGAGCCTGTCTTATAAATGTAATATTACTTCTGCTATATGTATCCATTAAACACTGTTTAATATATTTGTTGTCGAATAATAATTGATAAGCGATCATCATGAAAAATAAAAAAGCAATAATAACAGGAGCAAGCGGAGGGATCGGTTTGGAAATTGCCAAACTGTTGGCCTCGAGAAATTATCAGTTGACGCTAGTAGCGCGTAGCGAAGATAAATTAATGAAAGCAATGCAAAATTTAGAGGGTGGTGGTCACTCTGTATTGGTTGCCGATCTGAGCGATAGGAAAGATCTTGAAAAACTCATGCATCGTATCCGTACTGATCAATATGATACGTTGATTAATAACGCAGGTGCCGGGATTTACGGCGAATTTATTGACCTTTCGCTTGAAGAACAATTGAAAATCATGCAGCTGAATATGGACGGGCTGGTAATGCTCTCGCATGCCTATCTGCAAACAGCCAAGTCTGGTGATTCACTTGTTAATATTGGTTCTTTAATTGCTTTTTCATCTCTTCCCGGTGCTGCTGTTTACGCCGGTACCAAGGGTTTTGTTACAGCATTCACGGAATCATTGTGGTATGAATTTAAAGATAAAGGTGTGTTCATAATGGGGTTTAATCCTGGCGCCACAAAATCGGATTTTCATTTAAATGCAGGAAAGCATACAAAAGCTTTTCCTGAATTTACGCTTTCATCTAGCAGAGCCGTTGCTAAAGAGCTAGTATTGGCACTAGAAAAAAGAAAAGAGCCACGTGTCGTACAGGGGTGGAAAAATAGGATGATGCTGTTTATGTTTAAATTTTTAAGCAGAAAGCTTGCAATTGGCATAATGGGAAAAATCAGTCCGGGCATGAGCCATTAAGCATCGATCTATTGAGTTAAAATTTGGATAAGTGAACACTGTATGGGATATTTGGAACAGATTTAGTTTTTAGGAAATGAGCATAGAAGAAAGAAAAAAAGAGGAAAAGCAGGAAATGCGTAAACGGATACTCGACGGTGCTCGCAAAATATTTTTGGAAAAGGGCTATGAGAGTACAAGCATGCGTAACATTGCGAATGAGATTCGCTATAGCCCCGGTTCTATTTATTTCTATTTTAAAGATAAAAGTGAGATCTTTCACGAACTGCATAAGGAAGGTTTTCGTCTGCTTTTTAATCGGGCAAGGATATTGGACAATGTAAAGGATCCTTTCGAACGATTGAAAGCCAACGGACGTGCCTTTATTGAATTTGCGCAAACCCATAAGGATTATTACAATCTTATGTTTATTGTAGAAGAAAAGGTTAAAGCAGGTGAATCTGGTTTTATGATCGCACAAGAAGCTATCAATCACTTTTATGCTATTGTTGAAGAATGCCAGCAAATGGGTAAATTTAAAGGCATGGATACTGAATATTTTACCTTTATGATGCTTTCTCAGCTACACGGTATCTGCGCGCTATTCTGCAAAGACCGTACAGCTAGTTTTGTTAATAGGACAAATGAAGAACTCATGGAGCACGGTTACGAATGTTTTATTGCGCTGCTGGAAAAAAACTGAGCCATAAAACCAGCCGCCACCAGCATTAGGCCTTTTGGTATAGTAAATTCGTATTGTTTTCGTCTTTAATTAAATGAAGAAATCTATATTCCTTTCTGGTGTTGGTTCTGCAGAATTTCAAAAGGGGATGAATCATGTGTCAATCCTACAGTATGATTCGGATGTTGCGAGTGTTAACGCCAAAATTGAATTGCGGCAACATTTATTCAGCTTTCTGTTGGAAGGGCAAAAGAGCGTTCAATACGCTGGAACGCAGGTAAAGATAAATCCTAACGAGTTTTTGTTGCTCTCCGCCGGCAATTGCCTAATGAGCGAGAAGATTGCGGCGCCAGGTGGCCGCTATAGAAGTATGCTGCTTTTTTTCGACAATAAATTACTGTCAGATTTCTTTATCCGTCATTCCAAGGTGCCCCAAGTTTCGGCTTCAAGTAACCAGGAAGATCCTTTTTTGGTATTTGAGAAAGACGCATTTCTGAAAAACTTCATCGAGTCGCTTGGGTTTATGCTTGCCACTGGTAAGCCATTATCTGCCGAACTGCAAAAGGTGAAACTGGAAGAACTGTTACTCTACTTAAGTGAGCGTTATCCTGATAAAATCAAGCGGCTTCGTCATGCCACGCATAAAGATGACGATGATTTGCTGATCCGTCAAGCCATCACGGCTAATATTTATAACAGTGTGACCATTGAGGAGCTGGCCTTTCTATGTCATATGAGCCTATCCACCTTTAAACGACGCTTTGCCAAAATCTATGGCATTTCCCCAAATAAATGGTTGATTGAAAAAAGAATGCAGATAGCGGCACAGTTGCTCAAAAAAGGTGAATGTAAAGCAAGCGACCTATATTTGAAACTTGGTTACGAAAACCTGTCGAGCTTTATTCAGTCATTTAAGCAAGTTCACGGCGTAACGCCCAAACAATATCAATTATCAAATTGAACGTTTAGCAATACTTTTTGAACGTTCTGCTATCTTCTGCCGGCCATCTCTCTGGCTACATTTGCATCAATCTCAGGATAACTAAGAACCATGTGGCAATATAAGCAAGATTTGCTGCGCTGCTGTATGTGCTATAGTGCCTAGGGAAAAAAATAGGAGATGGATAAAAAATATTTTATAGAATTAGCTGCTTACAATAATTGGGCAGATAATATTGCGATGGGATGGTTGCATCAGATCACTGATGAACAGTGGAATCAAATTATCACGAGTAGTTTCAGTAGTATCAAGCAAACGGCTATTCATATTGCCAGCGCTGAAAAAATTTGGGTTGACTTCTGGGAAAAGGCGCCTGATCCGGTTTATTTGTCAGGTGAATTTAAAGGTACTAAAAATGATTTGATAGCGATTTGGCAAAAAGCGTCGGCCGCTTTGAAATTCTTCGTTGAGAAAAATCCAGAAAAAAATTATCGGCAACAAATCACCTTTAGATATCCGAGAGGCGGACATGGTGCCATGGAATTTTGGCAAACAGTCTCTCATATCATTAACCACTCTACCTATCATCGTGGGCAATTGGTAACCCTGTTACGCCAGGCTGGTTTCACAAATTTTTCGTCTATTGATTTGGCCACCTATTATCGGAAGGGGCTTGCTCAGGCTTAGGTGCTGGGTTTTACATCAGTTTGGAAATGGTGGTGAGATGAGTGTTCTGAGATTTTCTAAAACAATGTCCCCCTGAAGATGGTTGATAAAGTAAATGATTAAACGAGGAGAAATAGTATGGACGATTTAAAATTGAAAGGTTCTTGGAATGAACTTAAAGGAAAAGTAAAACAGAAATGGGGTGAGTTAACGGATGACGATCTTACCTATGCGGAGGGACAAGAAGAAGAGCTGATCGGTAAATTACAAAAGAAAACCGGCCAAACGAGAGAAGAAGTTGTTAATTACCTGAATAAGCTCTAGAAGTTAAAAATAATGCTATAAAGAGGCCTTTGTTCACAAGACAGGGGCTTTTTTATTGCGCCTTTTTCAAATAAACGCTCCGAAACGGGGAGTAACGGAGCGTTTGCTAACCAATTATAAACCTAATTATGAGGAGGCGCTTTTATGTCGCTAAGGTAACCTTGTTAGATTAATCAGGTGTTTCGTTAGTATTAATTCTTTAGTCGGAAAACTACTGTCACCTAAGGTGCTTTAAGAGAGAACGAAGCCATAAACTGTATAAGGGCAAGAACGCAATCGGTTGCGTTTGCGATGGGCTTGTTTTATTACGGTAAAATAACGATGCTTGTATTACCTGGCATTGTGCCAATAGATTTGAACCAAAAATCTTTCTTTGAACAGAAAGTGCTTTGCAGTATCTTAGATACCGAAATGCCTAAATGATTGAAAACCAAAATTATAAACCATTAAAGGGAAATGAAGATATTCCGGAATAAAAAGCTGCTTATTGTACTGGTAATCATCTTAACGATATTGGCAGCGGTGTTTGCTTTTCCGCATGAGGAACCTGTTGATTTCAATACCCAGGTAAAACCTATTATCAATAAAAAATGTATATCCTGTCATGGGGGGGTGAAACAGCAGGGAGGTTTTAGTTTGCTCTTTAAGGAGGAGGCTATGGCGGCAACCAATAGTGGTAAGCCAGCGATTATTCCAGGAAATCCGAATGATAGCGAATTTATAAGACGGCTGTCTGCAAAAGACCCAGAAGAACGAATGCCCTACAAGCACGAGCCGCTAGGAGATGAGGAGATAGCGATCTTTAAAAGGTGGATAAAAGAGGGAGCAAAATGGGGCGAGCACTGGGCCTATTTGCCTGTAAAAGACGTATCTATACCTGATAAAGGAGGAGGATGGTTACGAACGGATGTTGATCCTTTTATTTACCAGAAATTGAAGGAAGCTAAATTAACACCATCAGCTGAAGCGGATAAAGCTACGCTACTGAGGCGTGTAAGTTTGGATCTGATTGGCATGGCACCTCCAACGGAGCTCGCTAAACAGTATCTGGATGGAGCGCAACCAGATCAGGACTATGAAAATTTGGTGGATACATTATTGGCATCGTCTGCCTTTGGTGAAAAGTGGGCATCGATGTGGCTGGATGTGGCTCGTTATGCTGATACGAAAGGCTATGAATCTGATGGGGAACGGAATATATGGAAGTACCGCGATTGGGTTATTCGTGCATTTAATGAAGATAAACCGTATGATGAATTTATTAAAGAGCAGATTGCAGGTGATTTTTATGTAAACCCTACCGACGAACAATATATCGCCACGGCCTTTCATCGCAATACAATGACGAATGATGAAGGAGGCACCAGTAATGAAGAGTTTCGCGTGTCGGCCGTAATTGATCGGGTAAATACAACCTGGGAGGGGCTGCTGAGCACCACCTTTGCTTGCGTACAATGCCATAGTCATCCTTATGATCCGGTGAAGCATGATGAGTATTATAAGTTTATGGCTTATTTCAATAATACAAGGGATGAAGATTTAGCCAGTGAATACCCGCTATTGAAACAGTATGATCCGGTTATGGAAGGGAAACTGGGGCAGTTGACCGCTTGGTTAAAGAAAAATGTTTCGGAAGCAAAATCAAGGGAGGTGTATAAATTTTTGAAAACAGGACAGCCAACGATCAACTCTACTACTACCGATAGTTTACGCAATGCGGTGATTGGTAATAATAATATTGCACTTTTTTTTCGGAACAATGGGATTGCGCGGATTGCAGCGGTAGACTTGAAGGGGATTGACCAAATGCTCTATCACTTTGCTTCAAAGAGCCTTGGCGGCAAGATGCAATTGCATTTAGATAGCGCCAATGGCCCTGTCATTGCCAATTGGGCCGTACAAGGGAAAGATGGTTACCAGATCCAGGCAGTCGATCTGACGACCCAACATGGGGTGCATGACCTTTACATCACCTATCAAAATTCAACGATAAAAGGTAATGAAGATGTGCTGGTGTCTTTTGACTGGTTTTATTTTACGGATCAATTTCCTGGAAAGGGTAAACCTGGTTATGAAAAGCAGAAAGAGATTTTCTGGACGCTTTTGCAAGCACCGGCCAGTACAACACCCGTCATGGTAGAGAACCCATCTAATCGCCTTCGTAAGACTTTTGTTTTTGAAAGAGGTGCCTGGACGTCTCCAGGTAAGGAGGTGGAGGCAGATGTACCTGCCGCGTTTAAATATGCAATGCCTAAAGGTGCTCCAAAGAATAGAATGGGATTGGCCATGTGGCTAACCGACAAACGAAACCCACTGCTTTCCAGAACAATGGTGAATCGTGTGTGGGAGCAGTTGTTCGGAACGGGTATTGTAGAAACCTTGGAGGATATGGGGACGCAGGGTATGGACCCAACACACAAGGAGCTTTTGGATCATTTGTCGTGGCAGTTTATGCATGATTACCAGTGGAGCGTAAAAACCTTAATTAAGGAGATGGTAATGAGTGCTACTTACCGGCAGGATTCCCGACTGAGTGAGGAGCTTAAACAGAAAGATCTGTTTAATAAGTTTTACGCGCGTGGACCAAGGATTCGATTGAGTGCAGAACAGTTGCGTGATCAGTTCTTATCGGTCAGTAGGGCGCTTAGCCCCGCAATGTACGGTAAGGGTGTGATGCCTTGGCAACCGGAAGGAATATGGAACTCGCCCTATAACAGTGCTAGATGGCAAAATGCAATGGGGGAAGACCGTTATCGAAGGGCGATTTACACCTATTGGAAACGAACGGCGCCCTATCCTTCTATGATAAATTTTGATGGAGCACAAAGGGTGGTCTGTAGCCCGCGACGAATTCGTACCAATACACCGCTGCAAGCCTTGGTAACCTTAAATGATTCGGCATACATAGATCTTGCGAGACATTTTGTAAATCGAATGCAGGATGAGGGGGGAAGACAGGTGGAGCAACAAATTGCCAAGGGCTACGAATGGATGATGTATAAACCCATCCCAAAGGCGAAACTGCAAATTTTCTCCAATTTATATCAAACCGCCCTAAACGATTATAAAGCGCATCCCGACCGCGTAGATAGCTTGCTGCGGGAGGATGGTGAAAATGATGCACAGCGTGCCGCCTTACTGGTGGTAGCCAATACATTGTTCAATCTAGATGAGGTAGTTACCAAAAATTAGTGTTATGACCCGAGAAGAACTGAATTTACGACGCCTGATGAAAGAAGCGAATCATACGCAACTGAACGCCTATACGCGTCGCCACTTTTTGAAGGAAAGTGCGATGGGCTTGGGAGCACTTGCTTTTGGATCGTTACTCGGAAGTTGTGGTTTTAAGCCAAATGAATCAAAACAGGTTGTGTTTGATCCGGCACATCCGCTCTTACCGAAATCGCCCCCTTTTTTGGGAAAGGCTAAAAGTGTCATTTACCTACATATGGCGGGCGCACCCTCGCAATTGGAACTGTTTGATTACAAACCGGAACTGGAGAAGATGAGCGGGCAGGATTGTCCGGAGTCTTTATTGAAAGGAAAGAAGTTTGCTTTCATTACTGGTGTCCCGAAAATGCTGGGGCCGCAAGCCAAGTTTGCTCAACATGGCCAAAGCAGGGCCTGGGTAAGTGAAAACCTTCCTCATTTTTCGACCATGGTGGACGAAGTAACCTTTCTAAAGGCAGTGACGACGGACCAGTTTAATCATGCGCCTGCGCAATTACTCATGCACACAGGCAGTGCACGTTTAGGGAAGCCGAGTATGGGCAGTTGGGTCACTTACGGCTTGGGGACCGAAAATCAGAACTTACCAGGTTTTGTGGTGCTTACCAGCGGTGGTAGTTTCCCCGACGCCGGAAAGAGTATTTGGGGAAGTGGCTTCTTGCCTTCTGTTTATCAAGGGGTTCAATGTAGGAGCGAAGGAGATCCAGTATTGTTCATAAAAGATCCGAATGGCCTGGAGCGGGATTTACGGAAAGCGACCATTGACGCGATCAATGCATCTAATGAGCAGGAATATGCTTATTATAATGACCCAGAGATCCTCTCACGGATATCGCAATATGAAATGGCTTTTCGCATGCAGGTGGCGGCACCTGAGGTCATGAATATTGATAACGAACCGCAATATATTCACGATATGTATGGAACGCAGCCTGGAAAAGCTTGCTTTGCCAATAATGTGTTGCTGGCCCGCAAGCTTGTGGAGAAGGGGGTTCGTTTTGTGCAGCTTTTTGATTGGGGATGGGACGCGCATGGCGATGGACCACAGAACTCGCTGAATATTGGTCTAAAGAATAAATGCCGTAGTACTGATAAGCCCATCACGGCACTGCTACTCGATTTAAAGCAACGCGGTTTGCTAGAAGACACGCTGGTTGTTTGGGGAGGTGAGTTTGGAAGGACACCCATGTTAGAAAATCGAAATGGTGTGAAAAGTCCGTATAATGGCCGAGATCACCATACAGAGGCATTTACCATGTGGATGGCTGGCGGTGGCATAAAAAAAGGTTTTACTTACGGTGAAACGGATGAAATTGGCTATAGTGCTGTTAGCGGGAAGGTGGAAGCTTTCGATATCCAAGCAACTATTCTAAACCAACTGGGTTTTGATCACGAAAAATTCACCTATGATTTTCAAGGCAGGCCTTTCCGGTTAACAGACGTATTTGGGAAGGTAATCCATGATATTATTGCTTAACAAATTAAATAAGAACCGAAGATGGCGCATAACCGACGACATTTCTTAAAGGCGGCAACTGCCGGCTTACTTTTACCTATGGAGAACCTTTTGACCGATTTACATACACCGATCCCTTCAAGTCCTGGTTATTCGCTCACTTTTATGGCTACCGATTGGGGGTTTCAAGGGAATATTGAAGCCTTTTGTGCGGCGGCGAAGAAAGAGGGCTACGACGGCATCGAAGTATGGTGGCCCGGTAATATGGATGCGCAAAAGGTTTTATTTTCAGTACTTAAGCAACACGGATTAAAGCTTGGCTTGATATGTGGTGGTGCTGGTTCGGACGCTGAAAGGCATTTGAGCGCTTTTGCCCAACAAATTGATGCTGCGACCGGTAATACCTACCAAAGGCCCCTTTATATTAACTGCCATTCGGGTAAGGATTATTTTACCTTCGCTGAAAATGCAGCGTTTATTGACTATACCGTGAAGAAGTCGAAAGAAACGGGGATTCCGATCTATCATGAAACGCATCGCGGCCGTATGTTGTTTGCTGCGCCCGTTGCACGGCAGTTTATCGAGAAGTATCCCGAGCTGCGCCTGACCTTAGATATCTCGCATTGGTGCGTAGTTCATGAAAGTTTACTGGATGATCAGGAGGAAACGGTTAAATTAGCGCTCGATCGAGCGGACCATATTCATACCCGTATAGGACATGCCGAAGGCCCGCAAGTGAATGATCCACGGGCACCTGAATGGAAAAGTGCCTTGGAAGCACATCTCCAGTGGTGGGACAAAATTGTAGCCCGAAAGAAACAAAAGGGTGAGCCCATGACTATGCTGGCCGAATTTGGACCTCCGGATTACCTACCAACCTTACCTTATACCCGGCAGCCCTTGGTCGACCAGTGGGCAATTAATGTTTATATGATGCAGTTATTACGAAAAAGATACCAATAGGCGAATGCAAGTTCTTACAATCTCCCAATTCATAGGACATTTCCATCCGGTTCTTGTGCACTTACCTATCGGTATATTGGTTCTAGGCGGACTATTTCATTTACTGAGTGCTAGCAATAGGTATGCCTTTCTCCGCCCGGCTGTGGGAATTACTTACTTATTAGGTGCCGTTGGGGCCACCCTGTCTTGCATCAGCGGTTATTTGCTTTCACAAACAAGTGATTATGATGCCAATTTGGTTACTTTACACCAGTGGCTCGGCATCGGTGTGGCTCTGGTAGCCTTGTTGCTTTATGTGCTGTTAAGGTTTCAGGTAAATGAGCTCGTTTTACGTTTGTTAACCGTTATTATTCTTATTGGTATTACCGTTACAGGGCATTACGGGGGATCGCTTACTCATGGTTCGGATTATCTGTTTAGCGCCTTGACGGAGGGCGTTTCCAGTGGCGCAGCTATACCGCCTGTAGCCAACATTCAGCAAGCAAAAGTTTATCCTCAGCTTGTTGAACCTTTACTTAAGAACCGATGTTATAATTGCCATGGTGCCGAAAAGCAAAAGGGTAAGCTTCGTGTTGATAGCAAAGAGTTTATGATAAAAGGAGGTGAAGGCGGTACTTCACTTGTAGCTGGGAAAGCCGATGAGAGTGAGCTTATTAAGCGTTTATTGTTGCCCTTAGATAATGAAGATCATATGCCGCCAAAGGAAAAGCCTCAGCTTAGCCAAGAAGAAATTGCGTTGCTGAAATGGTGGGTTAACCAAGGAGCTGATATCCATAAAACGGTGGAGGCATTAAAGCCAAATCCTGAAATGAGCGCTATTCTCCCTGTTTTTCAGTCGGGTGCCATTAAGCCAAAGGAAGCGAAAAGCAGTCTGCTAGACAAAGAAGTGGAAGAAGCTGATGCCGAGGCGTTTAAAAAATTGAAAGATGCTGGCGTTGTGGTGCTACCCTTACATCAAACAAGTAATTATTTATCGGTAAATTTCGTTACAACTGACGTGACACCCGCTTTACTGGCTGAGCTTAAAAAGTTGGATAAACAATTAGTTTATCTTGAACTGGCTTATACCTCTCTAAATGATGAGGATATGAAAACATTGTCATCACTTTATAATTTACTGCAGCTCAATTTGAGAGGCACGTCTATCACAGATAAGGGGCTCATTCATTTGAAAGACCTAAAGCAATTGAGCTTGCTTAATTTGGTTGAAACGAAGGTGAGTGCAAGGGGGATATCCCAATTAAAGGCGCTGAAGAACTTAGAAAGTATTTACCTCTATAAAACAGCTGTTGATAAGCAGGGATTGGCATCTTTGAAAGCTATATTTCCTAATAGCTCCCTTGATACCGGAGGATATTACGTGCCTACCTTGGCAAGTGATAC
>DATMSZ010000049.1:0-16486 GCA_035565175.1 Pseudosphingobacterium sp.
AATGGATTCGTTCCCTTTGAGAAACATATTTTCAAGATGGGAGAGGATGAACAAACAGATATCTTAATGAAAAAAGATTTAATATAAACCCTTGATAAAAAGAAGCGTTTTTTCGCATTCCACCACTTGATTGTTGTCTAAAATGTATATTGCGGTTGGTTAAATTTAAAGTAACGAAATGAACAAAAAGGTCTGCAGATTTTTAAGTATTACAAGTATTGTTCTTTTATTTTTTATATCTAGTATACATGCCCAAATAGCAAACCTAAAAGCAAGAATAAGCCAAATTATTGAAAACAAAAATGCCAAGATAGGGGTGGCTATTACCGGATTAAGCGACTATAATCTTTATTGTTTCTGTCTAGGTTGTCTAACGCATTCACCGAGAAACCTACCAAACAAAATATATATCTTTATGTTCTTTTAAATAAAGGATAAAATTATGAATATGCTCGTTCGCTTTTTGGTCTACCTTCTTTTAGCAATCGCAGGAGTGCTCGTCTCAAGCATTGTCACGTTTAACAACCCATGGCTTGGAAGTTTGTTGTTTGCCGGAGTAGAGCTACTGTTTATCGGAAGTTTTGTTATGTGGAGAAGGAAGAGCGCGAGAAGAACGCTCGGCTAACTTTTTAAAACGAATATTCTTTAGACCATACACCTTAAGGGTTACGGATAAATCCCAAATCAATCTATCCTGACTTTAAAAACCAAGGGCCAGTTTTTTCCGGTCAGATACATTTCTTTTTTTTCTGCATCCCAGGCAATACCGTTTAATACATCCTCTTCTCCGGGTTGATAGGAGGGGGCGTAACGATTTAACTGCCCTTCAAAATGAAGAATACCTACCACATGACCATTCTGTGGGTCAATTTTATAGATCTGGTCGGCATGCCAACGGTTCGCAAAAATATAGCCGTCAATATATTCCAGTTCATTAAGCTGATCCACTTCTCCTGTATTATCTCTAACGGTGATCTCTCGTTTGATATGCAAGTTTTCAGTATCAGCAAAATAGATATGCGATGATCCCTCACTGATTATGATATGTTCTCCATCGGTAGTACATCCCCAGCCTTCTTTAGGCCAATCTATGGTCTTAATGGCTTTATTAAGGTTGGACAGATCGAAAACATAAGCCAGCTTATTATGATAGGTCAATTGGTATAAACGTCCATTATAAATAGTAATACCTTCGCCGAATATGTCGCTGTTATAGTTTTTATACTGGTCAGTGATCTTTCCGGAAGAAGGATCCATAATTTGGATGGCCGTTTTTCCTTCCTGTCCCGTTCCCTCGTAAAGAAAGCCTTGGTAGAATTGAAGCCCTTCCGTAAAAGCCGAAATATCGTGCGCAAAAGTATCTACAATACTATAGCTAATTAAAGCGGGTGTTTGCACGCTGTTATCAACCAATTCTTGTTCAGTTTGATTTGAACTGGATGTTGTTTGTGTATTGCACGATATAAATAAAGCAAATGAAAGAGTAGAAATAAACAAGAATAAACGAAAATAATGCATTACTAATATATTGTTGAGCGTTTAAATATAAGATAAAATATGTGTTTCGTCCGTTTGCGAATTCATGTACTCTTGTGTTGCTTTTTCTTAAGATACTGCAACAGATTTGAAACTTAATAAATACCCAGCGAGGTTGCTTTCAGCATAAATCCAATCCGTAACATACTTGTATGTTCCCGATAGTCTATCAAACTTTCACCATAACCCTGAAACCATTGCAGCATGAGGTATTGATTTTCATCTTTGAAAGGCCTCCAATTTAACTGCGTCTGAATTGATCCCCTTCTGTTCCATCCTTTGCCTTTTTTAGCCGTTATATCGATCGACCATTTATCGGGTATAATTCGATAAGTGGCATTGGCTTCCGCATAGCCTTGATATTCCATGAGGTCGGGGTTATCGTCCTTATAAGACATAGGCAGCCAAAACCTAAGTCCCACAATCCAACGTTCATCCAGCTGTGACCTTAAAGAGAAGGCCATAAAGTTCCAGCTCCGTGAATAAATGGAATCGCGTCCGTTCGACTCATGCTCCAAAGACAAGGTAGCGTAAGCTAAGCGATGTCCTTTTAGAAAGAAGGGTCGCACCAAGGCCAAGCCAGGGTTGAAGTTGATTTCATCGAAAGGTTTGGAATCACGATATATATCCCAAAAGGCCTTTTGGGAATAGGTAATATAGGGAAATAGGCCGCCGGGAAGTGGAGTCTTCCGCAAGCGCTGTTTAAAGCTGATCTGGTACTTGACGTCCGAAGTGTTTTTTGTCGGTCGCTGATTCATCGGTATACCCGTGATGAAATAATTATCACGATGTATGGAAAAGCCGGGCTGCCCTGTAATTGCACGGGAAGAAAGGAATGCGCTGTCAGGTTCAATCAATTGGGCTTTGCTAAGTACTGGACATAATAGCGTTATGAACCATAAAAAACATTCGAACCGCTTTGTCTGTATTAATTGACAGCATTTAATCAGCTTATCTCGCATGTTCCAAAAGTAAAAGGCTGGTAAAGGAAAAGAAATTTTTCACTGGAATTTTACTTCGAAATTATAATTAGGCCATGTACATGCGGATAAGGTATTGTAAGACTATCTCGACAATCAGACATTAATTTGTTGACAAAGGAGTAAACAATATGGTATCAAAATGGTATATTAGTATATGAAATTCTTTAGAACGAGCCCGTACCTGATTTTAATTGGCTTCCTATCGATCATGGCATGCCTGCCTCGCGAACAGAAGGATGACCAAAACGACAAAAAAAAGCAAGACTATACTTACACGCCTGAAAAAGGCCCACTATTGGTGACGAGCAAGACCGTCAACCCGGAGGTGAAAAACATTACTTTGTTCAAAGACAATGAAAAGGATTCGATAACCTCCGTTACACCTGAAAGTGGGAAATTTCAACTCAGGCTGGATACCGCCAACCTTAATGAAGTTTACTTTATAAGAATCGAGGGGATATCGACTAAACGTGGAACGAGCGGGTTAACATGGGAAACGCTTATTCCCGTCCTGGCAGTTCCTTCTGCCGAGCTAGTGCTTGTGCAAAAGCCCTTTAACCATGTAGGTTCCATCAGCAAAGTTGCTTTTTCTGTTCAGGGCGGTGGGGAAGAGCAGGAGCTGCTAAACGATTGGCATATGGCACTCGCCACACTGGAAGCCGAAGAGGAAGGTCAGACTGAGCAATACACCCTTGGGGGAGCAACTGCTACAAAAGTAGCGGGCAAGAAAAAGCTTTCTAAGACGCCAACTTCTATCACCGAAGATTTCATAGGAAAGAAGAAGCCACTAACTAGCTCATTTTATTTATTATCAAGGGTCAGAAAACAACGTCAATATGCAAACGAATACCAAAGTCTTTTAGAACAAGCACCAGACATTGTAAAACGTAGTAAATATGGACTAGATTTTGCCAAACAACTTGAGAAAGTTCAAACGAAAGTAAAACAATTAGATCTTGAGAAGCAGGTGGTCGCTACAGACACTCGGCTTTCAGAAATTCCATGGAAATCGTTTAAAGACCGCAAATATTTGCTTTTATCATTTTGGAATAGTGCCGATCAAGCATCGACGAGCGCGGTGAAACAATTAGAAAAAGAAACACCAGCGTTGGAGAAAAAAGGAATTGACGTATTACCAATTTCGATGGAAAGTCAATTCTCCACCTGGAAGAAAAACTCAGAGAGTTTAGCATTTAAATATAGTTACAGAATGCGAAACGAAGCGCAACAAGATCTGGTCAACACTTTATACCTTTCCGAACTTCCCAGATTCGTTTTGGTGAAACCCAGTGGAGAGGTAATCGATGACGATTTCAGTCTTGAACGCCTCGGAGAATTAGAATAGCCAGGATAAGGAATCTAGCTGCTGCTATTTACCGCTGGGTGTTGCCTGCGGAGTAGTAGTAGGTCCTTCAACAACGAGCTTTCCGTTTTCTAATATCTTCATCCTATCAATAAAAACAACGCGTTCTTCACCTGTTGATAATGTTCTGGCGTGATATACACAGAACATCTCCTTTCCATCAGGTGAGTAAGTAACACTATTATGCCCCGTTCCGGTTACTACGCCACCACGCTCAATGTTTTTCTGCAATACGGGATTATTAGCCGCTTTGGTAAACGGACCGAGCGGGCTTTTTGAAGTGGTATACCCCACGGCGTAATTCTTGCCACCGAAATAATTAGCCGAATACATCATATAGTAGATGTCCCCTTTCTTAAAGATGGCAGAACCCTCTGTCCATCGACGGTTGACTTCTTTTGACGTAACAGAGCGGCTTTCCCATTCGGCCTGTTTATCATCCATTTTTGTAGGAGGTCTTAACAGTAGCACGGGTTTGCCTATTACGCCACTGAAATCAGGTTTTAGTTCAACACCGTACACCCAGCTCTCTTCTATCGTATCAAACCAACCTTTTTGCTTGGCCCAGGCGGCTACCTCGCTCTCCACCGGATGCTTGTAGCAACAGCGGGAATAATAGAGGTAGATTTTGCCGCTTTCATCAAAAAGTACATTAGCGTCGATGATAGGATAGCCTGGATCAAAAATTGGCTTATTGGCCAGGTCAATGAATGGGCCTGTAGGTTTATCTGCCACAGCAACGCCAATACGAAAATTCTCGACTTCCTTACCGGGGTTCTCTTTCCACTGCGCACAGTAGAACATATAAAACCTGCCATTATGTGCGTATACTTCAGGTGCCCAATATGCCCCGTTCCAGGCAGCGGTAGAATCACTCCAACCGTTTTTATTACTTGCATGAAAGACCTGCCCCTCATCTTTCCAGTTCACAAGGTCTGTCGAAGAAAAGGCGGCAAACCCATTTTTCGCTATGCCACCAGTGCCATACATATAATATTTATCGCCTTTTACATGCAATACATAGGGGTCTCCAAAGGTAACCGGCAAGGGATTCTGATAAGTCTTTCCAGTCTGAGCAAACGCCCCGTTATTAAGAGATAGTAGCAGTAGAAAGGATCCTAAAATCGTTATTATTTGTTTCATTATTTACTGTTCGATGCAGACAAATATAAACGCAGTAAACTACAAATGGAAATGTTAGTGCCTTCCGAAAATATTCGACATTGTAAGCAAAGCACTTTCCGAGTGCATTCGCTCGCCATTTTCAAGTGATTCTTGTGCAGCAATCGCTGCTCTTTGACGCATACTTGTTTCATAAAAAGAAATAGCTTCTTGCAGCGAGTTGTATTTGTCGGACGTTAAAGCTTCACTTAGTTCCAACGCATCAAGCATAGCCACGTTTGCACCTTCTCCTGCAAAGGGTGGCATGACATGCGCAGCGTCACCAAGCATCGTTACGTTGGGCAAAGCCTCCCACGTTTGGTCTAATGGCACGCAATATATCGGACGTGGGATAAAAGGCGTTGCAGCATTTTCAAACAGTTCGTGCCAGATGCTGCTCCATTCGGAATATTCTCTTTTAAACCAAGCTAATATTTGCGTTTTATCAGTATAATCTAAGCCACTACGTGTTGTCCAGTTTTCATCAGCTTTGAAGCTAGCATAAAAACCCAAGTCACCATTGCCTTTTTGGCCCAGCAATACATTTTTTTTATTGCCGAAAGCCATTATTTTTCCGCCATTGTTTAATGCATCAATATGAGGGGCCGCCTTTTTCGAATTATAAACATTACCTTCAAGCATCGTTATGCCCGAATAAAATGCTTTGATGTCCGTGACGTATGGGCGGATCTTAGAGTTGGCTCCATCAGCAGCAATCACAATATCTGCGTAAGCAGATGGTCCTTTTTTAAAATGCAGGAACCAGCCTTCGTTATGCGCTTCCATTGAAATAAAATGGCTGTCCCACACAACTGTTTCCGGCAGTAAAGAATCCAACAATATTTTTCTCAATGAACCGCGGTCTATTTCAGGCCGAAAATGTTCATGACCAAAATTTTCATCCGCTTTGGTTTCGTGATCACTAAAAAAGACTTCTGCACGTTCATTTACAATGATCTTTTTATCTGCGCCAAGAAGAAAATTCTCCTTAAATGCAACTAATAAACCTGCTTTGCGAATAGCTGCCAGTCCTGATCCTTCATGCAAATCAAGCAGAGAGCCTTGTACACGGGCATCCTTATTCAAGTCTCTTTCATACACTTTTACATTTGCACCTTTGAGCTGCAAAAGTCTCGCTAATGTTAAGCCTCCAGGGCCACCGCCAACAATAGCGATTAATTTATTTTCTAATAACATACCGTATAAGTTTTAATACGGTGCAAAACTATTTCTGTTTTAAGACGGATAATAGTACAAATCGGTCGTTTTTATTCTTGGATAATTCTTTTGGCACAACGCCAGAAAATTTCTTTATCTCTTTTATAAAATGATTTTGATCTGCAAAGTTCAATTCAGGAAAAAGCTTTCCATGTGCAATATGTTCTAATGATGCCCTAAAGCGCAAAATATTACAATATGCTTTTAATGAAAGTCCAAATTGCTGGTTAAAATAGCGGTTGATCTGTCTGCTGCTCCAAAATACGCGTTCCGAAAGCTCTTTTACACTCATTTCACCCTTTGATGAGTAAATTAATGCGAAAAGTTTGCGTTTTCTTTCATCAGTTTCTTTTGGTAAACGTTCTTTTATCTTTTGTGATGCTTTCTGATAAAAGGCATCAAAATCTTTCAGATCATCCGCATCGAAATCCCAAAAATTAATCGGAAATTCCTTGGCACTATTTAATATATCATCAATCGAAGTACGTAAAATATATTCAATGGCAAGAGGTTTGAAACTGATGACAAACGTGCGTGTATGTGGCGGAATGCTCCTTTGTTCAGGTTCAGTTTCTAATCCAATAAGTATAATCTGAAAGGGCTGTGATGCAGACTGCCAAAAAAACAAATCAATTCTCCCGTCGGGCAAGACAACAACCTCTTTTGCTTTATCTGATAGATTTTGAAACATACCGATACTTTCTACAAAGTCAGTAAGCAACCCGTCTGGTTGGATGAATTTGTAGTCGAAGCCATTATCCATATTGCCTGTCCATTTGTTTGTTGTTGGCCTGCCAGCTTTAGCGCCACGTAAAATTCAGAAAAAAATAATGAATTGTTAGGGAAACGGTCTAAATTTCTAGTTGGCCTAAATTGTATAATTTATGTCCTTTGAGACATTTTGCAAAGTAGGTATATTTGGTATATGAATAGCAATAACGAAAAAAGGAGAGTAGTTATCGTTGCCATGACAGCCAATATGTTGACAGATTTTGCGGGGCCTTCAGATGTATTTACAAATGCCGATAATTGCCTGCAGACTGTTGGCTCTTCGGAAGGTTATGAGGTTTTAATTGCTGCACCAACAACTGACCGAATGGTTAAGGCCATGACGGGCGTTGAAATCCATTGTCCGTATCATGCAATGGAAATTGCTTTGCCGATCGATACGCTCATAATCGCGGGGAATGATTTTAGCGAAGGTTCTGCTGTTGCACTGGAAGATTTTTACAGTTGGCTTGCGCGGATCAATACAACAAACACAAGGCGAATCGCATCTATTTGCGGAGGCGCATTCGCTCTGGCAAAAGCAGGTTTGCTCGACGGCAAAAGAGCTACCACCCATTGGGACTTGAGCGAAAAATTGAAAAGAGAGTATCCTTCCATCCAGGTGAATGCCAATCATTTTTTTACGAATGATGGGAATGTCTATACTTCAGCAGGCGTTTCCTCTGGCATCGATCTGTCGCTTGCAATGGTAGAAGAGGATTTTGGAAAAGATATCGCCACACGGGTGGCCAGAAAACTGGTGTTTTACCTAAGTCGCCCTGGCTTTCAATCCCAATTCGGTAATCTGCTGCCCGTTTATGAAGAACAAAATATTGCCACTAAGATACAAAACTGGCTTGGCGACCATTTGCATGAATCGCTGGAAGTTGGGAGGATTGCTGATATGATGAATATGAGCACACGAAATTTTACACGTGTGTTTCACAGAGAAACGGGGATGCCTCCAGCTAAGTTCGTTGAAAAACTACGAGTTGAAGCTGCACGGAGATTTCTAGAAGATACTGACATACCCTTGGAAAGAATTGCTGAGCAATGTGGAATGGGTAATCTGGTTTCTATGCGACGGATTTTCCTCAGGCACCTCTTGGTGACGCCCTCTACCTACCGCCGCACTTTCAGAACCGCTTTAAAAGATACAGGTATCGAAGACCTGTTGGTAAACTAAATAAGGAAACCTGTATAAATTATCATAAATAAAATTATTCGAATGAAAATTGCAATTAATGGATTTGGCCGTATTGGTCGGATGACCCTACGCGCCTTACAGCATCAAACAGGAGTAGAAGTGGTGGCCGTTAATGACCTGACGGATGTTAATACACTCGCACATTTGTTAAAATTTGATACCGCTCACGGCCGATTCCCCGGTGAGATTAGTACCGATGGCGATGCCTTGATCGTTAATGGAAAACGCATCATCATGCTCCAAGAAAAAGACCCGGCAAAGCTGCCTTGGGCTTCCATGCAGGTAGACGCCGTTATCGAATCGACAGGGCGTTTCACAGATAAAAGTACCGCATTTGCACATATAAATGCCGGTGCGAAAAAAGTACTGATCACGGCACCCGCAACCGGCGGTGTAAAAACCATCGTCCATGGCGTCAACAACGAACTTATCGGAGATGACCAAATCTATTCGACTGCATCCTGTACCACTGGTAGTATTGCGCCGATTCTTTACATTCTCGATAAAGAATATGGTGTCGAATCAGGGTACATGGTTACCGTTCATGCCTTTACGGCAGACCAAAACTTACAAGATGCACCACATAAAGACCTACGCCGCGCCCGTGCTGCGGCCTATTCGATCATACCTACAACAACCGGCGCCGCAAAAGCCATCGGTAATGTGTTGCCCAACCTGTTGGGAAAGATGGATGGATATTCATACCGCGTGCCCGTGATTGATGGGTCAATCGTTGACCTGTCCATTAACCTTCAAAAGGAGGTGACAGCGGATGAAATCAATGCGACGCTGAAACATTATGCGGAGACCTCACTAAAAGGTGTGCTGGAATACACGGAGGAACAATTCGTTTCATCAGATATCCTCGGTAACACACACTCATCGATCGTAGACGGCGGGATGACAAAAGCTATTGGTAAATTAGTGAAGGTCGTTGCTTGGTATGACAACGAAGTAGGTATTTCCAACCGAATTGCTGAGCTGATTTCGCTGATTTAACCTTAAATGGAAACCGGGCTTGTTATATAATAACAACAGGCCGACATTCTTAGCACTACATTCAAAGAACAAGTATCCCTTCAAATTGTTTAATAAGGCGATGCTTGTTCTTTGGAATTTGGGTTGTTAGCCCGAGCTGCCTACTTGTTAAAAAGCATCTATTAAAAAATTAAGTAAGAGATAATCATATGGGAGAGAACAATAAGGCAATATTAGAAAAGGCAAATGCAGCTATTACTAAGGGTGACTATGAAGGCTTCCTGTCTTTCTGCACCGACGATACGGAATGGACGTTTGTAGGTGATCAGACGCTGCTAGGGAAGGAAGCCGTTCGACAGTATATAGTAACGGCATATATAGAGCCGCCAACGTTCATGGTCGAAAACTTAATCGCCGAGGGCGAGTTTGTTACGGCCCTCGGCCAAATCAGTATGAAAGATAAAGACGGGAAAACGATCGATTACTTATACTGTGATGTCTGGCGATTTCGCGATGGGAAGATGAGCGAATTAACGGCTTTCGTCATAGAGAAGCAGTCGAGTTGAAAATCTTAATAATATCTAATTATTCATCCCTTAAAGTATCTATTGGGTTGGTCATAGCTGCGCGCATAGCATGCCAGCTTACTGTGAGTAGGGCTATCAGCACCGCAGATCCGCCCGCCGCGACAAACACCCACCACTTGATGTCAATGCGGTAGGCAAAATCCGCTAGCCAAATGCTCATCGCCCACCAGGCAATAGGTACGGCCAGGAAGATCGCAATTGCTACCGGTTTCAAGAAACCCTTGGAAAGTAACCGTACCACGCTGCTTGCAGAGGCACCCAACACCTTACGAATGCCTACTTCCTTTGTTTTGGTTTGTACCGTATAGGTAGCCAACGCAAAGAGCCCTAAGCACGAAATCATAATCGCAACTGTTGCGAACAGGCTAAACACTGTACCCTGCTTTTGTTCCATCGTATAAAGCTTATGGTAACTCTCATCCAGAAAATCGTAGGTAAATGGTACATCGTCGCTGTAACGCTTCCAGGTGGCAGCAGCGGCAGCAATGGCTTTTGGCGCATCGCTACCGGTTGTCTTGATGTACATACGCCAGCAATTTTCAGGCTTGAACTGAAAAACCACCGGTTCAATCTTCTGGTGAACAGAAGCAAAGTGAAAGTCCTTCACCACGCCTATAATCGTTCCGTTTACTGTCTGTATCCGAAGGCGTTTGCCTATTGGATCTTTCAGGCCCATTTCCCGGATGGCAGTCTCATTAACTAAGAAGTGCAGCGAATCGGCAACAGAGCCGGTAAAATTCTTACCCTGCACGACCTTCATACCGAAAAAATCAATCAGGTTCTCGTCTGCAAATGTCTGATGGAACCAGGTATTAGAATTAGCAGGCTTCCCGTCCCAGTCATTATCACCTGTAGAACTACCTCCATGAATCATATCTCTGCCCACACGAGCGGCATCGATAATAGCAGGGTTTTTCAGCAGTTCATCTTTCACCGCTCCAAAGTGCTGCTGCGTTTCAGGCCGCATGCTGAATGAAAATATATTTTCCTTGTTGTAACCTAGGTCTATGCTGCGGACATATTCGAGCTGCCCCTGAATGATAAAGGTAAAAGCAATCAGTACAATGGATGTTGTAAATTGCACCACCACCAGCGAATAGCGAAGTGATGAATTGGCGATGCCAGCTGAAAACTTCCCTTTCAACGCATTTAATGGCTTAAAGGAAGACAGCAACAAAGCGGGGTACAAACTGGACGCTAATAAGGTCCCAAGCAACGTAAGACCAATGCAATACCAAACCTGATGGTTGGATAGCCCCAACTGAATCTGTTTACCGGAAAATTGATTGAAATAGGGCAACAAGAGATTCATCAGTGCGATGGCCAACAAAGCCGCAATGACAAATAACAGCGCCGATTCCAAAATGAATTGTACGAAAAGCTGAAATCGTTCGGCACCGATAATTTTTCGCATACTTATTTCCTTTGCCCGCAGCATCGCCCGGGCCGTAGCCAGATTCACGTAGTTGATACAGGCGATGGCCAGTAGAACAATGGCTACTACGGCAAATGTGCGCACCACAGAGATGCCTCCGTCACCTCCATCCGCTTTGTAGAGGTGTATGCTGGGTAATGCTTGTGTTAGGTAAGGGACAGGGGCATCTTCAGGTTTGTTGCGCTCATGAATGGCTTGTAGCTTCTTTTCTACGGTAGTAATATTGGATTTGGGTTTCAACAATAAAAACGTCTCAAAGCTGAAATTAACCCAGTCAGCATCCATTGAAGGTACGATGGTTTTTCCGTCGTAGGATGTTTTTCGTTGGGTGTAGGCCAGATCGTTGAAGCGCGACATGGGTAGCATTACTTGGTACTGGAAGGTCGAGTTCTCCGGATAATCGGTAATCACACCGCTTATCTTACAGAGTTCACCGAGACCCATGGTGACCATCTTACCAATGGGGTCTTCGCTTCCAAAATAACGTTTGGCAGTTCGTTCGGTAATAACCAACGAATTGTTGTCTGGAAAAGGATTGCTCTTGTTCCCTTTTATCATCTCGAAATCAAACACGGTAAAATAAGAAGGATCAACGAATGCAAAGTTAGGTTCGATGAAACTTTTGTCCTTGTATTTGAATGGAGCGTCGCCAGCAGACATAATACGCACGGTTTCTTCCACCTCCGGTATTTCGTTTTTGGCAAAGGTCGCTACGGCGGGAATAATTTTCGTAAAAATCTGCTTACTGATGCCGGTTCCGCCTTCTATCCCGATCCGATGGATCTCCCCGGCGTTTCTATGAAAACGGTCAAAACTCAATTCATCCAATGTCCAAAGCAGTAAGAAAATTCCTACAACTAAGCCGATCGTTATTCCGAAGACATTAATGGCAGCATAGAACCGGTTGTTCATGATGTTGCGCCAAGCGGTTTTAAAGTAGTTTCTTATCATAGCTGTTCAGCAATTAATTTAAGGTTATTACCCAACCTTAACGTAAGATTAAATATGTTACCCAGTTTATCGCTGTTTCATTATCGTTACTATCACATCAGTCCGCCGTTGATAATCTGATTGCTGACATCGATATCAATAAACCTACCAAAACTATAACGTGTTCTTTTATAGTTGTTTATGACTGTGTTTCGCAGACGCTTGTCCGTATTCGAACGCTTAGCTGTTCGGGTTCGCACAGTAAACGGTGAATTTGGTATGTTTGGCCGCCAGCGAACTTACCTCTGCATAGCCAACATCTAACACGCCGGCTTTCACCTGCTTGATCTTATCAAAAGAAATACTCGTGGTACTGCGGCTTCTGCCATTCTTAAAAGGTGAATCAGTTTTATGTTCCTGGGCCTTCAGTATACCCAAACTGTTCAATTCTGCAGCAGCAAATGTTAATGCAGCTACACTCAAGAAGCGTCGGCGGTTGTATTTGATTTTATATTCCATCTTCGTTAATATTTAGTTATCTAATGTTCTTACAGATAGCAGTGATTTGTAAGTATGACAAAAGTAACCTCGTATTGGTCACGGCCAAATGTTTAAGTGTGCGAACAAGACAGAATAGCTTTTGAGTTTGGCATTTTTCGGGGCAGGGCGACGCCTACAGTCTAACGGCTTATTTCCGATTGATTACATAAGTATCTATTATGTGCATAATTACTGGTTTTAACTCTTTCTTTGTGAATATCGGGTGGTTGCCATCGCCGGTGAAAAATTCCACTCTATTATCAATTTTAGAATACCAGACTTTTCCGATCGCATTATACGTGATGGTGGCTTCATCTTTAAACAGGTCCATCATAAAATTGAATTAAAACTTGACGCGTATTCGTATATTATTCAGTCGAAAATACTAGTGGATGACATGTGCATTGATAAACTGGCCAAAGTGACCTGTATTTCATTTTAGGCGCTTGAGTTCACCTTTTCTTTTGATGAGATTTTTATAATCCCATTGAATGTTTTCTGCTTTTTTAAGCCAACGTTTTACGTCGTCGGTATTTATTTGGTCAACGCTTGTATAACGGATGGAAGCATCTTTAAACTTTCCTGTACCTGGTTTCAAATATTCTTCTTCAAAACTTACTCCACTCCAAAAGAGCAAGCGGATACAATCTTTTAGTTTGCTGTAACCTACAATGGGATTTCCATCCAAAAACCAAACAGGATGCGCGTGCCAAATTTTACTATCCGCTTTTGGCAGATTTTGAGAAATTACGTTATATAATAAATCGCAAATCTCTTTTTCGTCTTTTGTTTGCGAATCGTTAAATGTTCGGATTTCCTTGTTCATTTTGTACTGTTTTTGCACGCTCTCACAATGACCACCAGCACACGAATATACATAAAAATTTAGTCGATGTGATTTGTTGCGTCTTTGCGGTATAGGATATCGGCAGATAATGGTCTACAACAATTATTGATTTATCCACGCTTTTCTCAATGCCAATTGCCGAGTATTCGGGTTGTTTATTGGGTTAATTGTTTTAGCTATTTCATCATATTCGAAACCTGCTTTTTCAAGACATTCTTTCAATGGAATAGGATCGCCACCTTCAATGTAATCACTAAAAAATGCCCGGATTTCGGGGGAAGTCATAGCTGTAATTTTGTCAAATAGGACATCATCATTAAAATATTTTCCTTTGCCGTATTTCTTCATAAGTTGTTGCATCAGTTCTTGAGTGCCCATCTTTCCGTCGGAAAGCTCACGTAATTTTATGTCGAGGCATAAACCGAGTAAAGCTCCTTTTTGGTAGAAATTCATATATTGATCTTGCCGTTCTACCGCATTTTTACTCAATTCCGTAAAAGATAGTTTATTGTCAAACCCTTCCATACCATTTATTTTCTCTTCAATTTTTCTTGTAAATTCTTCTAAGCCGATCTTTTTCTGTTTTATAGGCATGTGTATCGTAGCGTATTCTGTCATACCTTCATAGAGCCATAAATGCTTGGACAAGGTAGGATTCAAAAAATCGTAATTTTCAATTTCTCTTGAATGAATATTGAGTGGTGTAACGATATGGAAAAATTCATGTGATGCAACAGCATTGAGCGCATGAGTTAGGTAGTTAATATTACTAGAATTGTACAGGCAAACGGTTGATTGTGCATGCTCCAAACCATCTCCCATAAATCCTTGCTCTTTTGAAGGCTCATAATAAATCAAAAAGGCATATTTGTCGACAGGTAGTTTGCCTCCCAAATAGGCCTGCTGGTTTTTTAGAATAATCTCCAATTCATTGGCTATTTTTTTAGAATAGTGTCGTTGTTCTTTGTTATAGAATGATACAAGCACTTCTGCATTGCCCACCTTTATCCAAGTAGTATCAGGAACACAATATAATACAGGTGCATCTACCAATTCCCGGTAGCTTTTTACCGAAAAAACATCAATAGTGTCATTTTTGTGTATATAATTCAGGGCCGAAGAGGGATAAAAGCCTTTATTTTTCTTGACGTTTATTTTATAAGAAAGATCATTCATCTCTTGAAAATAACCTACTAATGAATTGTAGTTGATTACAAATACAGAATCTTTGATAAAAGTACTGGCAGCCGATTTAGCTCCTTGGGTATTTTGCTGTAAAGAATCCCATCCATCGACTACTTGGTAAGATATGTTAACAACATTTTTAAGATCATGTACCATCCAGCTGTTTTTATCTAATCTTTCGGTACGAATTTCTTTACCGGTTTTATCCAGCGCAATAAAGTCAGAAATATATTGTCCGAAATTCATAGCATCGTAATAACCGGGAACCATTTTCGGAATAATAAACTTACCCTGTTTTAGGTTGTTTTTAGGTGGAGAGCAAGACACTGTAACTTTGTCGTCCTGAGTATTAAGCAAATCAATTGTACATTGATAACTGCGGGTCTGCGATTGGGCGAATATCGTGGTGGCAAAAAATGCAAAAGTGAAAAATAATGGTATTGTTTTCATTTAGGTATATTTTAATAGTGCGAGCAAACGGTCAGACAGCGGTTATTTTTAATCATACATCACCATTATTATTCCAATAGGTTTCCACCATCTTTCTTAACCATCCGGTAGTCAACTTTAAGTGCGAAGGTTGTGTAAATACATAAAATTGGTCGTGTGTGGTATGAAAACCCATATAAAAGAGCCAAAATCCTAAGCCGAGATAAGGTACTATAGCTAATTCCTGTTCGGTAATCGAGCGATATTCACGGTATGCATGCAGAAAAACAGTATATGCTTCAAGAGCTGCCTGTTCTGTCATCCTTCCGGTATAAACATCCAGCATAAGGTGTTGCCAAAAGGTCATGATATCATTCACTAACCAACCATGCCCCATAAAGTCAAAATCAAAAAAAGTCACCAAATCACCATCAAAATGAAAGTTTTTTGGAAGAAAGTCAAAGTGGCAATAACCGCTGGAAAATGCAGACGTATCTAGTTGCAAAAAAAATTTCTCAACCAGGCCTGCTTTTTCTTGTAGCCACGCGTATCCTTCAGTATCTTCTGAAAAAGCTGATTTCAACATCTCTAAGGGTTTGAAAAGAGTTGTTTCCAGGTTAAAATTCCACCTTTCTGCACCCAGTCGGATGGAAGAGGACACATTATGAAAACGTGCCATTTCACAGCCTAGATTGCGAAGTTGGTTTTCATTTAGCATTCTCAATGAATGACCAGGCGCGTAGCTAAATAGCACTGCGTGTCTTTCTCCTTCTACCGCTTCAAGTTGCTGGATAGCTTCTCCGGAAATGTCTAGAATCGGATACGAAACGGATACCTCAGCCGCCTTTAAGGCCAACAACAAGTCCACCTCCTCTTTTATCTGCGGCAGGTTGCGGTGCGAGGAGCGGTAAACACGAAGTATAAAGCGTTTTTCAAACGCCTCAACCAGATAAGAATCACCAACCCCACGAGTCAAAAATTTGCAATGGACATTTCTTAAATTATATTTTTCTGAAATAAGAGAAGATAATGCTGTAGGGCAGAGGGTAGAATAAGTGGCAGGGAATACAGATTTCATGTGTTAAAGATAAATATAATTGTTCGTTAGCGTACAGTGATTGTCCGTATCCGAACACGGTTTTAATTCTCCATATTAGCTTTCAAACTACCAGAAAGCGATTACCGCTTTTGGCCTTCTAATTGAGTATCTTCACCGTAATACGTTTATTATGCTTAACTATTTAAAATCCGCCTGGCGTATCCTTTGGAAGGATCGGTATTATGCACTGATCAACGTGCTTGGCTTATCGGTGTCAACC
>DATMSZ010000050.1:0-34081 GCA_035565175.1 Pseudosphingobacterium sp.
GAATACAAATCAAATCTGAAATTATTTTCTTTTTAAAATTACCTTTGGGTGTATTTACACCATTCAGACTGAAGCAGTTTTTGTTATTTTAAATGCGCTAGTAAGTTAATGGTTGCGCCATTAGGGTCTTTTACAAAAAAACGTCTTACCCCCCAAGGTTCATCAGTAATTGGATAAACTATTTTCCAATTTTGTTTTTTCGCTCTCTCATATAATTTGTCAATATCAGAAACTTCGATGGATAAAAAAATTGCTGTATTATCTAATTCTTCTTTTTTGTCATTTTGAAAAATTGATATTTGTGCCGTGGGGTTTTCTTTAGAGGCAAAGGTTAATATCCACCCCATATTCATCACCAAATTCAGCTCTAAAAATTCAACATAAAATTGCTTACTCTTTTCCACGTCATTTGAATATATGTTTGGAACAATTCGGTGCGTGGCTATTTTGTTTTTCATCTTTAGTAATTTCAGCTTATTCACAACAAGCAAATATACACAAATCAGTACCGCGATTGCCACCTCACTAAGCGCTTCGGTTCAACTTCTTAGCTTGTATTTATCAGTCTTCCTTTGTGTTTGCAAAAAACTGATCTCAGAAAAGACGTGTAACCTTTATGGCAAGCACAAATAAAGGCGGTGGGGCAAGCACCTCTAAATGTTCATCAGCGCTTGCCCAATTGATTTTCAACTTGCACAACCGTCTTCGCATGTTCTTCAGCTAAAGCCTTTAATTGCTTCACGATATCAGGATATTGATCAGCAATGTCATAACGCTCCATAATATCTTCGTTTAAATTAAACAATTGAGCTTTATCCAGTTTTTTCAATACATCCGGATAACCGATTTCACTGTTACTATAAAGATTTAATTTATAGGTACCCTTTCTAATGGCTACCAGTTTAGATGCGTGGTAATAGAACATTTCCTTTCTAGGGCTTGTCTCCGCATTTCCCTGTAAAACTTCACTCAGATTATAGCCGTCATATATCCTATCAGAGGGGAGCTCCGCATGGGCTAATTTAGCTAAGGTAGGCAAGATGTCCAGTGCACTCCCTATTTCCGTAACCTGCTGTGGTTTCACATGTCCAGGAGCCCAAAAAATTGCCGGCACACGCACGCCACCTTCATAGCTATTGCCTTTCGCTCCGTATAAAGGACCGGATGACCCGCCCAGCTCCCGAAACATTTTCCAAGGACCATTATCGGTTATAAAAATCACATATGTATTTTTATCCAGACCACTTTCTTTAAGCGTGTTGATGATTTCTCCCACGCTCCAGTCTATCTCCTCAATTACATCACCATATATACCGCGGGCACTCTTACCTTTAAATTTCGCATTTGGGAATAACGGTACATGAGGCATCGAATGCGCCAAATACAAAAAGAAAGGCTTTTCCTTGTTAGATTTTATGTAGTTAATTGCTTCAGCGGTATAACGCTCCGTTAACGTGTTCTGCACTGCTGGCCGTTCAACAATCTCTTCATTACGCATCAAGGGCACCTGAAAATATGCATTTTTTGGTTGTGTAATCGCCTTTACATAAGGAATAGAATCCACCCTATCCATATCATTACTGTAAGGTATACCATAGTAATAATCAAAACCATGACGTGTAGGTAAATATTGCGGTAAGCTTCCCAAATGCCATTTACCAATAATCGCTGTTTGGTAACCCGACTGCTTTAAGAGCTTGGCAATAGTTACTTCCGATGCCGGCAACCCGCCTTTGGAATTTGGGAAAAGCACTCTATTTGTGCTATCACCCTGCATACCGCTCCTTATTGGCAACCTACCCGTTAACAGGCCAGCTCTTGACGGTGTACAAACATTGGCTGCCACATAAAAGTTTGTCCACTTCTGGCCCTCATTAGCCATTCGATCAATATTGGGTGTTTTGATTGTAGGATTTCCATATGTACCCAAATCACCGTAACCTTGATCGTCTGTAAAAATGACAATAAAATTTGGTGATTTCTCCGTTGCTTGTTGTGCATAAGCCAATGTAAAGCTTACCATCAAAGTGCTAAAGCTAAGACTCGCCATGAGTTTTCTTTTTATTTTCTTCATAGTAGTAATCTTTCGTTTTCCATTGTAGCTAAAAATTTCTTTCTCAAGAGCTACTGTCGCTCACTTGAATACCCTCTTAAAACAAAAACATGACCGTACCGGCTTTAACTTACAGTTATAAACAGCTCCATTGCAAGTATTAGATTTGCTGCGCAAAAATCTTAGCCGCTTCTTTGTCACGGTATTGATCAATTAACTTTTTCAATTTACCCTTTAGTCCATCCACAATAGTTTGATAAGCTTTGTCGGCATATAGATTGTGCAATTCGTGTGGATCCTGCTGTAAATCATAGAGCTCCCAAGTGTCCTGCCCCTTATAAAAACGCACTAATTTATATCTCTCAGTGGTCAGCCCGAAATGTGGCGAAACATGATGCGGTTCAGGAAATTCATAATAATGGTAATAGCTAGCCTCACGGGTTTTTACATCTTTACCATTTGCCTGCAGAACAGGCAAGAACGACTGCCCTTGAATATCCTTTGGAATGGTTACTCCCGCAATATCTAGTAAGGTGGGAGCCCAATCGATATTTAATACTTGCTGATCGATCTTTGTGCCTGGTTTTATCACTCCAGGATAACGGATTACAAAAGGTGTTCGCAGCGATTCCTGATAAATAAAACGCTTGTCGAACCAGCCATGCTCACCCATATAAAAACCCTGATCAGATCCATAAACTACAATGGTGTTCTCTGCCAGCCCCTGCTCTTCTAAATATGCCAACAGCTTGCCTATATTACGATCTAAAGCATTAGCTGTTGATAAATAATCTTTGATATAGCGTTGATATTTCCATTCAGTAAGCGCCTTGCCACTTAATTTTTTCTCATCAAATTCTTTTGATATTTTCTCATAATAGGCACTGAACTTTTCTTTTTGTTCCTTGTTGAAGCGAAGGTAAGGCCCCTTCCGCAAGTAATTTTCTAATTGCTGGTCCTGTTCAGGGGTAATATTCGTTTTGCCAAAGAATTTCTTTTTAATATATTCTTTTTGCTCTTTTAGATTATTTTCATCCACATCATAATCCAGATGCACTTTTAAATCTTCTTTCAAACGCATTGTTTTTTCGATGGTCATATCTTGATCCGCTGCCGCTTGACGCCCTTCATAATTATCATAGAAGGTTTCCGGTAACGGAAAATTCACCTCATCATAAACACCCAGATCCTCCAGATCAGGCAGCCACTCGCGATGCGTTGCCTTCTCCCCCACCACTAGAAAAAAAGGTTTACTTTCATCACGTTTACCTAACCATGAGGTGGCCAAATCCGTAATTATGTTTGTTACATATCCTTCAATGCGTGTTGTATCATTTGCTTGATTGATAAAATCAGGATTGTAATAATTACCTTGCCCAGGTAGCACATTCCAATAATCAAAAGCGTCGCCAGGTAAAGACCCAAGATGCCATTTACCTATCCAGGCGGTTTGGTAATCGCCCTGTTTCATCAAGCGACTAAAAAGCTGCTGATTTACGTTAAACTCCTCTTCATTAGCCAGATAACCGTTTTCATGGCTATATTTTCCTGTGAGCAAATTCGCCCGACTCGGTCCACAGATCGAGTTCGTTACCATAAAATTATTAAAAATAGCTCCTTCGCGTGCAATACGGTCTATATTAGGTGTTTTCGCATATTGATTTCCGTAAGCGCCAATGGCCTGATAAGCATGATCATCCGAAAATATGAAGATAATATTCGGCTTTTTAGCTTCGCTACTGGCATTCTTGCCATTTTGATTACAGCTTGCAAGTGTAATACCAAGACCGAGTATACAATAGTTGTAAAAGTTCTTTAAAATAGGTACCATAACTAAATAGTGATTATATAAAACATTAATTCGAATATCCCGGGTTTTGCGTAAGCGACTTATTTACGTCAAGCTCTCGTTGGGGTAAAGGGAAAAGCGTATGATAATTTTGTACGCCTTGAATACCCTTAGCGTGTAATACCTCTTCTAACTTTCCTGTACGCACCAGATCAAACCAACGGAGTCCTTCAAAGCCAAACTCCCAACGTCTTTCCTGTAATATCGCCTCTCGCAACTGTGATTGACTCAGCCCCTTCAGATCAACCAATGCACTCGGCTGGTCAACAGCTAAGCCATAAGCTCTTCGCCGCACCTTATTGATGGCATTATATGCTTCTTCCGTAGGACCATCCAGTTCATTCGCTGCTTCAGCAGCAACCAAAAGCACCTCCGCATAGCGGATCACGGCATAGTTCAAATTACCCTCTCCCAGTGTTGTGATGGCACCCGGATCAAAATACTTATACCAATGTGGTCGGAAGTTTACCTTACCAGCACCCGCATCGTACTCCGTAAAAAAAGTGCGGTTTCGTCTCAAGTCGCCCGGCAAAAAGCTATTATAAAACTCCTCCGTAGGCACGTCTGCACTATTTCCTGCTACTGTGCCACCTCCCGGAAGCGGGATCGTAGCGCGGGGTAAAAATAAGGCAAGTCCGAATCCATTACCCGTTCCCGTCATCCCCTTATTTTGAACCGAAAAAAGAAATTCTCGGTTACCTTTATTCTCCGGTGTAAAAAGATCGAAATAACTATTTTCCAAGCCATAACCAGATAAAGTCAGCATTTCATCGGCTTTTTCTTTTGCCAATGCGTACTCCTTTCTCGTCAAATAAACAGATGCAAGCAGGGCTTTCGCTGAAGCTTTTGTAGCTCTTCCAGTATTCGTTGAGCTATTATGCTCATCTAGGCTTGTCTCTGCGAAGACCAAATCAGCAATAATCTGCTGATATACCTCTTCCGTAGGGCTTCTAGCAATATTTACTTCATTAAGTGAGGTCGCTTGATGTAAAACCAATGGCACATCACCAAATAAACGCACCAGGTTATAATATAACAAAGCACGTATAAAACGAGCCTCCCCGATAAGGCGACTCTTCTTTGTTTCATTGAAATTTATTGCGGGAATATTGTCGATTGCCACATTAGCATTTTTGATTCCACCGTAGAGAGCCGTATAAAGCACATTAATACGGTCGTTCACTGGCCCGAAAGTAAAGTCATTCAGTGCAAAAATATTTGCATTGGCCACACCAACGCCGCATTCGGCATTATCGGTAGGAAGTTCCGCCAGCATGTAGATACCTCGATAATAAATATCCCACTGATTATTCAGCAAATCATATGCTGCCACAATTGCTGCATCTGCATCCGCTTCTGTTTTATAAAAGTTCCCTGCTGTCATATCCGATCGTGCATCCTCCTCTAAGAAGTCTTTGCAAGAAGTTATTACCAAGCAGGCCATCAATCCTATAACATAGTTTATATTTTTCATTCTATAAAGTCTTTCAGCTATCTAAAAATTAATATTTACACCAAACAACCAGGTTTTTGCGCTCGGGTACGCGTCTGAATCTATTCCTCTTAATATATTATTCTGTCCGCTCTGATTCACTTCAGGGTCATAACCGGTGTAGTTTGTCCAAGTCCAAAGATTAAGAGCGGAGACATAAACGCGCAACTGATCTATTGACGTATTTTTGAAAACGTTTCGTCCGAAAGTATAACCAAGACTTGCCGTACCGAGGCGTAGGTAAGACCCATTTTCAAGTTGAGCATCCGAGAAAAGAAAGGCACGGCTCAAATTAGCTCTCGGAATGGTGTTACTCGGATTCTCCGGTGTCCAACGATCTGCCACAAGTGCTGAGCTATTCTTTTGGCCAGTAGGTAAATCCAATTCTGTGCGCGTACTATTTAAGATTTTATTGCCATAAACCCAGTTAAAAACTAAACTCAAGTCAAAATTTTTATAAGACAGTTGATGGCTCATCCCTCCAAAGTGCTTTGGCTGTGCCGACCCCAAAAAGGTGCGATCGCGCGCATTCAACACTCCGTCACCATTGATATCTACATATTTCCGATCACCGGGAGAAGCATTTGGCTGCGGACTATTAGCAATATCATCGTTCAGCTGAAAGATACCTTGACTTACATAACCGTAGAAACTGTTAAGTTCTTTGCCTGGACGGATTACGATGGGGTCGTTTAATTTTAGATACCCATTAATTTCACCCGTCAGGATTTCACTAATAGGACCGAGATCTAAAACCTTATTACGGTTAAAGGAAATGTTCGCACTGGCTGTCCACTTAACTGCCTTATCTAAAATATTGGCTTGCAAAGCAAGTTCGAGCCCTTTATTTTCCATATTGCCGATATTTTGGAGAGCAGAGCTAAAACCACTAGACCAGGGCACATTTACCCAGAGTAGCATATCTTTCGTTTTTTTATAATATAAGTCAGCTGTTAAGTTGATCCGGCCATCTAATAAGCCCGCATCCAACCCAATATCGAACTGCGAAGTAGATTCCCATTTTAGATCCGGGTTTGCAATATTATTGGGCGAAAAACCTTTTACTACATTATCGCCAATGATATAGCTCATCGTACCCAATCGGGCCAACGATTGATAGCTATCTATTTCTTGATTACCTGTACGGCCATAGCTGGTTCGGATTTTCAATTCGCTAAAGGTGTTTAGATTTTTGATAAATTGCTCTTCACTCAACTTATAAGCCAGTGCGCCCGATGGGAAAAATCCATAACGACTATTAACACCGAACTTAGACGATCCATCAATACGTCCAGTTAATGTAAGCAAGAGCTTATCACGAAAGCCATAATTAGCTCTTCCGATCCAAGAGAGTAAGCTCCAATTATTTACGTTAGTAGTAGGAGCATTAATGAGCGAGCCAGCACCCAAGTTATCAGGGCCTAACAAGTCATTTACAAAGCCCGAAGCAGAAGCCAGTACCAACTCACGCTCATATTTTTGGGCCGTGAAACCTGCTAAAAGATTTAGCTGATGCTCACCAAAGCGATGCTGGTAGTTAAGGGTATTTTCATTTAAAATGGAATAGGCGCTCACTGTTCCCACTCTGCCAAGGCCTTGCACACTGTAGCCTGCCAAGGTAGTACGCGGTGCATAATAATTTTCCTTATTACTGAGTATGTCAGCACCGATGGAGGTTTTAAAACGTAAGCCCTCAATGATTTCGTATTCAGCAAAAAGGTTGCCCAAAGTACGGTAATTACGCGACTGATTGGTCAGTTCAAGTGCGGTAGCTACCGGATTCCCCATAGGAATTCCGCGGTCGTTCTCTAACACATAGCTACCATCCGCTTGGTATACCGATAAGATAGGTGAAAAGGCCAGGGCTGACTGTACCACACCAATAGTACCCTCACCACCATTGGTAGCACTTAGTGCCTGGTTCGCGTCCGAACGGCTACTGGTAAGATGCAAACCAAAAGTCAGTTTTTGCGTGGCCTTCTTTTCAAAGTTAAAACGAGCCGCATAGCGTTTTATACCGGAGTTAAGGATAATACCTTGTTGGTCAAAATAGTTCAGCGACAAGGCATACTTCGTTTTTTCATCGCCACCTGATGCGCCCAGCTGATAATTTTGGATAGGGGCTGTTCGAAAAACCTCATCCTGCCAATTGGTTCCTTCACCAAAAGAAGCAATCTGTTCAGCCGTATAAACATCTCTCCCATTGGCATCATTTACTAAATTCGCAAATTCTGTTGCATTTAGTAAATCTAGTTTTTTGCGCGCTTTCTGTGTACCAAAGTAGCTATTGAACTGAAATTTGTTCTGCCCAGCCTGGCCTTGCTTAGTTGAAATAAGTACTACTCCATTTGCTCCCCTTGAACCATAAATAGCGGCAGCCGACGCATCTTTCAACACCTCCATCGAAACAATATCATCTGGGTTAATAAGCGACAAAGCGTTCGTTGCTGGCCCTACGGTGGCGCCGGCACTGCTACCTTCGTTATCGTTATAAACAGGAAATCCGTCGATCACATATAGCGGTTCACTACCAGTATTTACTGAGTTACTTCCCCGTATACGTATACTCGTAGCGCCACCCGGCTGGTTGGACGTACTAGTTACTTGCACCCCTGCCGCTCGGCCCCGTATTGCCTGGTCAAAAGATGCAGCAGGACTCTCCTTCAACGCAGCTGCATTAATAGAAGAAACGGAGCCCGTTAAGTCTGCTCGCTTCTGTGTTCCATAGCCAATAATGACAACATCTTCCAATTGGTTCAAGCTTGGCTGCAGCGTGATAGTTATGGGACTACGCTCGGCAACAATCTGTCTACTTTCGTAGCCAACGAATTCAACAGACAGTCGATATGGTAGTTTTTGCCCGGTGGTAAAATGAAAACGGCCGTTTTGATCGGTGGTTGCTTTGTGCGTAGTACCCTCTATGGATATTGTTGCCCCCTCTAATGGTTCTTGATTACCTGCGTCAATAACGACGCCGTCAAGGGTAGAATTGATAATAGGTTGATTTTGCGCGTAGGCAACGATCGTTACACTGAGAAAAACGTTTAGGAACGCTATTTTAGAAAATAGCAAAAAAAAGGCACGTTTAAAGCCTACATAATGATGCATGATATGAGTTTAGTTACAGTGGTAGCTCGCAACGCCCATTGACTAGCTACCGGATTAAACAATTATAGAAAATTTACGGAGTGCATAAACTGTCAGCAACAGCAGACATTAGCATGCGAAATTTGTGCTATAGAAAGGAAGAATTCACGTTTTAAATTATTGTAAATAGCGTTCATTTTAATAAAGTTAAGTTTTGACGCACAATATTAAAAAAAATACTACTATTTTAATAGATTTTGCAAAGAAATTTTCAAACCCTATTTACGAACGGCGTATTTGGCCGCAAATTCACTTACATGTTTTTACTAGTGGTTGGAGAATTGTCTATCCTAACTTGTTTCCGTTAAAGTAAACAGAAATCATCAAATTACGTATACAACAGCATCAAGAAACCTATTAAGCCCACTATCTTTCGTTGATAATAAAATAGACGACGTCGAACTAATGCTTATATTTAACTTTTTGTTAATATTGCCCTAACTATAAACTTTACACACTTTTGATAATTTTGGTTCCATTATCTATAGTGCTGCTATGGCGAAAGTATCTTATAAATCGTATGTTGATGGCGAATTGATACGGCTCATGTTGAGTGACGATTACAAAGCGTATATGGAGGTTTATGAACGCTATTCGCACCAGTTATATAGACATGCTTGCAAAAAACTGAACGATCGGGATCAGATAAAAGATCTGCTGCAGGAGGTGTTTACGGCTCTCTGGCAAAATCGGAGTTCATTAACTCCTGAGAGCCATCTAGGTGGGTACCTCTATGCAACAATGCGATACCGAATCATTAAACTGATTGCCCATAAAAAGGTAGAGTCCGTTTATTTCGAATCTTTGGCGGCATTCAATATACACGACAATAGAACTGCCGATTACCTCGTTCGGGAAAAAGAATTAGGTCAATTGATCGAAAGCGAAATTATACGGCTACCAGAAAAGATGCAAGAGGTCTTTCGTATGAGTCGACAATCCCATCTCTCCCACAAGGAGATTGCCGAAGAACTCGGTTTATCAGAAACAACCGTCAAAAAGCACGTTAACAATGCACTGAAGGTGCTACGTCTTAAATTGGGGGCTCTGCTCTCTTTGCTTTATTTTTTCTTTTTTTAAGTTTCTTCATTTTCTTTTACGCCCTAAGGTGCTGTCGCGGTACTATCTCTATAAAAAACGCGACATGAACAAAAAAACAGCACCTATCCTACTCAGCTTCTTATTTTTCATGCGGTTGACGGTATTTGGACAATCGTTAGATTCCATCACCGTGGTCAGCAAAGATTGGAATGTTACACCGATCAAAAAAGGTGTCACTTGGAAGCAGGCACATTTTGACAAGCTTTTTGAAAGCAAGCAAGAAATCAACCTCGTGGAGATCGACCTTAAGAAGTACCGGAGAAAAATTCATATTGCAGCAGATTCAAGGGAATTAAAAAAAACTTCACAATTTGCCATGGAAGCCGAAGCGTTAGTGGCTATCAATGGTGGATTTTTTGATATGAAAAGTGGCGGCTCGTGGGATTATATTAAAGTGAATAATAAAGTCATCAATACCACTAAAAAGAAAGCCGATCGTTCCAATGCAATTCTACTTATTGATAAAAAAGCAATAAAAATCCAATCTGATTCGGCCATTGATTATGAGCAGAGCAACGTGCCAAACATACTCCTATCGGGCCCATTATTGATACATCAAGAACAGAATGCGACGCTTTCCGATAATCCATTTAACAACAACCGCCACCCGCGAAGCGCTGTGGCCATCACCACAGATCAAAAACTGATTTTTATTGTAGTAGACGGCAGAAATAGTTTGGCAGCAGGCATGAATTTAACCGAGTTAACCAAAACCTTGCGCTGGTTGGGCGCGGAGGACGCCATGAACCTAGATGGCGGAGGGAGCAGCACGCTTTATGTTAAAGATGCAACGGAAAACAGCATTGTTAATCACCCTTGCGATAACAAAAAATTTGACCATGAGGGCCAGCGCTCGGTAGCCAATATTATTTACCTGAAAGAATAAGATCATTTTTTCTATTTTCATTTACGCCCAAAGGAAGGGTTACGGTACTATAAAAAGAGAAATCCCGCATACGCATGGAGGAGCACGAAGATATAAAGAAACTGTTGGAACGTTACCTAGCGGGCGAATGCACGCCCGAGGAGCGCATTAGAGTGGAGCAATGGTACGGAGAAATGGATATCCAGACGCAGGAACCTTCCGAAAAACAAATAGAAAGTGATATTGCTGACATACGGAAGCGCCTACCCTCAAAATCGGTCGGTCCAATGGTGATGTGGTATCGCTATGCAGCGGCTATTGCAGCCATCCTGTTGGTAACAATAGGCGTATATTATCAATTTAACCGATCTGAAGGGCTAAAAAACACAAACGACATCACCGCCGTATCGAGTCAACAGGATATTGCTCCCGGCGGAAACAGAGCCGTCCTTAAATTGGCAGACGGTAGGGAAATAACACTGGATAGCAGCCCAGATGGAGAAATTGCCCAAGAAGGGTCACACGCCATCTTCAAAAATACGGACGGTGAACTTGTCTATCGACTGGATGATGTTAGCCAAAATAGCAACAGAGCGGTTGTCTTTAATACCATGCATACACCACGGGGCGGACAATACCATTTAACACTGCCTGATGGCACAAAAGTATGGATGAATGCAGCATCCACACTGACTTATGCAGTGAATGGATCAACACGAGAGCGACTTGTGAAATTAGAAGGAGAAGCTTACTTCGAGGTAGCTAAAGATCCGGAGCATCCTTTTCGGGTCGAATCCAAAGGACAAGTGGTGGAAGTATTGGGTACCCATTTTAATATCAACAGCTACCCCGACGAATCGACAGTGACAACCACATTGATAGAAGGATCGGTGAAAGTGGCGGAAACCGCGAAGCGAAAATCAGTTATACTCCGGCCGGGGCAGCTGGCAGCGCTTGACAAGTATAGTCACTTATCCGTGAAGCAGGCGGACGTTTCGGATGCTGTGGCTTGGAAGAACGGTAAATTCAGTTTCAAACATTCGGATATCGGGATGGTCATGCGTCAGCTATCGCGCTGGTATAATGTGGACGTGGTATTTAAAGGGAAAAAGCCCAATGTTAACCTATCTGGTGAAGTTTACCGAAACACCAATGCCTCCAAAGTCTTGGAAATTTTATCGTTCTATAACTTGGATTGTCGAATTGAGACGGTCGGTGGAGTCAAACAGATTATCATTCAATAAATAATGAAAGAATAGATGTTTAACCTTAAAAACGCAACGATATGAAATAGTAAATAGATACTCATAAAGGGCTTAACAAAAAACGCCTTCTGATGGCAGTCAGAAGACGTAGACGTTTGAGCCAATGATTCGAAGAACAATTAACGCATTTAAATTACTAACTCAAACCTTACAAAGTTAATGAAATTAGCATTTCATGCAACGGCCGTGCCTTTGAAATGGCCGCCCCCACAGAAACTTAATCAACTGAAATTCATCATGAGATTTCAACTTATTGTCGGTTTACTGCTTTTGGTATTTATCCAAGTAAGCGCATCGACCTATGCACAAAATGTATCATTGAAGGTAAAAGACATGCCCTTAGATCAAGTTTTCAAACTCGTAGAGGGCCAAACCGAGTATGTATTCCTTTACGATGACCCTAGCTTTACCACACAAAAAGTGAGCTTAGCTGTACAGCAGGCCCCTATCGAACAGGTGTTGGAAGCATGCCTAAAGAATTTGCCGATCTCCTACAAAATCGTTGATCGTAATATTCTCTTTAAGCGTGACGAAAGCAAGGTCAAGTTACGGAAGACAAGTGTTTCACAACCAGAGTCCATTAACGGACAAGTGAGGGATTCTGTCGGCAATCCACTTCCGGGGGTAAGTATCGTAATAAAAGGAACGTCACGTGGCGTAACCAGTAATGCTGAGGGACGCTTTCAATTAACCGCAACGGATGGCGAAGTAATGGTTTTTAGCTTGATCGGCTATCAAAGGCAGGAACTTACTATAACGGGACAAAATCAGCTGCAGGTGGTATTGAAAATCGACTTGTCAGATCTGGAGGAGGTGGTAGTCATTGGCTATGGCCAGCAAAAGAAACGTGATTTAACTGCAGCCGTTTCCTCCTTCAAGCCAACCGAGGAAAATGCAAGAGCTGTATTGAGCCCCGACCAACTGATTCAAGGACGTATGCCCGGTGTACAGGTAAGTGCAGGCTCCGGCAGTCCTGGCACCGTAAACCGCGTCTCCATCCGTGGTATTGGTTCCTTAAGTGCTACAAACGAACCGCTGTACGTAATCGACGGTGTACCAGTGGTTAATCAGAATGCTGCCCTGCTGAATTTTGGCGAAAACATGAATCCGCTAGCGCTTTTGAACCCGAGCGACATTGAGTCGGTGGAAGTATTGAAAGATGCCGCTTCTGCTGCAATCTATGGCAGCCGGGCTACAAATGGTGTTATTCTGATTACCACTAAATCAGGTAAGTCGAGTCAAACAAAATTTGGCGTCGATGCCTTTACCGGTGTGTCAATAGTTCCCAATACGGATAAAATGAAAATGGCCGGCCCCGACCTTTATCTGAGCGTGATTAATGAGGCGATTGATAATTTCAATACGCAGTACAACTACATCCCGGGCGCCAAGAACTATATGGAACACAAGGAAAACCCCTTTCCAGGCGAACCCGGAACCGATTGGTTTGATCTAATTACCCGTCCCGCCCATACATCGAGTCTGTCATTATCCTTCATGGGAGGAACAGAAAAGACGAGCGTTTACTTGTCCGGCAACTACCTCAGTCAGGAAGGTGCCTTTATCGATCAAAAATTCACGCGCTATACCGGTAAACTAAATCTGACACATAAGCTCTATAGCTGGCTCGAGTTCGGTGCGAACACCAGTTATAGTTATTCCAAGAATAAACGAGTGCCTGGATCGAACCTCGGAACCACCATGATGGGTCGCTCTTTACTTCAACGTCCCTTTGATCGTCCCTTTAAGCCCAATGGGGACTACTATCTTGGCGGCACTGACGAATTAATCTATCACAACCCCTTTCAGATTATTAATGAACAAAATGTTTCGTTAGATAATTATCGTTTTTTAGGTTCTTTTTTCGGTACCGCAACGATCGCGGATGGCCTCAAATTCAAAACGATGCTGGGCACCGACTTGACCTATACACTTGATAATATTTACTATGCGGAAGACCACCCCTACGGCACAGGGATCGGTGTGAAGTATGACAACCGTCGTTTCACTCCAAATATCTTATGGGAGAATACACTGAATTACAACAAAACATTCAATAAGCTAAGTGTGGAGGGCCTGCTGGGCTATTCATACCAGAAGATTAACCTTTCCAGCTCCAACATTGAGGGAAGTGGCTTCCCATCCCCCTCCTTTCAACAGCTTTCGGTAGCGGCATCTATTCTCTCGGCGGGAACTTCCCTAACCGAAAGCGCCTTGATGTCCATATTCGGTCGTTCGAATCTATCGTGGGACAATAAGTACTTGTTAAGCTTATCGCTACGTGCCGACGGTTCGTCCAAGTTCCATCCAGATAAGCGTTGGGGTTACTTCCCTTCGGTATCTGCCGGTTGGAATATCTCCAGCGAGCCATTTTGGTCAATAACCGGTACTACAGCCAAAATTCGCGGTAGTTATGGTGAAACGGGTAATCAGGACGGTATCAGTAGCTATGCCTATCATGCACAGATGAGTGGAGGTCGCAATTATAATAACCAAAGCGGTATTGGCGTGAGCACCAATGGCAACCGCAATCTGACCTGGGAAACGGCCAGACAGTATGGAGCGGGCTTGGACCTCGGATTGCTAGGTGGTAAATTGAACTTAACAGCCGATTATTTTATCAAGAAAACAGACAATCTATTATACAGCAAACCGGAGCCATCCACTTCCGGATTTACCTCGATCATCAGTAATATCGGCTCTATGGAGAACAAAGGGTGGGAGTTTTTACTGAACGCCCATGTACCGTTAGGAGCTGTACAATGGTCTTCCGACTTCAACATCTCTTTCATCAAGAACAAAGTGACATCCTTGATCGGCGATGAAGCACTGTTAATCGGTGCTAACATGACCTTGCAGGTTGGGCAAGAAGTGGGGAGTTTTTACATGTACAAACAACTTGGCATTTATCAATCTGACCAAGAAGTACCGGAATCTCTCTATAAAAATGGCGTACGTGCCGGTGATGTGATTTATGAAGATTTAGACGACAACGGTGCCATCAACGTATCCGATCGCCAGATTATAGGCACGGCCAACCCAGATTTCTACGGAGGATGGAACAATAGCTTTTCCTATAAGAACTTCGATTTTAATGTCTTTTTCACCTATTCTCATGGCAACAAAGTTTACGCAAATTACCGCGTAAACACTGATCGCCTAGGTGGCGGCTTTATGAACATGACCGAGCAAGTGGCAAATGAGCGTTGGAACGGTCCCGGTACTAGCAACACTACCCCCCGAGCCATTTATGGCAGTACTTGGAATACTCAAAATTCATCCCGCTTCCTCGAGGACGGCTCTTACATTCGTTTACGTGCGTTAAATTTCGGCTACACCTTGCCCACGCAAATGGCCAATAAAATGGGGATGAAACGACTGAGGGTGTATGTGCAGGGAGACAACCTTTATCTCTGGACAAAATACCGGGGATTTGATCCGGAGGTGACCAGCGATTTTGATCCGCAATTCATCGGACAGGACAACTTGATCTTACCTCAATTGAGAAGCTTCAATGTGGGAGTTAATATTGGATTTTAATGAAGGCAAAAAAATTAACGATGTATAAAACAACTACAGTCGCCAACGTCATGGCAGTCATGATGCTGGTATTCGTATCTTCTTGTACAAAACTCGACTTTTACCCACATACGTCGGTGGCACCTGAAACGGTGAGCGAGCGAGACATGGATGCGCTGTTAAACGGCATGTACAACGCCGTACAAAATAACCAAGGACGAGAATCCTACATTATGTTCGATCTGGTTGGTGGAAACCTGATCGGTGCATCCGGTGGAAGTGAGCTGGCTTTTATCCGTAATATTATGCGTACCGACTACAACTTGGTCAACAATAACTGGAGCGGCCTGTACCAATCGCTGTATCAGGTTAACAATGTATTGAACATCATGGCCAGTCAGCCTGAATCCGACAAGCGCACGCGTATGGAAGGCACAGCTCATTTCTTTCGGGCTTATATATACTACAATTTGGTGACCCGCTGGGGAGATGTTCCCTTAATTTTAGAGAACACAACTGAGCGTGTATCGCGTGATCCCGCTAACGCGATCTGGAGACAAATCGAAGCAGATTTAGCCATTGCCATAGAAAAAGCACCTGTTTTTGAAGGCGATTATTATTACGTATCTCAACAAGCAGCCAAGGCCTTGCTGGCCCGCGTGCTGATCGGGCAAAACAAGCTGGCCGAAGCGGCGCAAGTTGCAGAGGAGCTCATCAGTACCGAAAGCTTTTCGCTGGATCGATTCGACAAAATATTCAGGCACACCGAGAACAATGAGGAAATCTTTTCCTTTAAAAACTTGACGGAAGAATCTAGCATTACCTTGAGTACCTTGTTTTACACCTATGCCCACGATGTGAGTGGCTCGTACGTCTATAAACCGACAGACGCTGTGATGAACTTGTTTGAAGACGGAGACAATCGTAAGGACATGAGTATCGCTACAGTAAGTGCGTTAAATGTGATCAATAAATATCCCAGTGGCCAAACCGGAACAGATCCGATTCCGATTATCCGCTTGGGTGAAATGTATTTGATAGCAGCTGAAGGAAAAGGTTTGGCCGGACTTCCCCGATTGAACGAGCTGAGGGCAGCAAGGAACCTATCTGCTATTAACCCATCGAGCGAATCAGCATACCAAGATGCCGTAGCGCTCGAGCGGCGACGCGAGTTGCTGGCCGAAGGTTTCCGATGGTTCGATTTGGTACGTACAGGCAAAGCCGTTGAGGAACTAGGTATTGAGGAATATCGGATGAAGTTTCCGATACCCGACTATGAACGCGAAGTGAATCCAAATCTTTCCCAGAATGAAGGCTACTAATCCACTAACAACGTAAAAACATGAAGACAATAAAGCAAAAATTCCTTTGGTTTATCCTAGCCCTTGCACCTTTCGCTGGTTGCGAAAAAGATGATAACGGTACTATCAAAATTTTTGATAATACAAGAAGCGAGCTGACGCTTCGCTTACAAGAAAATAGCTCCCTGGTACATCGCGTATACAGTGACACTACTATTGAACTGCACCCGGGCGTAAGCGAAACAGACATCCATTACCTGGATCAAAACGGCCATACCATGCGAATATTTATATTGGAAGCCGACATGAACCTGCCCAATGTAAAGCTGCGTCCTTTGACGCCCAACGGCGAAACAGCCTATGGCCGTCAATCCGTCCCAGACATGGTGGGGTACCTCGACTCGAACGCCAAAGTCCTTTTTGGTTGCAATGCCGACTTTTTCAATGCTACAACCGGTGAGCCGCGCGGTATTGTATACCTATCGGGTCAGGCGATCCGCACGACCATTCCAACGGGTTGGACGTTTTTCGGCCTAAGCAAATCGGGTCAATTGATGATCGGAGACAATTTCGATTACCAAGCACAAAAAGCGGATATCTTCCATGCTCTTGGTGGGCATCAGACTTTGGTGGAAGACGGCGAAGCAGTGAGCCATACCGACGCTACGGTTGAACCCCGTACCGCGGTGGGATTTACGGCCAACAATAAACTATATTTCGTGGTAGTGGACGGGCGCAAGTACGACTATTCTTACGGCATTAACTTCACCGACCTTGGTCAGCTGATGCATGCCTTGGGGGCTGTAGCGTCCATCAACCTCGATGGTGGCGGCTCGTCTACCTTTCTCATCAACAACCCATTGGAATCAGTATATCAGGTAAGGAACCGCCCTTCTGATGGAGTACCGAGAGCAGTAGCCAATGGATGGGCAATTGTCGCAGAAGAGAACTAAATTAATACATTCAACCGAGTAAACTCGGTCGTTACAGGATTACCTTGCTCTGCTCGGTAATCCTGTATTATGCTAAGATTTTGGCGCGTACTTCACTTCTTCATAGGGCTGCACTAGCACCCATCCCTCACCGCCAAATTCAAGCTGGAAGGATTCGCCACTGCCCCTGCCAATGAATGAGCCAAAGGTCAGATTCGTTTTTATTTTTGGAGAGAGGTTCTCAGACCAGGCCACTGTAGCGTTTGGATCCGTAAATACGGGCTGCCCGGGCGTTACTTTAAGTAATATAGGCTCTCCATGGGTTGTGATTGCAATATACCCAGACCCTGATAGCCGTACCTGAAACAGGCCTCCAGAAACCATCCCTGCGACGCTTTTAAGCATTTTAATTTCGTTTTGAATGCTTTCTTCCATTGCCAAAACATCGTTTCCATTTACAAAAATTGCTTCATTTTGCAGTTTTATGATCTTTACTTTTTTCCCTTCATCGGCTAAGTATAATTTTCCGCTTCCAGAGGCGTACATTAAAGAAGTACCTTCTCCAGATATTGCCTTTTTCAGCAATCCACCAAGACCTTTACTCATCATACCCTCTCGTTTAAAATCGATATTACCAAGGTAGGCAACCATAGAACCTGCTTTTGCCATTATCTTCTGATTTTTAAGATTGACCTCCAATAGCGCTGGTTTTTCTAACTCAAAAAAGTCGTTTTCATTGGGATTTTCTGCCGTTTCCAGGATAAGCTCATTCAGTGTATATTCTCTTTTGTTCATCGTTAAGTTTATTTGATTAATAATAAGTCAGATAAATATCTGAAATTTAGCTTATAAATATTTAATAATCACAAAATATACATAGTGTAGCGACCTGCGTCAAATTACTATCCTTGCATCCTAGTCCTTGCTGCTAGCTCGAGCATACAGATCGAGACCATTTTTAAAAAACCGAAAAATGAACCAATAAATTTGTGTTTTTTTCCTAGTGCTAAGGTAGGGCTTAGACAGGGTCAAGACAGGCGGAGTCTTTTTTTTAAAAGAAAGCGAAAAATAGACCAGAAAAGTATGAGGAATCAACCGAGGGTTTACCCCCCTCTCTCCCACACTTCTTCGACTGCCGTCCCACTGTCTTCCGTACCCGCTGATTATCTGAGCAATACCTGCTCCGACATTCCTCCGATGCTTCTCCCACTGTTCTTCGACTGTCCTTCGACTGTCCTTCGAGTCGTTGTCGAACAGTTGTCGAAGCGCTGTCGAACAGTTGTCGAAGCGGTATGGGAGCAGTCGGGGAGCAGGTACCTTTCGGGTACCTAGGTATTTCGGAAAGCTGCCGAACCTTCACCGAAGCCGTCTAGAAGAGAGGTACAAGCAGGTGGCTTGCCGAGTTGTAGCGATTTTTTTTTTACTTTAGAAGATCACCATTATGCCACGTCCTTCTTAGTCACCCTGTTATACGAACAAAATATCCTAGCTAATTAACCCTCTTTAAACGACGTTATATCCCATTCGCCCCAACGCCTAACAATCTTGTCATCTACTATATCAATTATTTCAATTCCGGTAATGACAGATTCTTTATTCGTTGGTCCATGTCCTAAAAAAGTAGATTTATTGGTTCCCTGCGCCCGCCAACGAACGGCAACCCGAGATTGCTGTTCGTCAATTACCAAATCCTCAACAGTTGTTATTAAATCAGGAAAGGCATCTAGCATTTCCTTGAGACCTTCGGCAAAACCTGCTTTTGTATTCGGTCTTCCTGCTGAGGAACAGTCCTCAAAATGATTGGCATGAATTTCATTAAACAATGTCCAATTAACCGGACTGCACCATAACGAAATCCACTGACGAGCAATGTGTTCCAACTGGCTTCTCGTTGTCATATCTTTAAGTGTTTATTAAAAAATCAAATAAAGAAGTAGAATTTTATTTTTTATTAAGTTCTTCTATAGTGGCAACAAATTTACCCATTATATTGTTAGATGAATTGCTGACGACCACAAAAGTTGACAGGCATTATTGATTTGGCTTAACACTAGAAAATATTGGAAAGGAGCTCTTTAAGAAGAAAAAAACAACCTATCTTTGAATTCAGGAGCAATCGCGATAGATAGGCTTCACTATTCACCCAGGTTGTGAACTCTACTCCGCATTGCCAACATTCTTTTACCGGAATACGCACAAAGTGAAAAATGATGATGACAACGACAATAAAAACCGCTCTGACATCGGATGAAGCCAGCATCTTCAGCGTATTGACATTGGCATTCAGTACCGATCCAATGGCCCGCTGGTCTCTGCCGGATCCGGCAAAGTATTTAGCAACGTTCCCTTCTCTGGCGAGGGCTTTCGGCGGAAGCGCGTTCGAGCGGAAGACGGTCTACATTGCCGATGGTTTCGTCGGTGCCGCCTTGTGGCTGCCGCCAGGCGGCAAATCCGATGAGGAGTCTCTGATGAGGCTGTTCGACGAAAACGTTGGCGACGATATCAAAGAACATATGTCGGGAATTTTCGAGCAAATGGAAAAATTTCATCCAACCGAGCCACATTGGTATTTGCCGATGATTGGCGTTGACCCGGCACATCAGGGCGCCGGTGTAGGCTCTGCCCTGATGAATGAAGCGCTCAAGATCGTCGACCGTGATGGATTAATTGCGTATCTCGAATCTTCGAACCCGAAGAATATTTCCTTATATGAGCGTCATGGTTTCGAGGTTATTGGCGAGATTCAATCTGGCAACTCACCTGTTCTAAGACCTATGCTGCGAAGAGCTCGATGAATAAACAATAACAAGAAGATTTAATCGATTATTATACTGTTAATTGCTTTTTCCATAGCGCTTTCCTTCACCCCCGGCACTTTTAACCCTTCGGCACGGAAAACCGTAAGGTCAGTCATGCCTAAAAAGCCGAGGAAAGCTTTCAGATACGGAGCAACAAAATCATTAGCTTTCCCTGGACCCTCTGAATAAATCCCACCCGAAGACATGGCGACATAGACCTTCTTGCCGGTCACCAATCCAATTGGCCGCCCATCTTCACCGTAACCAAAAGTTATTTTCGGTCGGGTAATATGGTCGATCCAGGCCTTCAGCGATGTATGAACAGTAAAGTTGATCAATGGTGCACCAATGACGATGATATCGGCTGCAAGCAGTTGTTGTATGAGCTGGTCGGAAAGCCGCTTCAAATCTTTATCCTCCTCTGCGAGGTGTTCTGTAGGAGTAAATAATGCGCGAAGGACATCCGGGGTAAGGTGCGGAATGTTCATGTCGACCAAATCCAATTCTTCCACCGTGCTTCCGGTGTATTTATCCTGAATTTGTTCAACGATGGCGTGACCAAGTTTTATGCTGTACGATGCTGCACCTTGCAGGCTTGATTTTAAATGAAGGATGTGTTTCATGATATATACATTATTGATTGGGACAAATCTATAGTTAACCGATGTCAAAAAGTCGGTACTTACCTAAAGGAAAGCGCTTACTTTGAGGTAAGTGATTACCTTTGCAATTATGAAAATCATTAGAAACGAAATACTTCCAGACAAGGAAGCATGTGCAGGGTCACTCAAAAACGTCCTTGATGCACTGTATGTGCTCAATGGGAAATGGAAGTTGGCTTTGATCCTTTCCCTAGTGCAGTCATCAAAACGTTTCAACGAGATCCAACAGGAAATGAAGGGCATTTCAGCGAAAGTGTTAGCCAAAGAGTTAAAGGATCTGGAGTTGAATGACTTTATCGAACGCAAAGTATTTCCGACCACCCCGGTGACTATTATTTATGAGGCTACAGGATACAGCCGAACGCTAAAAAAGGTATTAAGTGAATTAAGTGCTTGGGGGGAACAACATAGAGAAAAAGTTAAGCAAAGTATGCGAAAACAGTCTTGACCTCATCATGGTGAAGACAAGCTTTCAGTCGCCAGTTGTTTCTTCCCCCAGTTATGTAAATGCTCTATAAATGGAATTAATTCCAGCCCTGTATTGCTCAGCGAGTATTCTACCTTGGGCGGCACTTCATGATACATTTCCCGAACGATCAATTTATCGTCTTCCAATTCCCTTAATGTTTGGGTAAGCATTTTAGTAGTAATATCAGGCAGGGTCCTGCGCAATTCGCCATAGCGTAATACCGTTTTTAAGCCCAGATGCCACAGGATACGGCCTTTGTACTTTCCACCTATGCGCTTAAAAGCATATTCAACGCCACACTTCTGTATACATTCCGGAATTTCATCTTTATTTTTCATCTTTATTTGTATATAAATAATTGAAAATCAGCAATAGATACTTTTTAGTATGTAGCATACAAAAAAGTACATACTTGCCAAAAGTAAACATTCGATTTAACTTCGCATAATAAATTAAAAAAATGAAATCAGAATCAAAAGATAAAGTAACAGTAATGAAAGTTATTCGCCAGCACGAGTTTGGCGGTCCTGAAGTACTCCGTTACGAGGATGCGCTAATTCCCAGACTAAGCCCAAGTGAGGTTCTTGTTCGTGTTCATGCCATCGGGCTCAATCCCCCTGACTGGTATTTGCGCGACGGGTTTAAATCTCTGCCTCCTGAATGGCAGCCACAGGGGAATTTCCCAATCATTTTAGGAACAGATGTGTCTGGCGTTATAGAGTTGATCGCCGATGATGTTAAGAATTTCACCGTTGGAGACGAAGTTTACTCCATGGTCCGTTTTCCAGAGGGTGTTTTCGGGGACAGCAGGGCTTATGCCGAGTATGTCAGCGTGCCTGCATCCCAAATTGCACTCAAGCCGACCGGCATTGATCACGTGCATGCCGCCGCAGTACCGATGTCATTACTCACCGCATGGCAGTTCATGATCGAGCAAGGTCACGACGTACCAAACCCGCTTCAGCCAAATCCGCATGAGCCGGTACCACTCGAAGGCAAGAGGGTACTTATTAACGGTGCCGCAGGCGGTGTGGGTCACTTTGCAGTGCAACTAGCAAAATGGAAGGGGGCGTACGTCATCGCCGTAGCGTCAGGTAAGCATGAGGCGTTCTTGCACGGCCTTGGTGCGGACGAATTCATCGACTACACCAAGACTATTCCCGAGGATGTTATTCGTGACGTGGATCTCGTCATCGACTCGATTGGCGGACCAACAACCGGTCGTTTCCTGCGCACGTTGAAGCGTGGTGGCGCGCTTTTCCCAATCTTTGGGCTAGGCACCTCGGGCGGCGAAGAGGCTAGAAAACTTGGCATCACGGTCTCAACGACCCAGGTGCGCTCGAGTGGGAGGCAGCTGGAAGCAATCAGTAACCTACTTGATAACGGAACGCTTCACGTTGCCATAGATAGCACTTTTTCACTTGCAGATGCTCAAAAGGCACATGAAAGGGCTGCTCTAGGGAACATTCAGGGTAAAATTGTGCTCAGGGTAGACTGAAGGTAACTAAGACCAACTCGAATACCCCCCTAGGATTACCTCGCTCCGCTCGGTGATCCTAGGGGGGAGATGACAGACTAAAAGAAGCTGCACTACGTGCTCGGCTTTTGTTGTTTTAGCGCGCGCTCGAGTAAACTCGGCTCGCGCTAAAACAACAAAAGCCCTTGCTTTCGCAAGAGCTTCTTTTTGTCTGTCGGGGTGGCAGGATTCGAACCTACGACCTCCACATCCCAAATGTGGCGCGATACCGGGCTACGCTACACCCCGATCTTGGTATCTTGTTCGCTTACTTTAGCAAAGTACTTCTGTAAACGGAGTGCAAATATAGAATTTGTTTTTAAATAAGTGAAATTTATTTCATAGTTTTTTCCCTATACATAATAGATCACCTATCAGCTTACCGGTACGCACCAAATTTTCATATGTGCTGCTTCTCAATTCGGAAAAAGACGCGGCCATATGACTTATTGGAATGATTTCATCAAAATATTGTGATAGCTGTTCGTTATGTTCTAATGGAACTTTCCCTGCTATACCAATTACAGGTACTCCTATCTCCTTCGCCTTTACTGCTACACCGTATGGGCCTTTCCCTTCTAATGTTTGTTCATCTAAAGCCCCCTCACCTGTGATCACCAGATCGGCACTTTTCAGTTTCTCGTCAAATGCGGCTGCTTCCAGAAAATAATCGATACCGCTTACCAATGATGCACCGGCCATCGCCCATAGGCCTGCAGCAACGCCACCTGCAGCTCCCCCACCAATTAATTTGGAAGCATCTTTACCGAAATGGGTAATCCATCGACAGTTTAAACGTTCTAAAAAATCATCCAACTGTTCTACTTGATCAGCAGTGGCGCCCTTCTGAGGGCCAAACACAAAAGCAGCGCCGTTTATTCCCAATAGTTTATTGTTGACATCACTCAACACCGTAATGCTGCAATACTTCAATCGTTCATGTACGCTCGAAAAGTCGATTTCTTCCACTTCTTGTAAGCTTTCTGGTTGTAACCCCAGAACGCCTCCCCTACCATTTTTAAATTTCACCCCTAAAGCCGCCATTATGCCACATCCACCATCTACCGTTGCCGACCCACCTACTCCTAAGACAATATGCCTTGCTCCTCTGTTCAATGCATCCAGTATTACTTTCCCCGTTCCAATCGAACTGGTTTTCATCGGATTTAACTCCTGCTCTTCCAGCAAGCGTATGCCGGCAGTGTCGGCCATCTCTATAAAAGCCGTATGTGTAGATGATCTATAACCATATGTACTTTCAATAGGTCTTCCTAAAGGGTCGCTACTGCATAGGTTTACTGTTTCCAATTTTAGGTAGCTACGTAGAATTTCCATGGTGCCGTCACCACCATCACCTATTGGAAAATTTGTGATAGTGCAATCTAATTTACTCCTCGTTAAACCAGCGGCTATTGCCTGCGCTGCCTTATCTGCGGGTAAACTATTTTTGAACGCATTAGGGGCTATCAATATTTGCATACTTACTCTTTATCTTGCTTTTCTACCTCTATTTTTGGAGGCATCAATTTGTAAACCACCGGTGTTACAATACGTGACAATAAAGTGGAGCTTATCAACCCTCCTATCATCACGATAGCTAAAGGTGAAATAAGCGGATTGCTCGACCACGCTATCGGCAACAGTCCGCCAATGGCAGTTAAAGTGGTGAGTATTATTGGCAGAAACCGAATCTCACCCGCCTTTTCTATCGCTTCATTTAACTCTGTACCTTCACGTCTTAATTGATTTGTAAAATCTACCAGCAATATAGTGTTTTTCACCTCAATTCCCGCTAATGCTATAATGCCGATGGTTGCGACAAAAGACAAGGAGTTCCCCGTCAATAGCAAAGCAAGCACAGCCCCTACTATTCCCAAAGGGATTACTGACAGTACAATAAGTGTGCTTTTAAATGTCTTAAATTCGAGCACTAACACAGCAATAAACAGAAAGACGGTAACCATAATAACGGTACCAAAACCTCCAAAAGACTCCTGCCTACTCTCCACTTCCCCGCCCATCTCATAATGATATCCAGTCGGAAGTTTTTTAGCATTCATTTTTTCTATTACGTCATTGATTACCCGATCGTTTAAAAATCCTTTTTTCACAAAGGCATTAACAGAAACGGTCCGAATTTTATTAATGTGATTAATACTAACAGGAGAAGATTCAAAATCAAGCTGAGCCAGCTGTTTAAGTGGAATGGCAGTGCCTTGCACATTATTGATATAAAGATTGTTCAGTACCGAAAGATCTGGATATGCCGGACGAGGTACGCTCAGTCTTACGCGATAATCATCATTATCGGAAGCCGGATCGCTATAAGTCGCTAAATCGATACCCGCTAAAGCCATTCTGACCGTCCGATCAATCGTGACACTTGGAACGCCTAAACTCACTGCTTTCTCCTTATTGATAAACAATCGGATATCTGTTTTATAGTTTTTAACAGGGTTATTTACATAGATAGTACCTCCGGTTGCTTTAAGTAATTGCTCGGCTTCCGCTGCCAAATTACGCAGCGTGTCCAAGTTTTCACCAAACAGACGTATTTCTACTGGTGAAATGATGGGCGCTCCTTGTTCAAAGTCTTTTACTTCAACTTTTGCCCCGGGATAAGGAGTCCATTTATTTCGTAAGTTTTCTATAATAGCGCTTTTTCTATCTGATCGAACGTCTTCTTTTAACTGTACGAAAATCTCCGCAAAATCAGTACGCTGGTTTTGTTGTGCTACATTATAGTAAATGCGTGGATTTCCTTTACCCACGTTAGCCGTATAATATTTCACCTCAGGAATAGCGGCTAACTCTTTCTCAATTTGCTTCGTTATACTGTCGGTATAGAAAATACTTGCTTGCTGAGGAGCAGAAATATCTATTAAAAATTGCGGTTTCTCGGAGGCCGGAAATAAACTGAATCCAATAACGGGTATTAGACCTAAGGAAGCAACAAAAATAATTCCAGCAATTAAAATGGCCATCCAAGGTTTTTTAAGTGCCTTATCCAGTAACACCGCGTAAGTACCATGAATAATACGCTGAAAACCCCTTAATATAGCATTACCTTCTGGGTTGGCATGTGCTTTCAATAATCGGCTGGATAAAAATGGGACTACTGTGAGCGCAATGATCATGGACGCTATCACACTGCTTATTACGGCCACGGGAAGGCTCCTTATAAAATCACCAGAAGCCTCGGGCATAAACATGAGTGGCATAAAGGCAATAATCAGGGTGGCGGTACAACCTACAACAGCCATGGCTATCTGACCTGTCCCCTTTATGGCGGCGTCGAGTTTTGAATGCCCTTCTCTTAGCCAGCGCTCAATGTTTTCTACCACTACAATACTATCATCAACCAGTAAACCCAGTGCCACTACAAAACCTACAATACTTAGCTGATTAAGGCTAAAGCCGAAAAGATGCAGCAATACCAATCCAATCGAAAGCGACAAAGGAATGGCAATCATAACCACCAGCGAAGCGCGATTTCCCAAGGGTAGAAGCGTGATGAGCACCAACGATACGGCAATCAAAAAATCTACCCCCAGTCCACTTAATCGATGGTTTACATTCTCTGCCTGATCAAAATGCAGGACCAGATCCATATTTTTCGGTAAGCTCTGCTTAAATTTCTCTATAACGGGCAGATATGCCTCTTGCGTTTTACTGATATTTTCACCTGACTTCTGAGCGGCATTGATTAACAGACATCGATAGCCATTTAAGCGCGTAACATGGTCGTCCGGAGCAAAATCCGGATATACTTCGGCAATATCACGCAGCAATACATTTTTTCCTTCACTGCTAAAAACAATCGTATTTTTTATTTCATCTACACTCTGATAATTCCCGCTGGTTTTAACGCTGAAAGATTTACCTCCTCCCAGCACACTTCCACCGGGAATATTAGCCGCCTCACTTTGAATGGCATCCATTACGGTATTTAATGGAATGCGCATTTGGGCCAACTTATCGGAATGCACATCTACACGTACTAACTGATCTGGCAAACCACTAATTTCAACGTCCTTTAGAGAGGGGATTTTTTCCAACTCATCCTGTAAATCTTCAGCGGCTTTCTTTAACGCTTTACGGGAGGCATTCTGCGATATGAGCGCTAACTGCACCACATTTACGCCACTTGGTTCTACTTTCTGAATCTCAATATTGTAAATATCCTGCGGGAGTTGTGGACGCAAACCACCGATCTCCCGAACAAGCTCTTGGTATTTACTATCATAATCACTCTCATACTTATATTCCACTGTTAATACAGCTAAGCCGTTTAAAATAGTGGTTTTAATACGTTTGATATCATCCAATCCGTATATTTTGGTCTCCATGGGCTTTACTACCAACTCCTCCATGTCTTTTGGACTGGTACCTGGGTACACAACTACCACCGGAAACATAGGTGCCCGCATCTCTGGATCTTCCGCCCTCGGCATGCTTAACATCGTGCTTATCCCAACTACTATAACCATGACGACCATTATTAAGGTGAACTGGTTATTCTTTATTGCGTATGATGAAATGTTCATTTTTTTAGTTTTTAGCTACTTAACCTCACTTAACAAGAGAACTTGTTAGTGAGAATTTCCTATTCCATATTATCTGCCCCCTATTTCCCTACTCAACATACAAATGCTTCGGCTTTGCTACGCGCCGCTCAGTATGACATACCTGAGATTGGTCTGCGTGCTCAACAACTCAACTAATCCACCACCTTAATAGGTGATCCATCTGTTAAATAGGCGCTTCCCGAAATGATAAGTGACCGAGCATTTTCTAATCCAGCCGAAACCAACACCTTGTCCTGTTGTACTGCATCTACGGATATTTCTACACGTCTGGCTATTTTACCATCATTCGTTACGAAAACAAAGGCTTTACCGGCATCTCCATCTAAAATGGCATCGTAGGGTATTTGCCAACCTGCTGTTTGTTGTTTTGGCTTAATAATGGCTTGCGCAAACATGCCGGCACCAATCTTTTGCCCGCTATTAGCCGAAGTAAGTTTTAACATGATCGTAAAAACACCGGAAGAAGGATCTATTCCTTCAGACTTTTTGTAAACAACCGCCGGTATTGCTCTATTCATTATATCAGAAGTAACGACGGCCGAATCACCAAGAGAGATAGCCGCCCATTGCTTATCACTTACGCCTACTTTTAATTGCCAATCACTGCCTCCGGTCTTATTCAGCTGTAACACTGCTGTACCTGGCCCAACAACCTGCCCATCATTCACCAGGCGCTTCAACACAAAACCAGTAGCACTCGCTCGGATTTCTGTTTGGTTCAGGTTATAATTGGCCGCACGAAGCTGTTCTTGCGCAATACGTAGCGCTGTCTCGGCATTCTGAAATTGCTCCAACGTAACAACGCTATCTCTATACAACTGTTGCGCTCGCTTAAAATCGCGTCTGGCTTTCTCTTCTGACAGCTTAGCTTGCATTACAGAGGCATCCACCTCAGTTGGGTTTAATGTGGCCAGTAATTGACCGGCTTTTACGGCATCGCCTTCTTTAACGTAAACCCTATTGATCACCCCTCCATTTTTAAAAGATACTACTGCCTCATTATCAGTGGTAAATACACCCGAAGTTCTTATCTCTTGTCCGGATGAGCGTTGAGATAATGCCAGTAGCTTTACTGGAATTGTATCTTCCTTTAACCCTTCGGTCGACTGCTTTTCCGAACTTCCGCAAGAAGATATTAGCAAAGGCAGGAGCAGATATAACAAACTAATTCTATTCATGACGTTATTTTTTTAGTGGATAGGCCGCAGTTTCTCTTTCCAGTTCGGCAGCAGCCAACAAAACATTGTATTTGTTTACTAGGGTGGATAATTGTGCGCCGGTCAACTGATTACGGGCGTCAATGGTTTCTATATAAGTGTTGGTCCCTGCCTGATACCCCTTATCAATCAAACGCTGGTAGGACGATGCCGACTCGAGTTGTTTGAGGGAAGATTGGTATGTTTGCCACGAAGCCAGCAGATTATTTTTGGCTACATTTGAACTAACTTGCAACTGCCTTTTTATGTATTCTCGATTGAGAGAAGCATCCTCTAACTCTAATTGTGACTGCTTTACTTTTATGCGATTTCTATTACCACTGTAAATAGGTAGATCAAATTGCAAACCTACCATGGCATACCTTGATTGATTATTAAAACGCATTTGCTCGGCCTGTGAACCAAGGTCTAAAAATCCGCTGATCTTAGGAATAGAAAATTTCTTATTCATTTTTATTACATTTTCATTAATATCAATCACCTGCTGCAATGATTTCAGTTCTTCTCTGCTGCTAATTTCAGGGGTCGCTTGAAGAAGAATAGTTGCCTTTGTGAGCGCATCATCTGCATCGTAGGCCGCATCTATGGCAGTTTCGCCGTCTCTATTGAGTAAGGAGTTAAAGTATAATCGGGCATTAACTTGCTGCTGAACCGCTTGCGTCACCTGCGCCCTCACCTGTTCTATTTCACTATTGGATCGTAATACATAAGCATGAAGTCCTTTACCGCTTTCTAGCAAACGTTCGTTAACTCGTTTTGACTCTTCAGCTAAGCGTAAAGCCGATTGATAAATTTTAACCGCTTGCTGGGCATTCAAAAAATTAAAATAAGCCGACTTAATATTTTTTATTAGCTCACGTTCATATGTCTGTACTTCAAATTCCTGTAGGGTAACTTGCTGCTCGTTGATTTTTCTATTGTAGATAATATCGGTATTTATGATGGGTACCGTTGTCCGGACTTTTGCGTCATAGTAATTTTTCGGAAGAAAATTTATGGATTCATTTTCCAGCATCAGAAAATTCTGCGAGTTAGTCAGCTGGTTCAAGGTTGCATACACCGGGTTCATTAAATCGCCTAGTGGCAAAGAGATACTACGCCCACCGGTAGCTGTACTATACGAAGCTTGTAACGCCACACTTGGTTGGTACATGCTTTTAGCCGTCTTCAACGCTAAAAGAGCTTTGTCTAACGAAATATTCTTCCGCTTTAAGACGAGATTATTCTGCATCCCCTCGTCTATATAACCCTCCAATACGCTTGTCTGTCCTTTCAGAAAAAAAGGAAAGTATATAAGCGAAAACAATACTAAAATAAACGGTGTTTTCATTATTAACAGTGTTATTTAATGAATAAAAAAATTTAACTTTTTAGTTGCTCTAAAAATTTAATGTAGCTATTAAAAGCTGCCTCCAGAATTTGTCCTCCGTCTTGGAGTTCTATTAAATGCTTTTCTACCACATGCGTAATATGCCCATGCATATTTAAGGTACTTAAGCCATGCACGGTTGACCACACAAGCAGCGAAAACATTTTTATATCATGGCCTACAAAGTAACCTGCCTGTTGGCAATCTGCAATTGTGCGCACCAAAAAGTTAAATGCTTCAACCCCTTCATCCCACTGCTCGTCTTCTCCTTCACCGCAAATGCTTTGTAAGAACTCTAGTGGCTCTTTCATAACAAACATTAATTCGTAAAATTCTCTACTTTCGATGGAAAACTGCAAATAAGTACGGCCCATTGCTTTCAATCGCTCGAAAGGATTCTCGACATTGCTTAGAGCAGAAAACTTGGTACGTAACAACTTAAATCCTTCTTTCTGTAACGCGTAAATAATATCATTCTTATCTTTATAGTAAAGGTAAATAGTAGTAGGACTAAACTCTATAGCAGACGCTATTTTTCTAATTGAAGTAGCGTCATAACCTTCTTTTAAAAACAGTAATTTTGCAGCATCTAATATCCGTTGCCTTAGGTCTTCCTTGTGTCTTTCTTTACGTTCTTTTATACCCATTTTTTATTCGTAACCAATTAACATTGCAAACATAGTTAACAGTGTTAATATTTGCAAGCTTTTATCATTTTTTTTTCAATATCCGAATAGCTATTTTTAACATTGAACACCAACACTTACATTTTGACACTTACACCTTGATACCATGCCATGATACTCACATTATAACTCTTGAAATTGTTACATCTTTTGCTTCTCAATTAAAACTTAAAAATTCTACCTTCGTTTTATAAAGCAGTCAACAATTCCAAAAAGCAACAAACATTTGGATTATTATCGATAACATTATTTATTTTTAACTAAGTAATTCAATTTGCCAAATTTTTACCATAATTAATCTTACGCACATGAAGTATTATTTTCCTCTACTGTATTGCGGAATTGCAGTGATGACTTTTCAAAGTTGCACGCAATCCGAAAAGGGAACCACCCTTAGCAATACGCCTGAAAAATTGATTGATCCAGCTAACATGGATACGACTATTAAACCGGGTGATGACTTTTTTCATTATGCCAGTGGTGTTTGGTTAAAAAAGAATCCTGTGCCAGCAAAAGAAACACGATGGGGCAGCTTCAACCAGTTACGAGATTTTAATGCGAAAGCAGTGAAAAGTATTCTTGAAGAAGTCGTAGCCAATAAAGAGGCAAAGGCTGGCAGCCCTGAGCACCGTGTTGGAGACTTTTTTGCAAGCGCTATGGACAGTACACAAATTGATGCGAAGGGCGATGAACCAATTAAAGAAGATTTGGCAAGAGTAAATGGTCTTTCAACGATAAAAGATATTGTTGGCGAAATCAGCTTTCAACACACAGTAGGCATTGGCTCGCCTTTATATAGGTTTAACGTAGACCAGGATGAAAAAAATACCGCTGCAAACATAGCCCAATTTGGTCAAGGCGGACTTACATTGCCAGATCGCGATTATTATTTGGTTAATAATACCCGTAATCGTGATATTAAACAGGCTTATGAAACTTATGTGCAGAAGCTTTTCACATTAGCCGGCTTTGATGATGCACAAGCGGTAAAAAAGTTTGAACAGATTTGGGACATTGAAGCTGCGTTAGCAAAAGCGCAATGGAGCCGAGAAGAAATGCGTGATCCCTATAAAACATATAATAAGTTAACATTAGCTGAACTGGAAAAATCTGCTCCTCAATTTAGCTGGCAGGATACTTATAGTACCTTAAAAATTAAGGGAGCCGATAGTGTTATTATAAACAATCCTAGCTTTTTCAAGAGCATCGCTCCTTTATTAACAGCTGAAAAAGTTGATCAATGGAAAACATATCTGCAGTGGAATGTGTTAAAAAATGCAGCTTCTGCATTAAGCACACCATTTGTGGAAGCCAGTTTTGCGTTCACGCAGGCCTTAACTGGCCAAAAGGAGATGACTCCACGTTGGCAGCGTAGCTTCGAAGTGATTGACGGGAATATTGGTGACTTGCTAGGTCAATTATACGTTGCTAAATATTTTAAGCCTGAAGCGAAAAAACGAATGATCGAATTAGTGAAAAATCTGTCCGAAACATATGAAGAGCGGATTAAGACCCTTGATTGGATGAGCGAAACCACTAAAAAGAAGGCCATTGAAAAGCTCCGTGCATTTACACCAAAAATTGGTTATCCGGATAAGTGGAAAACCTATGATAATTTGGAAATTAAACGCGATGACTATTTCGGAAACATAAGAAGGGCGAAAACGTGGGACTATAATGACATGGTAAGTCAACTGGGCAAACCCGTTGATAAAACGCGTTGGGGAATGACTCCACCAACAGTAAATGCATATTATAATCCGGTGAACAATGAAATTGCCTTCCCTGCCGGCATCTTACAATTTCCTTTCTTTGACTTTGCCGCCGATGACGCCATAAATTACGGAGGCATTGGAGCTGTAATCGGCCATGAAATGACGCATGGGTTTGATGATCAAGGCAGACAATACGCCGCTGATGGTAACTTAAAGGATTGGTGGACAAAAGAGGATGCTGATAATTTTAAAAAACTTGCTGATAAAGTAGTAAACCAGTATAGCGGTTATACCGTTTTGGACACTTTACATGTGAAAGGAAGGCTTACCTTAGGGGAGAACTTGGCGGATCTGGGTGGTCTGGCAATGGCCTATGCTGCTTTTAAGAAGACGCCTCAAGGACAGTCGGATGAAAAAATTGACGGATTAACCCCCGATCAACGATTCTTTTTATCGTGGGCGCAGGTATGGCGTATGAATACAACTCCTGAAACTGCTGCACAGCTTATTACAGTAGATCCGCATTCTCCCGCTGATGCCAGAACTGTTGGACCAATAGTAAATATGGATGCTTGGTATAAAGCATTTAATGTGAAAGAAGGTGATAAACTTTATAAACCTGAAAGTGAAAGAGTGAGGGTTTGGTAATTGGTTATTCGTTATTGGTTATCCGTTATTAGTTGTTGGTTGTTAAGCTATTCGTCCGTTAGAAGTATTAGGTATTGGTTGTTAGTAGCAAGACGTATTAGCAGGTAGCGGCACATTATATAACAAAAAACTCAACTATTTAAACGGATAGAAAAAGGGATCAGATTTAAAAATAAATCTGATCCCTTTTTCTATCATACTATCTTATTGATCATTTTGTAAAATTCATTTATGATACGCTCTTATCCCGCTCTCTAAAAAGTCTATATAGTTTTGCGGATTGTAGTCGGCACCCTGCGGCGGTACCAGTACATTGCCTTCGCCATCTACAATGACATATAAGGGCTGGGAGTTGCTGTTGAATGTGGCTGCCTGGAAATCACTCCATTTTTTGCCGATGGTATTGATCTTCTTGCCGCTGTAGGGGGAAACATATTGCTCTTCTTCGGCAAGGGCGGTCTTATCATCTACAAAAAGTTCGGCCATCACAAACTCATTGTTCAGGAGCTCTTTTACTTTTGGTTCGGTCCATACATTGGCTTCCATTTTACGGCAGTTCACGCAGTTCCAGCCGGTAAAATCGACCAGTACAGGCTTTTTGAGCTCCCTGGAAACTTCCAGGGCCTGCTGGTAATCGTAATAGGGGTCAAACCCCTTGGGGGTACCGCGTTCGTGAAAAATTTCGGCATACTTCTTTTTGACCGAACTCCCATGGGCAGCACCGCTGGAGGGGAGGCCAACACCTGTACTCAGGTCAAAGTCCTGGGTAGCACTCGGCGGCAGGAAAGCGCTGACCGACTTCAGGGGAGCCCCCCACATACCCGGAATCAGGTACACAACGAATGAAAGCACAATGATGGCAAAGAAAGTACGTGGCACAGAGAGGTG
>DATMSZ010000051.1:0-12747 GCA_035565175.1 Pseudosphingobacterium sp.
ACTTTGCCCGAACGACTATACACATGTGTATTTCAATATTTTACGCTTATAAATCAGTCCTATTTTTCAGATTTACATAGATTTTCTTTGAAGCATATTAAACCACTAAAAAGGTTTAGACTTTTTTATCTGAACCTGAAAAAATTTCAGGCAACCTGTCAAAAATACATAAGTACTTTTTTGGTATCCAAGTTGTTATCTACTTAAAAAGCTCCGCTAGAATAGCGAATAAATCATTATTAACTGTTTTAAAATGGAGGTCCTTATGTCATATCGTCTCAAGCATCCATCGAGCCGTACGCGTACACTTATTTTAAACACTCGAGAAAATAATGATAAATACCAAATCGAAATCTTCTCACCTGGATTAAAAAAAGAAGATTTTAAAATTAGTTTGAAGGGTAATGTACTTACAATCAGCACTACCCTTCACACGCTAAATATTCATCAATCAGGCGATCTTTACACCATTGGAAAATTTAACTCCAAGTCCTTTACCCGGGTCTTATTACTGCCAAGTGCCCCAGCAAACGAAGATTGCATTCAGATAAAAGATAGAGCAGGTTCGCTTTTAATTACCATTCCAAAAACAAAAAAGTATTAAATATATGCCAATATGGAAAATCAGTATAATATAGAAATAGATATGATGGCTCAGGGAAACTGGTTGGCCTATTGTCAGTTTAATATTGGCAAAAATAAAGAAGAGGCCTTTCAGATTTTCAGCCAGTTACAGGATAATGGAAAAGGATTGCTTCGTTTTACCTTAATGGAAAAAGAGCAGGAAAATAAAGTCTTATTAACAAAATATTGCACATTAAATAGCCTCGAAAAAAACTGTAAGATCATTACAAAGGAAATTTTTAGAATCTTCAATTTTGAATAAAAAGAAAATAAATAGCTCGTTTGCCAGTCTATTGATTATTAACAAAATAAATCCTTATAATTGTTAGTGAATCGATGTTACGCTTGATTCACTAACAATTATGAACATGCGATATATTATGCAATACCTTGGCGTAATAAGAGCAGCAAAAAGCAACACAATGGAAAACAAAACGGCATTTTCTACTACCGCTATTGGATTAAAAGTGCTTTGCCTCGGCTTGTTGGTCGGCACATTTGATATACTTGCCGCATTAATAAATTTTTATATTTCAACGGGCAAGAGTCCTATCGTGATTTTCAAGTATATAAGCAGCGGGGTATTAGGAGCCGACGCATTTGCCGGTGGTACAGGTATTGTCTTAATGGGCTTGTTACTCCATTATATTATTGCACTATCATTTACGATCTTGTTTTGCATACTTTATTACAACGTAAAATTACCACCAAACTATAAAATCTTCACGGGGATTGCATATGGTATTTTTATATGGGCTATTATGAATTTAGTTATTGTTCCACTTAGCCATACCCCAAAAAGTCCTTTTGATATTTCTCACGCCTTAAAAGAAATGCTTATCCTGATCTTTATGATAGGATTGCCACTTTCCTTTTTTACTGGTCGTTTTATCTTTTCTAAAACATATCGCTAACACGCCGCGAACAGCGATGATGAATGACAAGAACAAACGTAACATTTGATCTTGTCGTTCACCATTCACAAAAAATCACTTTAAATCACTTGGAAGATCATTTAATCGTTCTCAACCGGAAAAGCGGCTCTTGAGGGGATTTCCCGAACTTCAACTGTCCCACCATGCGCAAGAACCGGACAGTCCTTGGCAAGTTCGAGTACATCTTTTATACCCTTAGCACGAAGAATAACATTGCTTACCACTCGCAAATTATTAGCAACAACTGTTTCCTTTTTAACTGATTTAGTTGGTCCTGTTACGACATGACTTTCACCGGGAAAAGCGAAGCTATACACATATACACCTTCCTTTTTCCATTGATCAATCACTTTAATCCATTCCGGGCCTACAGCTTTGGCTTGTTCAGTCGAATAGCTTAGGGGTACTCTTACCAATAAGCTAAATTCTTTGTTCATTTCTTTCATTTTTGCCTTGGAGTTATTAATTTGAGCATATGAATAAAAGCCAAGTAACACGAAGCCTATTATTCCAAATAAACGAGATACTTTCATTTTTTTATTCTTTTGTTTACAAAGTTGCTAAGAGATAAAGCCGATTCCTTGTAAAAAATCATTGATTTAAAAATGGCATCTATTCAGAAATGCGTTAGCGTCAAACACAACTCATTAATCGATGTCTGTTCCAAACTATTAATAAACAAGATTGTTAAAGAGATAAATTAAAACCTACAGTTAACACCATGGACGATATTACTTTTGCCAAAGCCTTTATAGCCGAGCTAGCGGCTGAGAAAACAGCTACACGGCAGTGTCTGGAACGCATTCCCGGAGAGCTGTTTACCTGGAAACCACATTCGAAATCAATGGATTTGGGTTATTTATCTTTATTGGTAGCGGAAATTCCAAAATGGATTAGCCATATGGTCTTAAATAGTAGTATTGATTATGCTACTTTTGAGCATTTCAAACCGCAAAACGCTCAGGATTTAGTTCGTCATTTTGACGAAAATATGGAAGAAGCCGAAAGAGCTCTGCATTCGGTTAAAAATGGCGATCTCGATAGCAAATTCGAACTAAAAGCAAATGGTCAGGTGATGTTCAGCACATCCAAACGTCAAAGCATTGAATCCACGATAAACCATATGGTTCATCATCGAGGCCAGCTCACCGTATACATGCGATTAAATGATATCAGTGTACCTTCCATTTATGGGCCGTCTGCTGATACTACATTCTAATAACCGCGTTTATTTATCATCCACGGGACGCTTACGCCAATAATTGGCCAGCAAAGAGCCGGAGATATTCATCCAGGGACTAAACACAGCTGCAGCCAACCCAACGGTTGCCAGTTTCCCCATGCTGCCTGCCAAACCCGAAGCCATGCCACCGTTTTGTAATCCAACTTCGAAAGCAATGGTGCGAGCCGAATTTCTATCAAGCTTAAATAAACGGGCGAGCCAATAACCAAAAAAATACCCAGCACCGTTATGTAGCACAGAAGCTAAAAATAACAATAAACCCACATGCAGCAGATTATCACGACCGGCAGCAGTGGTAACTGTTGTAAAATAAACGATGCCGAACATAGATAAATAAGGAACATAGCGATCTATCTGGTTAAATTTTAAATAAAGCAGATGATATAAAGCTCCGACAATAAAAGCTCCCGTGAAAAAATTAAACACCGTTATAGACTGTATCGATGGATCCGACAAATAGCTAGCTAACTGATCCCATAGAAACAGATGCTGACAGCTTAGCCACAAGACACAAGCAATAGCTACGCAAATCGTTATTTGCTTTCCTTTCTGCGAGGCCCGTTTTAGATAATCATGTAAAAGCGCAGCACCAATGGGAACAATTACAATTTGGATAATTTCCAGCATCATAGGTAAAAACTTAACCTCAATGAGTGTTCCGGCCAATAAGCGCATTAATAGCGGTGTTAAAAAGGGAGCAACCAAGGTGGCCATGGCTGTTACCGTTACGGATAATACCAGATTTGCTTTCGCCAAATAAACCATTACATTAGAGGCCAATCCGCTAGAACACGAACCGATTAGAATAATACCCGCCGCTATTTCCGCATCAAAATGAAAGATACGCGTTAATAGAAAACCAATTAGTGGCATAATCGAGAAATGACAGATCAAACCGATCAATACGCCTTTACCCGTGCTGCCTAATCCTGAAAAATCCCGGATACTCATCTGTATGCCCATCCCGAACATCACCATCTGTACAATAACAAGAATGAGCCACTTATTTCGAAGGTCAACATTTCCCCATTTTAAAAACGCATGCGGGTAAATCATAGCCGCAACCACCGCCACAATAATCCAAGCCGTATACTGGTAATTTTTCAGGGTTTCAACCCCTCCTATTCCAATAGCAAATGTAACCGCCATACAAACTGCCGCCGGCTGCCAGACAGCGCGATCTTGCACGATCAATCCGCCAATTAAGATGATAAACGAACATAAACTAATTCCCAAAAAGATGTTTTGCAAGCGCTTCATTTAACTATTTATCGTAAGTTGGCAATATATTGAATAGCATTTGGCGGGCTAGCTACAATAGGTACCTGTTTATCTTCATTACTTAAGGTGTCTACTACACGAGCCATGCTTGCTTGGGCCAATAGTATCACATCCACCTGTTTGGATAACTCACGTAGGGCATCAGCAACCAAGCTATCATGTTTACCTACATCGCCACTCATAAGGGCATCGAAAGCGCCTTCACATAGTTTGGCAGTTAATTTAATTTCTTTACCGATAAGAGCAGCTCGACGTTTAACCAAATCGCTTGTAGGCTGCAAAGTAGTTTGCAACGTAGCAATTACGCCTATTCGCGTACCAGTTTTCACCGCCATATCCGCCATGGGCTGGTCTACTCGCAGTACTGGAACCCTCACTTTTTCAGCAGCGGCCTCTACCGCTGCGCCTATAGAAGAACAAGTTACTAATACGTAATCTGCTCCTGCATCTTCGGCAGAAGCGACATAATCTGCTACACGTCTATAAATCGATGGCCCTGCTTCGCCGCCCTGTGCGATAATATTCTTCACCAAGCTATCGTCAACAATATTAAAGATCGTTATCCCTGGTAAATACTGTTGGCAAAGTTGCTGAAAAACGGGTATCAATGTTGCCGATGTGTGAATAAGCCCTAACGTTTTCAATTCCATTTTCAATTAAATTTTAAGAGGTTTTTCCCTCTAGTACAGTTATAAAATAATCTTTACCTCCTACCTGTCCGCCTTTAAAATTCACCTCAATACCATTTACGGGAGACTCAGGTGCATATGCTTTGCACAAGGGTGCACCCGGTGAAACAGGAGCAATCATCTCCACCGCTTCGATCCCCATTGTACGGGCAACAAAACTAGACGTATCCCCACCAGCAATCACCAAACGTTGCAGAGGTATTTTCTCGGCAACCCCTAAAGCAATCAAACCCAAGATTTCACCATAAAGCAGCGCTGTTTTAATGCGTATTTCTTCATCGGCATAACCCTGCTCACTCAGCGCCAGATAGGTTTCTTCAATCCTTGGGTCTTGAGTACCTAAGCTGGAGTGCGTAATAACGGCATGTCCCTTCTGGATAAGCCCAACAATTTGTTCAATATAATATTGTATAGCTATTCTCCTATTTGTCGAGGAAGCAATAGCCGTAGTAGAAATAGCTACGGCTACAAAACCGTGGCTAAGTGCGTAGTCTATTTGCCCCGCTGTAACCGGTGAACAGCTACCCGAAATAACCAGCATGCTCCTGGCCCTACCGGCAGGTTGCCAATTATGTCTTTTTCGAGTTAAGCCGCTTTCTTTCCAATATTCGCCCAAAGCCATTTCGACACCCGACGAACCAATAGAAAATAAAGGTTTTGTAGCGTCAGCAAATTCATTTATTAACCGCCCAATACGTATTAATTGGTCTACATGCAAAGCATCAAATAAGACAATCTTACTGCCTTTACTTATGTATTCTTGCAATTTTTCACGCGCGTGTTCTTCTTTGAGTGCGATCGTTAAAATATCTATTAATTCGACCTGCTGTGTGGTTTGTTCAGCCAGATGTAGGCGCAGATCACCTTCGTTCATTGGAGTAACAGGATGACGGCTCATGGAAGGATGGCGATCCAATCGGTATATTTCGCCCTGACTGCCAATACCCATTCGGGCAAAAAGATTACCAAACACACAATATCTACCTAGCGCTGGTGCAGCAACAAGGAGTGGTATAAATGCTGCGTTAAAAACCTGCGCACCAATATCTGCTGCTTTACCAATACTGCCAATAGCTGGAGAAGAGTCAAATGTGGAGCAAACTTTATAGTGTACATGGGCTGCGCCGAGCGCTTTCATGGCCGTAAATGCTTCAAAAAGTTCCCGCTCCATAGTAGCCGGAGACATCGTTCGGCTAGCACCAGCCACGCCAATCGCTTGCACCTCCTTATAATCCGCCAGCTTTTCTTGTGTAGGTGGCTCGATAAAAAGTACCGTCTTTACTCCCGCACGACTTAAAAACTCCAAGGCATCCGTAGAACCGGTAAAATCATCGCCATAATAGGCCAATAGAAGCGCGTGCTTGTTTGCCATCTTATTCGTTAACGCCAAACTTTTGAACCGATTTAGAAAACTCCGAATACTGCTTAGCAGCTTCATCTAGGGTTAGGCCGTTAACGGCTCCTTCCCATGCTTGTTGCAAGGCAATGACACCCCCCGCCGGCCCGTCCGGATGCGCCATAATCCCACCTCCTGCCATATAAAGCAGATCGATGGTTTTAGTACGGCCGTAAGTTTCGAAGGCCTGCCCCCCCCATTGACCGGACGATACCACCGGCAATAGTGTTTCACCCTGAAACAAAGGTTTTAAACAAGCTTCGATTGATTGTACAACGGAATCATCCGATTCCCAGAATTTATTTTGAATGCCATTCACATGTAATTGATCTACACCAACCAAACGCCATAGCTTCTGATAAGCAGGGAACTCTATCCCTAACAATGGGTGACGGTTTAACATCCCCCAACCATTACGATGACCATGAATAATTAATTTTCCTTGATCACATATTTTCTTCACACCAGCAAGACCCACGCTGTTCACGCTGATCATGGCACAAGTGCCCCCTTCATTTAGCACATACTCGTAGCGTCGCAACATGTTATCCAACTCATCACTAATATTAAAAGCATACATAACTTTTTTTCCGCTTTTATCCGCTTGATCTTTAATCACCCTCATAATCGCGTCTACCCGGTCTTCGAAGTTTGAATTAGCCGCTGATGATTGCAATTCGTCGTCCTTAATAAAATCAATACCTGCCACCACTAATTTTTTCACCAAAGTGGCCGTTTCTTCAGGTGACATGCCAACGCTAGGTTTTATAATGGTACCGATCATAGGGCGATTCCTTACGTTCATGCTTTTTCTTGAACCGGAAATACCAAAACGAGGTCCATTAAAATATTTGCCATAAGAAGATGGCAAATCAATATCCATCAACTTCAGTCCAGTAAACTGACTGAGCTCATATAAATTTCCCTGCAGGGTGGATAGCAATAAGGGCAGGTTGTAACCAAAGTTTTCAATAGACCATGAAATTTCAATATTGGCACGATGGTACAAACCCGCGAGCGCTTTATTACTCGGGATAGATGGTTCTTTAACAGATTCCAGCAATGTAATACTTTCAACTCGGGCGGCGAAACGTTGCTTCAATTCTTCTGTTTCGCCCGGAACCTTCACAAAGGTACCTGACGATTGCTCACCAGCCAAAATTTGTGCTGCTTTCTCAAGTTCAAAAGGTGTTTCTATATAATACTTTGCCGTAATTCTTTCCATAAATTCAGTCTAAACCAACTAATCCTTTTGAATGGTAAAATGCACCTGTAATTGAAGTGCGGTTATACCCTTCATTCATTTCGATGAATGCTTAAACAATCCACCATACTTATTAAATTAAACAGATTAGATTTATCCTGACAAATTTATTAGCAAGACCAATAGAGGTATTATAGCATCTATGCAAGCTATTGTAGCATATTATCTTTTACTTGCAAAAGCAATTAACCGGTATTAATATCATGAACACTTCTAACATAGTTTAATAGCTTGGACCCTTAAACTAAAATTATTTTGTTATAACAGCTATTTCTCCGCCATTTCGAAATAAATCGTGCGACACAAAATAGCCTTTATTCATCTTTCCGTCCACTTTTATAGTAGAGATAGCCCTTCCTTTTTCGGGCTTTGTGATGGTCAGCATTTTTCCAGTGCTCGTTCTCCATTTCACTTCGTCGAACAGTGGCGCGGTAACAATATATTCAGCGTCCGTTGCCGAAAACGGATATAAACCCAACGCACTGAACACATACCATGATGACATCTCCCCTGCATCGTCCATTCCGCAAAGAGCTAAACCATCATCACCGATTCCATATAGATTATTTAGAATATGATCGATTATTTTTTGTGATTTTTCGGGTTTTCCTATAAAGTGATAAGCAAAAGGTGCCTCATGATCTGGTTGATTGCCATGACAATACTGCCCTATCATCGTTTCTACATTTCTGGCAATGTAAGTAGGATTCCATGGCACGGTAAACAGCGAGTCTAGTTTTGATTCAAATCCTTTCTCACCACCATATAATGCAATTAGCCCTTTCATATCATGTGGAGCAAAAAAAGACACCTGCCACGCATTTGCTTCTCTATACATATATTCATAATAAGGATACTGCGGATTGAAATGCTTAATCCAATCGCCATTTGCTAGTCTACCCCGCATAAATCTCGTCGTTGGATCAAACATATTTTTATAATTCTTTGACCTCTCCATCAAGATGCTGTAATTCGCTGTGTCACCTAACTTTTTGGCCAGCTGAGCAACAGAATAATCGTCATAGGCATATTCCAAGGTTTTAGAGACGCCTGCCTTTGCCTTTGTTTCTACATGCGGATTAGGAACATCAGGATCAGCAATATAACCTTTCTGAATATACTCTTCTATATAAGGTCGAGCCCCCCCCGCTACGTTGGCGTTCTTTAATAGTATTTGATAAGTTCCTTTCACATCAAAATTATCGATTCCTCTTAGGTAGGCGCCCACAATAGAAGACGCCCCATGATCACCATGAAAGAAAGTAGGTATAAACCCCGTTTTATCTCCGACGTCCTTCATCGATTTAATAACATCGAGTGTAACTTGAGGAGAGATTAAGCCCAAGAGCACATCTTTATTCCGGTACGTATCCCACAACGAAGGTTCCGTATAATAGTTGAAGTCGGCTTTATCTACTTTCCCCTTGGCATCAGTAAATTCGCCATTTACATCACTACGCAACGCCGGCCATAAAAATGATCGGTATAAACAAGAATACAGCATTTCCCTTTGCTTGTCCGTTCCGCCTTTTACCTGTATAGACGACAATAGATTTTCCCATTTTTCGGTTGCCTCCTTACGAATTTCAGCAAAAGATTTACTGCCAATTTCCTGTTGTAGATTTTCCTTTGCATTTTCAATGCTCACAAACGACAATCCTATTTTGAGCTCAACGGGAGCCGTACTGCCATTCATTAAATGAACCACAGCAAAACCCGCGGACTCACCTTCACCCTTTTTTTCCAATTTTTCGATATCGGTATTCAGTACGGCATAAAAATAAATCTTTTCACCTGTCTGCTGATAACCCTGCAGCACTGAAGACCCTAACTGTTCGATATGCCAGGCTGAGACGCGATTATTAGCTTTTGCAAGATCAAAAAGTATTTGCCTCGCCGTATTCTTTTTGTATTCATACTGATGGTAACCACATCTTAGCGTAGAAGTTAAGCTCACATTAACATCGTAATCATCCAAGTATACTTCATAAAAACCAGGAGCTGCGTGTTCATTTTTGTGAGAAAACGTCGAACCAAATTTGCTTCCAGGATTTGAAAGCGGCAGAATCGGAATATTGCAAAGATTCCAATGACCCTTATTTGTATGTGTAAAGCCATAAATAACAGTATCTTCATATTCATAACCCGCTCCTGATCCATACTCTGTTATAGGGCTTAGCTGCACCATGGCATTTGGCAATGAACTACCGGGAAATGTAAGTCCCGCCCAAGATCTCCATCCTGCTGGCAATTCGTAACCAAGGATTTTAGGATTGGTAAGCGGTGCCGTGCCAATAAAAGTATTTACGTATTTTGTGTAAGAGATTTTTGTTTGGCTTTTACCTATTATTGGTGTAAGCAATAGGATCAATATAAAGCTTAAAAAGTTTCTAATATGGATGCTCATTTATTTTCGGTTCTTCTCCAAATATATATAATACACCTATTTTACTTTATATATGTTAGAAATGTTACAGTAAATCATTTTTATTAACCTCAAACAAGAGGCGATATCAAATTTGTACCCAGAGAGCTGCTCGGACCTATTCACAACACCTAATAAAGCACTCAAACACCTGACATATAATCACTTAATAGCTATATGTTTGTTAATTTCTATTGATGAGTGTTGCCTTAGCGCGCACAAATAAACCCAAGCGATAAAAAACAACTGTAAGGGAATTCTAAACCACAGATATGCTGGGCCTGGCCCGTCGAAGCTAGCTGCCTCTATATTAACATGATGGACAGCTCCATAAATATTTGCAGGTAAAACCAATATAAAAAATAGGATGAGCAGTCGCCCGGTCAATACCTGAAAGCGAGGCATTAAAAGACCTATGGCCGCTAATAACTCCAAAAAACCCGTGAGATATACCATCTCTAATCTATAGGGTAAAAAACCAGGTAGCATCATTGCTATTCCATCCGGAAATTTGAAGCGTCCGATAAAGGCAACTACTAACATAGCCGACATCGCTATCCTCCCGGCTAGCGCAACATGATACGCTTTTCGAATAATCTTTAGCATAACTAAAGAAATAACAAAAACAACTATTAAAACTATTTCAACCATACGACTTCTTTTTATACAAAGGTCGATGGTATTATAATTTCAAACAATGAACCTGGGTTAAGAATTTTCTTTTCATTTTTTTTAAAATGGTTCCTTATACAGGCTATATTCAAAAAATAAGTGCTTTTAATTAAATAATAAATTTGATGGTAGTGACTAAAACTCAACGCAATCGTTACCGGTATCGTTTGAGTTAAAAGTTGCTGAAAAACACCTAATTATCTTACATCTTTTATAATTTTACTTTAGTTAGGTTTAAGAGCTCTTTTAACTATTCTTAACAAATTATAAACTATAATAAACTCTTTTATGAAAAGTAAACTTACGCTGATAACAACGGCTGTTGTTTCATTAGGCTTTTTATTGTCTTATTGCTCTAAGACGGAGCCAACAGTATCAAAATCCCTACCTACTTCTGGCAATGTCAAGAATGAAGCAAGCATTACCGCTTCTTTTGGTTTAGTAGGGTACGCTACTCAAAACGGTGGCACAACAGGCGGTTCAGGAGGTGCAACCGTTACAGCAACAACGTATGCCGAGTTGAAAACATACCTAGAAAGTTCAACGGCGTATATTGTTAAGGTAGATCGAAGACTCTATAATGGAACGAAGGGAGGTTCTATTAATGTAAATTCCAACAAAACATTATTGGGAGTAGGATCAGCAGGTTTTTTGGATGGTATAGGCTTGAATATATCTTCTAAAAGCAATATCATTATACAAAATGTCAAGATTACCTTAACTTCCATTACTGACCGTACCGATCCAGCAGTTTATGACCCCGACGGCGATGAAGGTCGCCCTCAAATCATTGTGAATGGAGGCGACTGCATCGGCATACAGGGAAGTAGTGCCCGAGTTTGGATTGATCATTGTGAGTTTTATAATGAAAATCCATCTACGCAAACTAATCAAGATTTATATGATGGCTTAATTGATATAAAACACACTAGTCAACTGATCACTATTTCATGGAATTATTTTCATGATAATCATAAAACCCATTTAATCGGGTCTTCCGACAGCGACAATTCCGACAGGAAAATTACTTTCCACCATAACCATTACAAGAATATTAAATCGCGCTTACCTTTAAATCGCTTTGGTTTCGCGCATGTATACAATAACTATTATAATAACATAGGAAGCTCCGGTATCGATTCAAGAATGGGTGCTTGTGTCAAAATAGAAAACAATGTATTTGAAACCGTTAAAAGTCCTGTATTGAGTTCTGGCACTACGCTTGGCAAATACCAGGTTTCTGGAAATACATATACCGGAATCACCGGAACGGTAGCTCCAACCACATCCACCTGTAGTTTTACACCTCCCTATACGTATACAATGGATGCTACCAGTACTGTTAAAGCGGAAGTTACCACCAAAGCAGGAGTCGGCAAGATCTAGGAAAACAGGACTACCTGATAATTTTTTATACAGCGGAGGGCTACCATTGAAGGTAGTCCTCCGCTGTATATCCATACACGAACTTACTCTCCTTTAAGGCCAAAGAAATAAACGTATCAGATAAACCGTTTGCATGTCATTTTTACCATTATGTGTATTGTAACATCCCGTTAATTTGAATAATATTGTAACAAGATAAATTCCCTTTAGCATGATGGTACCTTATACTGATTCTCCCTTTCAGATTGAACTTTCCTTCGATCAGCTTATTCATGATTTAGAAAGAAGAGTAGGCTCCAAGGAAGCAAAGGATCAGGAAAAATATTTACTTCAACAAGTGAATGCGTACCCACAGTTGCGTAATGGTATAAAAGACGCAGAAGAATTAGAAAGTCATAAATCTATATTAGCCGATTTACTTAAACCGCTATTTCCGGCACTGTTAAGCGAAAACGAAATTAAAGCCGTTAATATCCCTTATACTAATATATTCTTCAACCATACAAAGCGATTCCAAAAGATTTTAAAAGCGGCCGGCTCCAACTTTGAGATCAATATTCGGGACTTCAGTGAACATCAATTTTACATAATGAGTTGCTGTATTATACTAAATGAGCATTACGGCACTCAGCTGGATTTCAGCAAACCGCTTTTTTACGACGTTCCAGATACTGATGGAAATGTAAAGCATTATCGCATTTTATATAATGCCGACTTTTTGGATATCGTGCCTACAGCCATGTCGGTTGCATTAACTGACGCTGATATTGAACAACTGATAGATAACTTTGATGACATCGCTCTTTGGAAAAAATTTTTTCCGAGTGAAAGT
>DATMSZ010000052.1:0-27713 GCA_035565175.1 Pseudosphingobacterium sp.
ATTGGAAAGAAGGAATTTTGCTTCCTGTAGCAACAGTTCATTAAGGTACGAAGATGGGGATGTATGTCCTTTTCTTTTGAAAATTTTATACAATTGACTCACACTTAAATTAAGCTTATCTACATAAAATGTGATTGGTAGCCGATTTGAAAAATTTTCGTTGGCCAGGAGTTTAAACTTGTTTATGATTAAACTATCCTTTTTAGAAGTGGGGGTTAGCAAATTTTTATACTTTTCCAGAAGGAGATCGGTTTCATTAATCAAAGCATAAATAACACTTCTGGCAGATATTTCCCAACGATCCGTATATATGGAAGACAGCACATCGAAGATCTTACCAAACATGATAGACAATTGATCATGATCTTTTTTATCGATCATAAAATGAGAGTCGAAATTTTTGTGTAAAAAGGTTTTGGTAAAAAATGCATCAAAAGAAGGTTGAAAATTTTGAATGAATCGCCTTGTAAACAGAATGAATGCCCCCACTGTTTCTGGTTCTACATCTACTATTTTCAAGGTTTGTTCTGGACGATAGATCAGAAACGACCTCGGAGTGATATCATGCAGTTGACTATCTATCTCGATCTTCATCGAACCTCGGTTGATGATGCCGAATGAATAGTAGTTTGGATGTATCGTAAAAGGTTCGAAGGTTGTAGGTATTTGTGTTAGATAAAAAAAATCATCTGATAACGTCCAATCTAATTTACGATATAGCACAATATTGTTGATAGTATAGATATCCATGGGTCGTTAATCGTTATCTTAACCATTTGGTACTTAAGTGTACCACAAATATACAACAAAAGATAAGGCAGCAGATAAAGCCAACGGTAACGATGTGCTTTTTGAGGAACTGGGTAATTAAAGATTTGAAAGTTCAGGTAGTAGATGTTGAATAATGTCGTCACTTGCGTCAATCTTTGGTTTCTTTTTTCCTTCCAATGCAATTTCTAACATCGCTTTTTCTTCCTTGAATTTTTAAAACCATGTTTTACTTGATGGGGTTGAACGCGCAGAGCTTTTCAAACCTTTTCCATTGTAGTTGTATGTGTGTTGTTTTAATCGATTATTGTGTGTGAAATTTTGCTTTTAGATAGCTAATCTGTAGATGGGCAAGTATAAATTGCGTATTTTTTTTGAAGTTCTGAATTTTCGGTTATATTCGAACGATTTATTGTGGTTTTTTATCATAAATGGGGCTAATTTGTGTGATGTAGGCATGCCCGTAGGAGCAAATCAGCCACGATAAAGAAAGTAAGCGCTACACGGACTCAAAGTAGGGGCTCATTAATGTAAACAACCGTCTTCAACTATAATATTTTACTAATGTTAGTGAAACTTCCACTAAAAGAGCGTGAATTGCTTGATAGAATCTCTAAAGGTGATCAAAGTGCCTTTAAGATTATCTATAATAAATATCAAGGAGATGTTTATGCAAGAGCCTTGTATTTACTCAAATCTCATATTCTCGCAGAAGAAGTGCTCCAAGAGGTGATGCTTAAACTTTGGCTGACTGCCGGAAACCTGACAGAAGACACCAATTTGTCTGCCTATCTAACCGTCCTAACACGGAATCGAAGTTTTCAAGTGTTAAGGAGAAAAGTCTTGGAAGCAAAAACCGACATTCAGTTGGGTAGAGGATGGACAGAAAGCCATAACGGGACGGAAGAGGAGATCTTGCTGGCAGACACAAGAAAGCTTCTTAATGACGGCATTGCACTGCTTCCGCCTCAACAGAAAATGGTTTACGAACTATGTCGTCTCGAAGGGCTTAAATATGAGGAGGTCGCCCAAAAGATGAATTTATCAACTGAAACTGTTAAAAGTTATATGAAACTTGCGCTTCGTTTTCTCCGGACCTACCTAAAAGAACATACAGATTTAACGGTGATCTTGATTCTTTTTAAATTATTTTAATTTTTTTTTCGTTGCCATACCCCCTAAGGCTGCTTTCGGGGATTGTTATAGAAAAGAGGCAGTAAAAAAGATATGGCGACTCAGGAAAACAGAAGGATCATTACATTATACCAAAAATTCTCGGCAAAGACAGCCTCTGAGATCGAATTGGAGGAATTCAATGCTTTTTTGGAAACGGCAAATGCGGAGGAACGCCTTTTTGAATTGCTTGAAACCGATTACCTGCTGAGCGATGTTCACAATAGGAAGATCAGCAAAGTCCGTGCTTTGCAGATATTTCAAGAGATTGTCCGCCAGCCCCAGGTACGCCCAAAAGCCAGAAGGTTATGGCTACGTCTCGCTGGGGTAGCCGCCGTTACAGGAATTGTGGCCATCTCTTTATTTTTAAATCCAGAACTTCTGGATCGCAACGGCCTTCAAAGTGCTTCCATTACCGCAAAGCAGGATATCGCTCCCGGAACAAATAACGCTACCCTTACACTTTCGGATGGGCGCAAGATTGTGTTGTCTGCTGCTCCTGAAGGCGAGTTGGCCAAAGAATCGGACGTGCGCATTTCTAAGTCGTCCGATGGAAGGATTAGCTATGAATATGGAAGCCATGAGCTGCCTACTGATGCGGGGATGAACATCCTCTCTACATCAAGGGGAGAAACGTATCGGGTAAAACTGCCTGACGGTTCAATAGTTTGGTTAAATTCGGGCTCTTCCCTGAAATATCCGGCCTCGTTCGCTGCACTGAAAGATCGTAGCGTGGATCTCGAGGGCGAAGCGTACTTCGAAATCGAAAAGGATGCGTCGCGGCCTTTTATTGTGAAGTCTGGCGGACAAGAGCTAACCGTCTTGGGCACTCGCTTTAACATAAAGGCTTACAAAGACGAAAGGGATATTATTACCACCCTGCAAGATGGCAAGGTGAAGGTTGCTTATCAGGCCGCCACATGGGGTGATAAGGGAAAGGTCACCTACAAGGATGATATTGTGCTGAATCCGGGGCAACAATCCTTGCTTAAAGGTGAATCAATACGTATCACGACAGCAAATCTGGAAGAATCTCTGGCTTGGAAAGAAGGAGATTTTATTTTTAATAATGCTGATATAGAAAGTGTTATGAGAGATGTTGCCCGCTGGTATGACATCCAGGTAGTTTATCAGGGAGAAATTCCGAAGGGATCATTTTCCGGTAATGTTTCTAGAAACAAAAATATCAGCCAGATACTCCGCGCGCTTGAATCTACTAAGTTAGTCCGTTTTAAAATTGAAGGAAGGAGGGTGTACGTGGTTAAATAATTACAAAAATGCCAGGTATCGCCAAACCGAGGCCTGGTTGAAGTTTGGTTTAGCTCAAAAATCTAGTTATCAACCGAATTAGCAGTATACCTTCTCTTCCAAAGGGAAATAATTGCAGAAACCAAACCAACGATCAATAAAACTATAACTCACCAAACTAAGACGTACATGATAATGTACACCTGTTAAATTTTGCTCATATGCGATTAATCAGCGTAATTCTATTCGCATTTTTCATGCATGTTGCGACAGTCGGACTTGCACAGAAAATATCATTATCAGAAAAAAACACCAAACTCACTACTGTTTTATCAAAAATTAAAGCGCAGAGTGGCTATGATTTTGTAGCAGATGGTAATATTTTAAATTCCGCAAAGCCAGTTACCATTCGGGTCAGCAATTCAGAACTCCCTGAAGTACTTGAGAGCCTCTTTAAAAACCAACCTTTATCGTTTGAGATACAGGATAAAATGGTAGTTATTTCTAGGAAAGAACCTTCTATTGTAATTACCGTCACCAATGCCGCCGTCCATATGGATATAGAAGCGCTTGTTCTCAATGAGAAAGGAGAACCGATGGAGGGCGCTAAAATAACCGTCAAAGAGTCGGGGAAGGCTTACGTTACAACAGTAAGTGGCCAGGCAAAAATAGGCCATGTTACTGGACAGGAAACCTTGATTACTACTTTCATGGGATATAAACCGGATACACTGAAGCTGACTTCTCAACATAGTGTGGTGATCGCCATGAAACCTTTGGTGGCTGTCCTTGAAGGTGTATCCATTGTAAGTACGGGCTATCAGGATGTAAATAAGGACCGGGCAACGGGTTCATTCGGAATTGTAACAGCAAAAGAACTGGCACAGTTCCCTACAATAAGTGTACTTGAACGCCTGCAAGGCTTGGTTCCTGGGGTAAACATTTCTACCAAGACAACAGCCGGGCAGAGCCGCAACGGGACAATTAACATACGTGGTATCTCTACCATCGTTGGTAACCATACTCAGGTGAGCGTAGAGCCCCTTTTGGTGGTCGATGGTTTTCCATCGCAGATTTCCATCGCAAATGGTGCACTGGATTTGCTTAACGCAGATGACATTCAACAGATAACGTTCTTAAAGGATGCTGCTGCAGCATCTATATGGGGTATTCAGGCAGCAAATGGCGTCATTGTGATTACTACTAAAAGAGGCAAACAAAATGCAGCACCATCACTTAACTTTTCGACTACCTATAGCACCGGTGCAAAACCCAGGACGGATTACGGGCCAATGATGTCTGTCGCTGATTACATTGATCTGGAAAAAGATATGATCAATAAAAATTATGTGGAAGACGTTACACAATCATCCTATATATCGGGAAACCTAACTCAAGCCCAAGCCATCATTTTTAAAAATAAGCGTGGCGAAATTTCTGAAGCCCAGATGAATGCGGAGCTTGCTGCATTGGCGCAGTATGATAATGCAGATCAAATTTCTGAATACCTGCTTCAGAGGCAGGCCACAAAACAATATAATTTATCACTTTCCGGTGGTGGTGTAAATAACTCTTATTATATGTCTGGCTCTTACTATACCGATGACAGGATATACAAAAGCAATAAGAATAAGGGTTACTCCTTCAACGTATCTACAACTTCCAATCTCCTAAAAGGACGCGTTGCAATTAATACTTCCCTGACTTACGGTAACACTACGGATAAAACTAATCCTGCCGCTGCGCTTGGGATGAGCATGTCTCCGTTTGGGCTGCGCCCTTATGATTTGCTCGTCAATCCGGATGGAAGCACAATGTACTATGATATCTTTACGATTCCATCCAGGGCCCGGAGTTTAGAAAGCCAAGGTTATCTTCCGTTTAGGTATTCAGCGCTAGATGAATTGAATTACAACAATACCATGAATACAGGTAACAATTTGGGCGTGAATGTGGATGTCAGAACTAAGATTACTTCATGGCTTAATTTTTCGGTCTCTGGAAATCTAGGCCGGAATTTTACCGAGCGTGAAAATTATCAGGAACCGGATAGCTACGAAGCCAGGATTATGATAAATAGGGCAACTACTATAAATTCTGCAGGACAATTGGTTTATGGCCTTCCTATTGGTGGAAAGTTGATTACGAATAATGGATCAACCAGGAGCTATAATTTGAGGGGCCAGGTAAATGTAAATAAGAACTGGAACGATAAACATGAACTGGCCGCTGTACTGGGGAATGAAATTCGGGAGGTTTTTAATAAAACCAGCGGAGAAACCCGTTATGGGTATAATAAGGAGATCAATGCATTTACGCAGGTAGATCCTAATGGAAACTACCTGGATATAACAGGCAACCGCCCGGCTATTGGGGCTACGTCCTTGCCGATTGTAGAGAAAACCACCAGGACATTATCTTATTATTCAACTGCCTCATACACCTATGATAGCAAGTATACCGTTTCGGCAAGTGCACGTTTTGATGATTTGAACCTGCTTGGTGTGGAACGGAGAAAAAGAGCCATCCCGCTTTGGTCTGTAGGATTAAGCTGGAACATGAAAAAGGAAAGTTTTTTGAAAGATGTGGAGTGGTTGAGCGCCTTATCCGGACGTTTTACTTATGGTTTCACCGGAAATGCCCCACAGGGCTATGCACCGGTAACGGTGATCGAATTACAAGGGACAGATGATTATTCCCTTCTTCCGAATGCGCGTATTGGTAAGCCCGCGCGAGAAGATTTGGCGTGGGAAAAAACCAAAATGCTGAATTACGGACTCGATTTTTCCCTTTTTGACAGCCGCATTTCTGGAACACTGGAATATTATAAAAAACATACGAAGGATATCTTTTATGAATTGCCCATTAACGGAACCTATGGTTTTTCAAGAACTTTATTTAATGCGGCTACATTAGACGGAGAGGGTGTAGATATAGGTTTTTCATTTGCACTCGTTAAATCTAAACAAGTGACTTGGTACAACACGATCAATTTGTCTTACAATACCAATATCATTCACGATGAGCGTTTTAAATTGCCTATCGCCAATATGCTTGCGCCCGGGGAGGAGGCATTGTACGATGGTTACCCAACAGACTATTTGTTTACGTATAAGTTTGCAGGACTGGATGAAAAAGGAGAAACATTAATAGAGGATCCCACAGAGCCGGGTAAGTTGTATAATACCTGGGATTTCCCTTTTTATGATGTAAAGTCGTATTCAGGAAGAACGGCCTCACCATGGTATGGTGCATATAATACAAATGTTACCTACAAGAGGTTTGATCTGGGTCTTCAATTTCAATACCAGCTCGGTGGTGTTTTTTTAAGGCCGTCAGTTGCTGAAACGGGATTATATGTAAGCCGTGCCGGAGATTTGGCACAGCGCTGGAGAAAGCCAGGTGATGAATTAACGACCAACGTTCCGGGAATTACTTCGGATTATTCGCAGGGTTTTAATTATGGAACCAGTGTAGAGAGATATTCCAATTCGGATTTACTAGTGAGAAGTCGGAGCAATGTAAAATTGAATCAGGTGCGCTTGTCCTATGCGGTTCCTCAGCAGGTGGTGGCTAAAATGGGTATTAAGGCCTTGAGTTTATCTGTGGTTTGCAGGAACCTGGGTATGATCTGGGCCAAGAATAAGGAGAAAATTGATCCGGACTATTTATTTAATGTGACCAACACCTACCAACTGGCTCCCGTACGCAACTATTCTTTTCAACTTAACCTAAGTTTATAATGCATAAAGAAATCACCATGAATATATTTAAAGTATTTTTCATCACTATAACTGCCGCAACCTTACTTTCCTGCCGGAAATATGTAGAAAATGTTCCAGTGCAAGGCCAGCGGGTTTTAGTATATACAAATGATTACCGCCTACTAATGAACAGTAGAGAAGATTCAGAATTTGGCTCGGCAAATGCAGCGATTATAGGTTGTGATGACATTGATCTCAAAGATCCGAACCTCCAAAGCGATATCTCTTACAATAGTGTATACGTTGCGCAATATACCTGGGCAAAACCATTCTATATCGACAAAGAGGATGATTTTGACTGGAATTCTATGTATAAAGCAATATATACTTTTAACACCGTGATCTCCGGTGTATTGGAGAGCAAAAATGGCTCCCTGGCAGAGCGGAACGCGATTTATGCGGAAGCACTTATTCAAAGGGCATTTACTTATTTTACGCTGGTAAATTCACATGGGAAGCAATACGATGCTTCGACTGCTGGCACTGATCTTGGTGTGCCGCTTTTATTGGAAGCAAGGCTGTTTGTAAACTTGCAAAGGGCCACTGTTGCTCAAGTTTATGCCCAAGTGCTGAAAGATATAGAAACCGCTATTCCTTTATTGCCTACTGCTAAAATGAATTCAGTGAACCCGTATCAAGGCAGCGCGTATGCGCTATTGGCAAAGGTGCATTTGAACATGCGTAATTTTGAGGCCGCTCGAGTAGCCGCAGAACAAGCATTAGCACTTTCAGACGGACTTAATGATTATAATCTGCTCGTTGACGCTGCATTTCCTACGCTTATAAAGAACAAAGAAGTTCTGTTACGTAAAATTCCCCGACTTAGTTACGGCGGCTTGCAGTTGAGCGAAGACTTATTGAACTTATTAGGGACTAAAGACTTGAGATATACACTATTTACCAGAGCAGGAGACGTCGGTTATCCCAGCTTTACAGGCAGGCGATTTTTTGCCGGAGCTGGTGCTGACAATGCATGCGTGGGATTGACAGTTAACGAAACCTGGCTGATCCGGGCAGAATGTCTTGCGCGCGCAGGAAGGCGCGACGAGGCCGTAAAGATGCTGAATGACCTTCGTAAATTCCGATTTAGGCCAACCGATTATGTGGACCTTAAGGCAACTACCGACCAGCAGGCACTGGAAATGGTGGTGAATGAACGCAGAAGAGAGTTTTTCGGAACCGGACTCCGCTGGTTTGACCAAAAACGCTTAAATAAAGACCCCTTCTTTGCCAAAACGGTTACCCGGGTGTTCAACGGCATTACCCGTACCCTGGAGCCAAACAGCAACGGATATGTCTTCCCGTTTTCTTCGATTATTGTTAACCAAAATCCGGAACTGGTACAAAACCCGGATTAAAATCTAAAAATACCGTATGTCGGAAAAAAGTATAGTAAAAATAGAAAAGTTGTCACACCGGTATAGTAATAGCTGGGCGATCCGTGACATCAACATGGAGATTAACGAATATGGTATTGTCGGCCTGCTTGGCTCCAATGGCGCCGGAAAATCCACCACCATGAACATTCTTTGCGGGGCGTTAAACCAGACCGCTGGAAATGTCTATATCAATGGTATAAATTTCAGGGATGATCCCATGCGAGCCAAAATGGAGATAGGTTTTCTTCCGCAGAATCCGCCCCTATATATGGACCTCACGGTGGATGAATACCTCGATTACTGTGCGGGCCTGCGAAATATGTCAGGCCAGTTCAGGAAAGACGCGGTCAAAGAAGCAAAAGAACGATGCGGTATCGATCATTTTAGTAGTAGATTGATTAAAAATCTGTCTGGGGGTTACCGGCAAAGAGTTGGGATTGCACAAGCTATTGTACACAAACCAAACGTGCTTGTACTTGACGAACCGACAAACGGCTTAGATCCAAATCAGATTATTGAGGTCAGAGCGCTTATTAAGGATATCGCTAAAGACCGCGTCGTTATCTTTTCTTCCCATATCCTTTCAGAGGTACAATTGCTGTGCCGAGACATCAAGATGATAGAAAACGGGAGAATCGTATTCGAAGATAGCATGGAGGCATTCAATAATTATATAAAGCCGCACAGTATGCTTATTCGTTTCGACAATATGCCTGCCATCAGTGAACTGGAAGCCATCCAGGGTATTATGAAAGCAGATATGCTCACAGAAAGGAGTGTTCGCCTATATTTCAGCGGTGATTCGTCAATCTCCGAAGTCATTGTAAACGAAAGTGTCAGAAAAGGCTGGCGTTTACAAGAAATTACGCTCGAAAAAAATTCTATTGAAGAAATATTTAAACAACTATCACAACACTAGTCCGATAAAAAGATATATTGATGAAAACGATTCTTAGAGTTGCCAAAACAGAGTTAAAATTGCTGTTTTATTCGCCCATCGCATGGTTCCTTATTCTTATTTTTATGGTACAGTGTGGTGTTGTTTACCTGAAAATGCTGGACAATATTGCCGTGACAATTGAGGGCGGTTATAAAATTCCGTTTAGTATTATTGCCAGTATATTTTTAGGAGCCAATGGGGTATTGTCTAATGTGATGGGGAACCTGTATCTTTACCTTCCCTTGCTTACCATGGGACTCATCAGTCGCGAGATGAGCAGTGGCACCATCCGGCTTTTATATTCTTCACCAATTCGGGTGCAGAACATTGTATTAGGAAAGTTTGCCGCTATGGTAATCATGAGCCTGCTCATGGTGGGTGTCGTGGCCATGTATGTAATAACCAGTTATTTCACCGTAAAAGATCCGGATACTGGCTTGTTACTAAGTAGTTTATTAGGCTTGTTCCTGCTACTGTGTGCTTATTCGGCAATCGGACTCTTCATGTCCTGCCTCACTACCTATCAAATTGTAGCCGCAGTGTGCACTTTTGTCACTTTCGGTATACTGTACAACATTGCTGGTCTATGGCGTGGGGTTCCTTTTTTAAGGGATGTAACCTATTTTCTTTCCGTAGCGGGGCGTACCGACTGGATGCTTGTTGGATTGATTACAAGCAATGGAATTATCTATTTCTTTGCCATCGTTTTTATGTTCCTGCAATTGACCATATATAAGCTGAAAACGGGTATGGAAACGGTTTCCACCTGGGTTAAGATTAGCCGTTACAGCCTCATTGTGATTATCACGATTGCCATTGGCTGCATCAGTTCCATTCCGCAGCTTATTGTCTATTTTGATGTAACGAGAGATAAAGCCAATACGATTAAGCCTGTCACACAAAAGATCATCCGTGAACTTGGCGACGAACCTTTGGAAGTTACGGGGTATGCGAATCTGCTGGGCGGCTCTATGGAGGATGGGAATCCGGAGTCGTATCAACTGAACATTAACCGTTGGGCACCTTACGTGCGCTTTAAGCACAACATCAAGCTTAAAAATGTTATGTATTACGATACGCTGGGTCAGGGTGGGGCGATTATGAAAGCCAATCCGGGGAAAACCTTGGAGCAGATCGCCGAAAAAATTGCCAAAAACGGAGATATGCGCCTGAGCCAGTTTAAGCGCCCGGAAGAAATCCGCGAGATGATTGACCTGTCGCAGGAGCCTAATTATATCATGCAGCTGAAATATAAAGGACGGAAAACGTTCTTGCGGGTATTTCCAGACAATGAGCACTGGCCAACGGAAACTGAAATATCTGCGGCTTTAAAAAGGCTGCTCCTGGCAAAAATGCCTAAAATTCTATTTGTAACCGGAAACCTGGAAAGGAACATCAATAAGATCGGCGACCGAGAGTATCGGGCCTTAGCAAATTTGAAAAATTTCAGAAATTCGCTGATTAACCAGGGCTTTGACGTGGATACGATCTCCCTCGATGCTGAATCGATTCCTGGGGATATTTCCGCGCTCGTTCTTGCCGATCCAAAAACCGAACTTAACGAGGTAGCAAAGTCAAAATTGCAGCAATTTATAGATAAGGGCGGTAATTTGTTGATTTCAGGAGAGCCCGGAAAACAAGCCTTGCTTAACCCGCTTTTAGGCCAATTTGGGGTGCAGCTTATGGCCGGGGCTATCGTACAGGAAAGTAAAGATCTTCAGCCAGATCTGGCGACGCCTTACCTCACCGGTACTGCAAGTAATATGTTTCCTCCCCTAGAACATGTCCATCACGACAGCGTAGTGGTTTCCATGCCGATGGCTGCGGCATTGGCGATAGAGAAGTCAAAGGAGTATGTGGTAAAACCCTTACTGGTGACAGACCCTAGAAAAAGCTGGCTAAAAAAAGATAAATTTTTAACGGATTCTGCAAAGGTGAAATTTGAACCAGAAAGAGGCGATTTGCAGAAATCATTTCCACTCGCTGTTAGCGCAACCCGAAAAATAGAAGGTAAGGAGCAGCGTATTGTCATTGTCGGCGATGCGGATTTTATGTCCAATATCGAGTTGAACCGCTTTAATATGAGAACCGCTAACTTTGCCTTCAATACAGGGATTTTCAGTTGGCTGAGTTACGGCGAGTTTCCGATCAGCAGTTTTCGCCCGGAGGCAAAGGATACGCTCCTTTTAATAAAAAGAGACCAGATTAACTATTTCCGTATTACATTCCTTTGGATATTCCCGGGCATTTTACTGGTCCTAGGAACTATCATATTGATCAGAAGAAAAAGAAAATAAAGTATGGCATTCCTTACCGATCAGCAAACCCTAGATGACCTTAATATTTTTGGCCGACCAGGGGAAGAGTCTATTTATCAGATTTTTAACAATACCAAGACGCGTGGTGGAGCTGCCATTTTAGAAGAAATGTTTCGCTTTCCACTTTCAGATGAAGGTAATATAAATAACCGGAGTCAAACAATTCAGTATTTTGCTAAATCGGGAAAGCAGTTTCTCTTTACCGTAGCAAATTTTGATGCGGTGGAATCTTATATGCAAAATACGGATGGACGGACCAAGTTATCAGCCCAGGGCGATTCAATCGCTAGAAAACTGAGCAATCTAGTTGCTTTGGATGCCGACACCGCAGCCATATATAATGGTATCGTGGCCTTGCTAAAGTTGTTACAAGAACTGAATCATTTTTTGAATGGCTTGGATAATGGAGACCAGCCGGAAAAAACGGAAATTCTGAATATATTGATCTTGCCCGAATTTAAGGAAGTACTCCAATTACCGAGCCATATAAAGCTCACTTCTAGCCAATATACAGCTTATGATGAGCTTTTCAGATTTCGTTATCGGGATAGAGTGCTCAAAATACTTAGTTATGTATACAGCCTTGATGTCTACCTTTCTGTTGCAAAGGTGGCTGTAGAACGGGCATTTGTTTTTCCAAAGGCCTTACCTAAAGATCAACATGTGCTTAGGCTGGAAGGCGTTTACCACCCGCAGGTAAAAAACGCCGTCGCCAACTCGATCCATATTACGCCGGATAACAATGTGATTTTCTTAACTGGTGCAAATATGGCCGGTAAATCTACGTTTATGAAGTCGTTGAGTATTTCGCTTTTCTTAGCCCATATGGGTTTCCCGGTAGCGGCCAGCCAAATGGAATTTTCAGTGCTGGATGGAATTTATACGACCATTAACCTACCGGATAATCTGGGAATGGGTGCCAGTCATTTTTACGTTGAGGTGCTGCGTGCGAAAAAGATTGCCCTGGAACTTAAGTTGGGCAGAAATTTGTTTGTTCTTTTCGATGAGATGTTCAGAGGTACGAATGTAAAGGATGCTTGTGAAGCAACGATTGCTTTTACGGAAGCTTTTGCAGGAAAAAAGAACAGTGTCTTTGTGATTTCAACCCATATTCTTGAGGCTGGAGAAGTGTTGAGGGAAAGGTGTGACAATATCAATTTTGTCTATCTGCCTACCCACATGGATGGAAATCTACCGGTGTACACGTATACGCTGGAACAAGGCTTGACGGCTGATAGACATGGTATGATTATTATAAAAAACGAAGGAATTTTGGACATTTTAGCTGCGGGTATAGCACGGATAAATAAACAAAACGTATGAGCTTTACAGTTGATAAACAAACGCTTGAGGATTTAAATTTGCTCGGCAAATTTACGCCGGGTTCTATTTTCAGCTTATTTAATAAGGTGCATACCGGCGGCGGCGAAAGGCTGTTGCAGCAGCTCTTTAAACATCCGTTAACAGACCCCTCGGAAATCAATAAGCGGAGCAGTTTATTCCGCTATTTTCAGGATAAAGGGTTGGAATTTCCGTTCAGCAGTTCCGAATTTAAAGTGGTAGAAAATTACTTCAGCACGAGAAGCAGTGGCACATACTTAGGAGCGTTGCTTGCGGTATTTTCCAAAAAAGTGCAGGCTAACCTACTTCACGATGAGCGATATGCCGACTTACAACAGGGCTTGATGGCTACGGTAAAAATATTAAATGCACTACAACGTTTCCTAAACCAGCTCCATGATCCAAATCCTGGACCTTTTAGCGAGGAGCGGGAGGTCTTGATACGTATCCTTGGGGATGCTCGGCTCCGGAACTTACTGAAGGAGAGCGAGACAACAAAATTTTCCACAACAAAATTAGCGTCTTATGATTATCTACTAAAACATACCCTTCTAGGGGATATGGAACTCCTGCTGGAAAGCATTTATAAATTAGATGTCTACCTGGCAGTGGGCAAGGTAGGCCGGGCGCGTGGCTTTGCTTATGCAACTGCATGGCCGAAAGAGAAGCACCACATCGCGATAGCGGCACTCTGGCATCCTGCCTTAATGAAGGGGGTGGCTAACGCCCTGGATTTTGACCGAGACAGGAATATGATCTTCCTTACCGGCGCAAACATGGCTGGTAAATCTACTTTCATGAAGTCATTCGGCATTGCTCTTTACCTAGCTCATATGGGTTTTCCTCTTGCCGCCAAAGATATGCAGTTCTCCATCTGTGATGGCATTTATTCTTCTATCAATGTACCCGATAGTTTAAACATGGGTTATAGCCATTTTTATGCAGAAGTATTGCGGGTAAAGAAAGTGGCCGAAGAAGTGGCCAGCGGCAAAAGCTTTGTTGTCTTATTTGATGAATTGTTTAAAGGAACCAATGTTAAAGATGCCTATGATGCAACTTTAGCGGTGACAGCTGCTTTTTCGCAATATCACCCATGCTTTTTTATTATTTCCAGTCACATTATTGAGGTGGGAGAAGCCTTACAAAAAACCAGTGGCAATATACGATTTGCGTATCTGCCAACGATCATGGATGGGAAGACGCCAAGATATACCTACAAGTTACAGGAAGGCATTACAACAGACCGCCAGGGAATGCTCATTATTGAAAATGAAGGCATTCTATCCTTACTTAAATAGCGCCAATGAGGATGAATAATGATTCAAACAAACCGCGTAGCGCTCATGAGTGCCGCTAAAAACAAACAATAACGAATATTTATTCTAATGAAAATTAACATCATATTGATCAGTATATTACTGATGATGGTTAAGCCTGCTGTTGCACAGAAAGGACTGAGCCGAAAAGAAGCAGAAGAACTTTCCTTGAAAGAATGGGCTTTTGAAAAGCAGCGTTTACTTCCGGCCGCTCAAAAAGTGTGGTCGGAAGCGATTATTCAGTTAGGGAAATATACGATGCCCATCGCGTATAGGGTGTTTGGCGAAAAACCTGCGGATGGTCGTAGCCTCTACTTCTCCCTACATGGTGGTGGAAATGCCCCACCTGCCATAAACAATCAGCAGTGGGAAAACCAGCGAACCCTCTATTCGATTCCTGAAGGCTTGTGCATTGTGCCCAGAGCACCTACCAATACCTGGAATTTATGGCATGAAGATCATATCGATGATCTACTGGATTCGCTGATCCGTTATGCGGTAATATTGGAAGATGTGAATCCCAATAAAGTGTACATTTTGGGCTACTCTGCAGGTGGGGATGGTGTGTTTCAGCTAGCTCCACGTATGGCCGACCGATGGGCTGCGGCTTCGATGATGGCGGGGCATCCCGGTGATGCAAATGCGCTTAATCTTCGAAATCTACCCTTCGCCATCTACATGGGTGGTAGAGATACGGCCTATCACCGCAATACCTTAGCTATTGCATTTAACCAAAAATTAGACAGCCTACAGCAGCTAGATAAAAAGGGATTTATACACGATTTTCATCTGTATCCCGACAAGGCGCATTGGATGGATCGAAGAGATACAATTGCGATACCCTGGTTGTCTTCCTTTAAAAGAAACCCATTTCCGAATAAAATAATATGGGTACAGGATAACCGGCTCCAACATCGCTTTTATTGGTTATCGACACCGATCAAGATGCTTAATCAACATGCTGCTGCTGAGGTGAATATAAACGAAAACCAAATTACTATCGTTGAAAATAGTTTTAAAGAACTGGACATTAATCTCAATGATCAGTTTATTGATCTAGACAAACCGGTTTCCGTTGTTATGGACGGTCGTGTTTTGTTTCAAGAAAAGGTTAAAAGAAGCTTGAAAACTATCAGGAGAACTATCGATGAATACCAGGACCCGTCGATGATCTTTTCTGTTAAGTTAGTTCTTAAATCTGATAAAGTTCGTGTTTGGTAATAAAGTCGGCTAATACCTAACTGTTGCCTGTTGACCGGAATACGTAGCTCTTTAATTGGCTTAATTGCGAGGAGCTCTTGAATACAACCCGCCTGGACAAGAAAGATGTCGACGGGCTAGTCAACCGTGATCAATTGAACCAAGTTGGAAAGGCTTGGATGCCGTGTTGCCGATATGGATCGGCACTTCAGTTATTACCTTTTTGTTAAGAAGAAAAAAAAGATAAACAGCAATTGAAATGATAAAAAAATATGTCATTGCAGGGCTATGGAGTACGTTTTGTTTAACTCTTGCTTTTGCACAGGATAAAAAGCTGCCGCTGGATTCCAGTGTGCGGATGGGGACACTTCCGAATGGATTCTCGTATTTTATAAAAACAAACAAACAGCCGGAGAAAAGAGCAACACTTTATCTGGCAAACAAGGTCGGTTCTATTCTAGAAGAGGAAAATGAGCGGGGACTTGCCCATTTTTTGGAACATATGAACTTCAATGGGACCAAGCATTATCCTGAAAATGAATTGATCCACTACTTGGAACGGGCAGGTGTGAAATTTGGTGCAGACCTGAATGCTTACACGGCTTTTGATGAGACGGTCTATCAGCTTCCTTTGCCGACGGACGATACAGCTCTGTGGAAGAATGGTATGCAGATTATGCGCGATTGGGCAGCCGATGCAACATTAGACAGCGGAGAATATGAGAAGGAACGTGGTGTGATATTGGAAGAAAAACGTTTGACCCAGCGGGCCAGCAATCGTATGCAAACTCAGTTTTGGCCCACACTCTTTAATTTTTCCCGTTATGCCGTACGCTTGCCCATAGGAGAAGAGGAGGTGATCAGGAAAGCCGATTTGCAGCAGATCCGTAATTTTTACAAAAAGTGGTACCGGCCCGATTTGCAGGCCCTGATTGTTGTGGGCGATGTGGATATAGACCGTGTTGAAGAAGAGATTAAATCATTGTTTGGAGATCTGAACGTTTCAAAGGACACACAGGAACGACCTGTTTATGCTATTGATCTAAAACCGCAGGAAGGTTTTGTTAAGGCTACTGATAAGGAAAATGCGCAGTATCAGGTTGAGTTCTTTTTTAAACGGGAGAAACAGCCGCTTCGGTATGAATCTGATTTCAAGAAAGAACTGATTAATGATCTGGCTAACAGTTTACTCGCCAGTAGGCTACAAGAAGTGTATAGAAGAAATAATCAGCCGTATTTCAGTGCACAAGCTTCTGCGGGCCCACTCATAGGCAACCTGGAAGCTTTCAATATCGGTATTTCGCTAACGCCAGGTAAGCTAAAGGAAGGCTTTATTTCCGTGTGGATGGAAATAGAACGGATCAAGCGATTTGGGTTTACTGATGCAGAACTGAAGGAGGCAAAAGAACGGGTCGAGCGCTCCGTAGAATTGATGGTAAAGGAACAGGATAAAATGGCCTCTACAATACTGGCCGATACATACCTACGCTATTTTCTGGAGGGGCGCGTTTTCATGCAGACCGGAACGCAGGCCTCCCTGATCCTGAAGTACCTGCCAGCAGTTACGCTGACCGATGTTAGTACATTTGTGAATAGCTATCTTGCAGAAGCGGATAGGACTATTTTGGTGCTTGGGCCGGATAAGGACGATGTAGCTTTGCCGGAACAAACGGATGTGAAAGCGTGGATGGCAGTTGCTGCCGGGCAAGACTTAAAGCGCTTTGAAGAGGAAACTCCGAAAACCACGTTGCTGGATCATTCACTCGTTCCTGGAAAAATTGTTAAAAAGCAGGAAATGGAGGAGCTTGGTCTCCGCCATTGGGTGTTGAGCAATGGTATGCATATTTATGTAAAGCCTACCAACTTTAAAAATGACGAGGTACTGTTTCTAGGCTCTAGCCCGGGAGGGAGTTCTCTGTACCAAGACGCTGATTATCGGTCTGCCTCTAATGCAACCGCTTTTGTGGTGAACAGCGGACTTGGAAAATTGAATCAAAATCAATTGGTGAAAGTTCTGAATGGGAAAGCGGTTCGGGTAGAACCTTATATTGGCGAGCGCTCGGAAGGTTTTTCAGGGGCAAGTTCGGGTAAAGACCTGGAGACAGCCCTGCAGATGATCCATCTTTATATGGCACAAGCAAGACTGGATACTGCCCGTTTCAGTCAGATTTTGGAACGTTCCAAAACGGCAATGCTCAACAGGGTAGATGATCCGGCTCGTGCATTCAGTGATACGATAAGTAATGTGCTTGGAAACTACCATATCAGGCGTAAACCTGCGGATATAGAGGCACTGAATCAGATTGATTCTACAAGATTGTTCCAGATTTTTAAAGAACGGTTTTCTGATGCTGCTGATTTTACCTTTGTGTTTACAGGAAGCGTCCAACCAGATTCATTGCAGTCGATGGTTGAATATTATTTGGGGTCACTGCCGGCCCTTAACCGGCATGAAAGCGCGTTGGACCTGAATATCAGGGTGCCGGAAGGAAAGATACGCAAGGATCTTTTTATGGGAAGTGCCAATAAGGCAACCGTACAAATGGTGATCAGCGGAACCTATGATTATGAAGTAAAAAACAATCTTTACCTTGATGTTTTTCGTGCAGCTTTATCTTTTCGCCTAACCGAACGTTTACGGGAGCAAGAAGGAGGCGTTTATTCGCCATCGGTACAGCTGACCAAAGCGAAACAGCCGATAGGATTTTATACCTTTACCTTATCGTTCGATTGTAATCCGCAACGGATGGAATCATTGATCAGCGCAGTCAAAGACGAATGGTCACATCTCCATAACGAGGGAATCACAATGGATGATCTGCAGAAATTTAGGGCAGAGGAGGCCAGGGCACTGGAAGTAGGGATGCAGTCCAATACATTCTGGCTGAACTATTTAGAGGGGCAACTTAAAAATGAAGAACCGTTGAGGGAAGTGCTGGATTTTTCGGTGCTTCTGGATCAGCTGACATTGGAAAACATTAAAAAACAGGCAGGAAAATGGTTGAAAGACGATAATGAGATTATGGTTACATTGAAACCGGAATCCCTGAAATAGAAGAGCTGTTTCTGTGTTTGTTGGCCCCGGTTCCTGAATTGGAACGGGGCACAAACAAGTCGCCGGGCTAATCTGAAATGGAAGATCAATAGAATTATGCAACCGCCTCATAATAATAAAAAAATATTGCCACAGATTCTCTTGCTCGTCTAACCTGTAGGAATACCGTACGGATGAATCGCTATAGCTTGTACCGGGAATCTCCAAGAATCGATCCTAAAATCAGGAACTGTCCTTTGTATAGCATCATTACTGCCCAAAAAGAACAATCCGGCATAAGTGAGATTTCCGTTATCTACTATTCGCACTTTTTGCAGAAAAATATCATCTGCCAGTTTGTTATAAGGATGAGAAGGGTCGATCCTACTCCCAAAACAATCCACCCTCCTGCTGTATTGGAAAATGCACTGACGGTCTCCCATATATTTTAGGCAATTCGCTTTTTGATTCTTTGACTTCAAAGTCTTCCCATTCGATATCAGTTAGCTTTTTTATTAATTCGGTTTTGGTCATTATTGAATTTTGGTGGTTCGTCACAAAGTTAAAACTTATTGCTTATGATACAGAAGGCTCATGCACTTTTCTTTAAGCTCCCACTGTAGATGAACAGATCGCGCTTTTGCAGGATAGGAATATAGTCAACGAAGCAGAAGCTCGAAATTTTGAGGTCACAAATTGTGACCTCAAAAGACGGTTTTCTAGGTTACAATACGGCAAGCAGAGCCCTCTGGCTTTAAAGGTGAAATTAGGTTAGTTATTACCGTAAATTTGTTCATCTGTATCCAGCCGAACGGTTTTTCTCTTTCCTATATTGATTATTGCATCATCAAAACATAAAAAGCATGATGATGAATACAAAAACAGTAAAGCAAAGATCCCTAAAAGCCTGCATACTTGTAGCCGTGGGATTAGTTGTGCTTAGCGGCTACACAGCGGAACCGCAAAAAGGGAGTGTATTCCACGAAACGAGACCGCTTCAAACCGATAGCGTATCCTTGGATGACTTATCTGGGTATTTCCGCTTTCCAAACCGAGTGGCGTATATTCGGTTTTTTGATCAGGACGGCCAGTTCGTAGCGCAGCAGACATGGGATGGACGGATTTATCCCCTACAGCGTACTGGATCGCTCACCTTCCAATCGCGTGATGAGGCGTACCAGATTGCATTTATCGGAGGCACTGATGGAAAAATTGATAAGGCTAAGATCCTTGACCGGGTAATGCTGGAAAAAGTTTTCTACAACCCTACGCAACATGTTTCGCTCACCGCCGACCAACTTACGCCGCTCCTGGGGAGATATCGGCTCCAAAAAGACAACAACATGGAAATCAATGTAATAAGGCAGGGCAATAAACTTGCTATAGAGCAACTATGGGATAACAAGACCATGGTGTTTGAAGCGCTCTCCCCTACGGATTTCCTTAATGCCGAACTGTCCTTTCCACTGACATTCGTGGTTACCAATGGTACAGCCAAAGAACTTATCTGTTTTGAATCAGATCGTTGGGAAAGGATAGAACATGAATAATTGGATAATTAAATCAATTCTCTTGATTTGGCTACTTATGCCATTTACCTACCTGTATGCCCAAAGCGTTGCTGACCCGGATTTTCGGTTTGAAACGGAACGCCCTCGATATAAAAATGGAAAAGGACCTGTTGTCCTCTATGATGAGGGACACAACAACCCTTTCACGCTAAAGGGACAGTATGCTGCATTTGGCAAGGTACTGGACGCAGATGGTTACCGATTGGAGACTGACAGCCAAACCATTACTTCCGAAAGCTTAATGGATGCCCGTGTGTTTGTGACCGTCAATGCATTGCACGACCTCGACAATTGGGGCGCCCAGACAGGTAGCGCCTATACCGACGAAGAAGTGGAAACGTTATACGATTGGGTGCATCAGCAAGGCGGCTCGCTTTTTCTCATCACAGACCAGATGCCTGCTGCAGGGGCAGCTAGTAAGCTGGCGGCGCGCTTTGGCTTTGACCTCATCAATGGTTTTGCACAGCGTAAGGATGGCCGACCTGAGATCTTCTCCCGTACCAGAGGCAGTCTCACAGGTAATCCGGTCAGCGATGCTAAAGGTTTTGCAATAGACAGCATCCGCTTTTGGGTAGGAACGGGATTTGTTCCTCCGCCGGAAGCCATCATCGTTTCGTCCTTGGACGAAGACTACGAGGTCTTGCTCCCGTCTGATGGATCCAAGATATCGGGTAAAGGTTTAGCAAACAGTGCTATCCTACAAGTTGGGCGTGGACGGGTATGTCTGATTGCCGATGCCGGTCCGTTTTACGCACTCTTAAGAGGGGTCAAAAGCGAAAAACGGGGTATGAATCATCCGGATGCAAGGCAGAACGCGCAGTTTCTTTTGAACATCCTTCATTGGCTGGCACCATAAAAAATTCCGATCAGTTTAACATCTAAGGTCTTTCTAATACTTTAGACGATTAGTGATAAATAATTTCATCGCTATTGTTTTTTGTTGGAAGGTGGCTGGATATTAGAAATCAAAGTTACCGGATGAACCCGACAATGTATATAATCAATAGGTTTTGCATCATGCACGAGCAATGTCTCATTCAACATTTTTATCTATATTTCCTCTATAAATACCTCTTCAATGGTATCGGATAGATCGATAACGGCTAGCCCTCATGAACGCTCATGGAGATATGCACGTGTGAATAAATCTGTTTTATATGCAAACAAGTTATATTGCATATAAAAGCAAATTTATCTAAGTTTGACTTAGTGTTGAATGGGTATTCAGTGTTTAATTTCATAGGCTATCTAAGTCATAGTAGTTAAATAACCGATATTTAAAAAGACTAGCTAAGAATGGTTATTAATTACAAAAAAATTTGACTTGATTAATAGCATAACGGAGCATATCATACGCATATATCCGGAATATGAATTCTTTGATATGGATTTTTATAATACCAGAGTTCCGGGTGTGATGGCTAACCCGCGCTATAATGATTATGCAACGTACTATGAATGCCTTCTAAGCCACCATATTTATTGATTATGACGGCAAGTAAAACCCGGATTCTGGATTTCATAGGACTGCGGTTGATCTTCTGCCAAATCCTTCACTATCCATCTGAAATAGAAGATCAATAGCGTTATGCAAACGCCGCATGATAACAAAAAAATACTGCCATAAATTCTCTTGCTCATCTAATCGATAGGAATACCGCACTGATGAATCACTATAACTGGTATCGGGAATTTCCAAATAATCGCTCTATACTTTTTCAACTACTTACGAAAGGTCGACTGATCTATTTCAATATTCCAATAAGTAAATCTTACAATTGGCGTAATCCCATAGCGTTTTAAATTGCGATAAGAAGCGATACCCTAAATTCATCAGGTTTGGTTCGGTTATCGCCAGTTCTCTCCTGATGACCTGCGTGTCTTTCAGAGAAGAGAGTTCTACACCTTTTAACGTGAATTTATATTTTCCGTCGATGATCAGGTTCTTTATGGTCAATATTGTATCGCCGCCACTGTCAGTACCGGAAATTTGAACGGAACCAAGGCCTTTCAATATCTTGCCGGATGGTTCATCCAATTGCAACAAACCGTTCTGGCCTGTGTCAAATGCCCCTAAAACACTGATCCCGTCTAGCGATAGTCTGACCATCGAGTGATTCGGCAATTTTCTGTTCTCAAAATTGATAACAGCCAATACTTTCTCGCCCTTCAGGAAATCCTTGCGCTTGTTACGTTCAGCAGAGCTTTTATAGAAGGTGACCTTTCTGTGGATATAGTCTAGCTTAAAAAGATAACCGGTAAAGAAATCATGGCCTATGTAGCCCAGACAATCAGGCGTGATATAGTTTTGTAGGAAATCATAGTTTCCGCTGCTGATATTCTCAAGATTTCGATAGATAACACCGTTCGTGAATCTGACTTCCCTGACAGTGTCATTTGTATTGATCTTGAAGCCATGCCCACTGCCGGTAATGCCGGTGTTCTTCGTTTTTTTGTTGGGGAGACTGATAAGGTTATCATTTAACGATATGGACGTTCTGTAACCTGTATCGAACATAAACTTGCCGCTTACACCGTTTACCGCTCCCGATATGAACGGATAGCCGTTTATAAGCATGATGGGAAAAAGAATGGAGTCGCCATGCAGCACGGGTGTTTTTTCAAAAACCTGCGCGCTCGCCAGGGTCGCGGAACATGTTATCGATAGTATGACCGACAAGTAGGTCAGTTGAATGCGTGTCATTACTGTATGTTAATAATTGATCACTGAGTCAAATCCTTTACAAATCCGGGAAGAGCGTTCAGAGCTAAGGAACTTTAATAATCTTATGTACATTGCGGTGATTCAGTTTGATTGTCATACAACAATATCGGGCTTTAAGGGACCGGATCTGTTTTAGATGCCAGCCGCCTTCTAATGATACTGATAAACTCAGGAGAGACACCTATGTAGGACGCAATGTGATATTGCGGAACTCGCGGCGGAACGGTCGGATGCAGGGTAACAAATTCCACATATCGTTCCATCGCTGACTTACCGATCGTGCTTACCAGCCTGTTCTGGATCGTACATAGATTTCGCTGAACAAGCATCCGGAAAACGTGCTCGAATTTCGGTATCTCATGAAGGAGCCTTTCCTTGCCCCGACGACTAAGCATCAGAAGCTCTGTTTTTTCAAGCGCTTCGATGAAAAATGTTGACGGCTTTTGCTCATGAAACGAAGCGATGTCACTTATCCACCAATCCTCCACCGCGAAAGAGAGAATGATCTCACAGCCATTAATATCTATATGGTAGATCCTTGCACATCCTTTAACGATATAACCCTCGAACTGACATATATCACCGGCTCGCAACAGAACGGTCTTGCGCGGAACCATTTTTCGTTCTAGTAAGCTGGTGAAGGTGTTTTTTTCATCATCCGTCAATGTGATGTACTTACTGACATTAAGAAGTATATTTTCGAACATCGCGATCGGATTGAATGTGTTAAGTCTTACAAATTTTGCCCATTATTCAGAAATTGGGAACGATTTTACAAATCTTGTAAACTATTATTTCAATCTGCTTATCATATGGTAAAAAATGAAATTGACTGGCTTTTTTTTCGGGAAACACTGCCGTTATAGGATAGAGGCACTTAATATGGCCGGCCGCTCTTCCACGATAGGTAGCCGATCAAGGCCCTTCACGTTTATCCGTTCAGAAACAAACTCGGCGTCAAATTTAAGTTCCTTCGGAATTCCAGTGGTGATGTGCTGGTTTTCCTCCTGAATAACTTATTGAGCGACTGCGGGTGTTTGAACCCTAGCTGGTAAGCGATCTCCGAAACCGTCAGATCCGTAGCAGACAGATACTCTTTGGCTCTGTCTACCAGCTTCTCCTGAATATGGTACTGTGCTCCCTTGCCGGTTATTGACCGGAGCAGATCGCTGAAATAATGCGGCGAAAGATTAAGACAGGCAGCTATATATTCGACTGTGGGAACACCGGACTTTAAGGCGAGTTTTTTGTCGAAATAATTATTCATGATCTTGTCGAACTTGGTGATCACGGTATGATTGACCGTTTTACGTGTGACGAACTGTCGCTCATAAAACCGGTTGCTGTAACTCAGCAGCAATTCTATTTGTGCGATGATGACCTCCTGTGGGTATTCATCCAGATGCTGGTACTCCTCTTCGATCTTTAAAAAAATCTCTGTGATGTACTTCTCTTCCTTTTCCGAAAGGTGAAGCGCTTCACTGGCTATGTAGGAGAAGAATCCGTAGTTTTTGATCTTGGAAGCCAAGGGGAAGCTATATAGGAAATCCTGGTGAAAAAACAGCGCGTAACCGGCCTCTTCACCAATCTCGTAAACCGGCGGACCTTCCAGGGAAAGGATTTGTTTGGGCGCAATGAAGGTTAGTATCCCTTTATCATGATCGTATTGCTGCTGACCATACTGCATTTTACTTTTAACATTCCTTTTCAAAGCAATGCAGTAAAAATTCAAGGAAAAACGTTCCCAGACCGAATTGTCCACCGCACGGACATCCGCTACCCGGACGACGCTGATCAAAGGGTGAAGCGGATCAGGTAAGGACAGTAGACGATGTTTATCGGAGATGGTACTGATGATTTTCATTTAGGGCCTCGTATTATTTGTTGGCTGATCAGACGTGCATGTCAATAGCAGACCAGGTCGGCGGACCTGGTCTGAAAGATTTTCATCGTTGGTTCTACCAGCGAAGTGTTTCAACGAAAAAGGAGCCGTTCTCCATTAAATTATCGAAAAACACCTGCTTGGTCTCAAGGCGGTTCCAGTCTCTTTGTAGTTCACAGCCAAACTGGGTAACGGAAGACAATTGAACGCCCGCCTGCTCCATCCGGCGCAGGGCAACCTCGTGCGCGATAGTCGACGTACCGCCAACCGCATCGACAATGGTGTACACCTCGTAACCTTCTTTAAGAAGATCCAGCGCCGGGAAACACAGACAGACCTCCGTCCATAATGCGCAAATGACGAGCTTCTTTCTGTCAAGGGATTTTACGGCATCCTGAAATTCCTTGTCCTCCCAGGAATTGACCGTCGTGCGGTCGATCTCCTGCACGTCGGGTAAGATCTCCTTAAGGTGCTTCACCGTCGGTTTGTTAATGCCGCTTTCCACGTTAACCGTGGTCAGGATGATCGGCAGATTGAATCCTTTTGCAAGTTTCGTCACGATGACGATGTTTTTGACCAGTTGTTCATGGTCCATCGACCTTACAGAATTGACCTGAAGGGGCTGGTAGTCGATCAGGATCAATGCTGAATTTTCCGGTGTGATCAAATGATCGTTCTTCGGATCGCGGATAGGTGTAATGCTACTCATGGTGTAAATAATTAAATGGTTAATGATTATTTGTTCTGTTCTGTGATCGTATTCTGCTGCCTGTATCGTTAAAGAAAGCCGGTCTGGCCAGTAGAAATACCTCGGAAAGCGGCTCGAACCTCGTCAGTCTGTGGGATCTTAAAGACCATTGTGCTTTATATTTGGTAATTCTCGGATAATCGTTCTTCGTGTTCTTCATATTTTTCGAATTTCTTAAAATTTGAATTGTACCTGATAGCTCATAAAAAAACCGTCTTGGTGTGCATCGATGATATCATTGATAAAGGCCCCGGTTTTAAAGTACTGCACACCGGAATTGAAGGCTGCGTATTTATTGATCTGCCATTCAACCCCGGTCAGGAAGACCGTTCCGATGTAGCGCTTGTCCGAGCCGCGGGAACCTGTGCTGAACCTGCCGTTAGGGCGGTAAACGCCGTCGCTCAGTGAGTACCGCCAGTTGAAGACCATATCCAGCGTCAGCAGTACCCTGCTGCTCGCATTCCAAGTAAAGTAGGGATGGATATCCATCAGGTTTACAGGCCCTAACTGGGGATTGAAGCCGAAATAACCCGCTTTCGGATAAATCGGGTTGAAGGTTTGCAGCTTGCCGTCGTCTGGCGATCCGTCGCCCGAGATATAGTCGTTACGTAGCCCGGCAAGGGGGCCGCCTGTAATTTCATCAAAACAATAAGCGATATCGACTGATCCCGTCCAGGCCTGAATACGTCTATTACCGAATTTGCCCGACTGCCACGCAGCTTCCAAGTTGTAATTGAACCCGTTTCCCTTACGCCAGAACCTGAGACCGTAGGTATGCCGCTGTTCGCTGGCGATGCCTTCCTCGTACTGCTGTTCTTCCTGCCGGAAACCGATGTAATAAAGGTCAAGACTGCCGGCCTTGGCTAAGGTCAGCGTACCGTAGCCTCCCCAAAGTCCCGGCTTTTTCGAGGTGACATTATCGAATACGCCCGGCTTTACCCTGGCCGCCGCGAGTGCGAAAGCATCGAAGGTAAATCCCGTAGATTCATACATGACTTTTGCACCGTCGAAATACAGCCGCGCATTCGGCCCCTCCTGAACGGAGATCAGACGGCCGCTTCCGTAGTTGACTTCCTGCCTTCCGAGGCGGAGCCGGGCCGAGTTCTTTCCTGACCGGAATGGTGTCAGGTCAAGAAAAAGATTTTGGATATTAAGCTGGTCTTCATCGATCGGTCTGGGGCCGTTGTTACGGCCGTTCTCCTGCGCGCTGCGCAGCTGCGCAAACAACCTGATCCGTTCATGCAGATGCAGGTCGGTGTGCACGTTGAAACGTGCCGTAAAGTAAGGATCGGTACCGAGGCCATTAGCCCCCCAGTCTTCGTTCCGGACATAATCATATTCTGCTCTGATTTCCCCGCCGGCGGACAAATAGGGATATCCCGAGTTGCTGCGCGATAATGACAGGTATTTGAATGATGAATAGGGATTTCTAACCGAATCTTTGAGGGGCAGGTAGTCTTCGTCGAAACGCATCAGCATGAAGGATTGACCGCAGACAGCGTTCGCTGTCAGCAGCAGGCAGACGATCATGGGCATTTCTGTTCTCATAGACTGGCTCGTTCGCACTACAGCGTTTTAGTTTTTCTGATACCTCCGCAAAACCTGACGGGCGACCATTCCGGTATAACCGGCAAGGCTACAGACGTGATGCTCAGATAGCTATCAACGCCATAGACGATCAATCCTGCATATCTTCCGGTCGACGCCGCGTCCGATACAAAGTTGGTGATCAGAAAATTCCTGTTCATTTAACTACTTCAAGAAATTACCTGGATGAAAGGACTTTCGTTGTAGACGCTATAACCTCAGATAGAGTCAAACATGGTTGTCCCAGATCTTGACCTGATCTTCATTAAGATACAACTGTTGTTTCTCGCCGTACCGGATGAGATACCGGTCTAGTGAACACGAAATTGGAAAGTAGTACCTTTTGTGTCGTGGAAACGCTTTCATTGATCGCGTCAAAGCCGGTCACCTGGTCCGCTACGTGATTCAGTGTCGCCGACTCACCGTATATCTTTTTAATGGCTTTGAGCCTGACCGCCGGGTCCTTTTCGTTCCAGACCTGGTCGAGGTTGTCTTCCATAACCCGGGATAGTTCATAGCTCATAATCGGTAAGTGTTGAAGGTTAAACGAATTAGAAGCAAGCGGCATCCCGTTCGGCCCGGAATGCCGCTGCATGGCAACTATTTCTCTGTGGGTACCGGTGTAGCCAGTAACTGCAGCTCCCACGCTAATGCCACTCCGCTGGCACCGCCATTCTCGAACAGCACGCTGGCCAGTTGTCCTGCTGTCTCTGTACGTG
>DATMSZ010000053.1:0-42347 GCA_035565175.1 Pseudosphingobacterium sp.
GCTAATATATATAAAAGAAATGAATAGCTAAAACGTTAAAGCTATTTCAGAGATGACTTGAAAAACTAATTGAACTTATTAAATTTTCGATGGGAATTTTTGCAATCTAATATTGAGAGAAATCAAAAAATACCTTGCCAAGCGATTATTTCTCATATCGAAAATATCATTTCCAACCACCTCGCGCCGCACACCTGTATTCTTATTGAACAAATCAAATCCTTGTAACCTGATTGCCATCATATCGTTTTGTAAAAATGATTTTTCAACATAAACGTTTAATATAGTGGGATTGGCATTTATATAATTGCTGTAACCGGCATTAATTCGTTGAGAAAAATCTACACTTAATATCCATTTCTTTGGCAAATACCCTTTTCCTCCAAAACCTAAGCTAAAGGTATTTGCGCTCGCATCGATAAATGAGGGAATATTGTATTTTATTTTGTTTACCGTATAACTACTTCTCAAATCTGCCTCTATAAGGTCTTCAATTTGAAAATTCATCTGCACATTTTGAGCAAAAACCATATTTTTCCCCACATTTCTTACGCTATTAATATAGGTCAAATTATTAGTATAATCTACTGAACCATTAAGGTTAAGTGTAAGAATTCGCCCTGCTATGGGGGCACTATAATGATAAAAACCTCTTAAATCATAAAACCCATTGGCATTCAAAAATTCTGTCTGCTGTATGGTGCTATTCTGCCTACTTATCCTGTTTGTCACAACCTTATCCTGAACATGCGTAAAAGAAAAATTGGTAAATAAAGAACTTCCACTTTGGATACTAAAATGTCTATATTGTAGACTCACCATATTCATAAACTCCGGCTTTAAGTTTGCGTTACCTACCACCACGTATTGTGGGTTAGAGATATCTCTTACGGGTTGTATTTGCGTAAACGCTGGTTGATTGTTTTGACCTCGATAATTTAATGAAAGGCTACTTGTCTTATTTATACTGTATTGCACCTTGGCACTTGGTACAAAATTTAGGTTATTTATATGCGTAACAACATCTCTTGACGGCGTTTTTCCATCTAATTTGGTTGGCTGTAGTGCAAAACCAAGAGTGTATTTCAGTTTATTAATATCTCCTTGGTAATTGATCCCAAATTGGTGAGTTTGAAATAAATAATCATAGTCTATACTCAAAGAATCAATAAGGCTCTCTTTAAGAGAAAGTGTATCGACATCAAAAGTACTTCTTGCATTGGCAATCGAGTTTGTTTCGTACTGATAATTAAACTCTAGATAACTGCGTTTAGTTACCGGTTCTGTATACGCCATTCCGAACAAAAACGTACGATTATAACTAAAATTATTTACCTTTTGCTTAAATACGTCATAGCTCTTATTTGGAGAATTGGCATTAGAATCGAGGCTTGCAGTTAGATCCATGACATCATCATTGCGGTTTCGTTTAAAATATTCTATTCTCGACGTCACATTAAAATTCCTTCCGCGTTTAGGAAAACGATGATTGTAAAATAGATCTATGTCAAAATTAGGATCCGAAGTATGCCCGTCTGTGCTATAGATCCTATCGGTAAATGCATTTTTACTGCTGATCGTACTGTGGCTTTCAGATAAAAGGTCACTCGTGAGATAAGAAGCTGTTGGTGTTACCTTCAGATAATTCGCTGTGTCTATATTTGCTTCAATTGTCCAGGTCAATTTATGCTTAATATTATCTGCCTTTGATGTGACCTCATCAAGTGAATTTATTGTGCTATTTTGGTAGATACTTTGTAGTTTGGTTGTCCCTTGCGTTTGGTTTAATCGTTGGGTATAAGTATATCCCCCATAAACCGTTACGCCTTTCGCAATATCATCTCTATAATTAACGCCTATAGAATTCGCTGTGTTGATGCCATCTTCGGCATCGATCATACTGCTGAGATCGGTTCCTCCTCTGCCACCCGCGCCACTCACATCACCAAAACTAAACAAACTGGTATTTGTATTATTGGCAGATCCAAGAACTGAAATTTGCTTACTACCGTTAAACTTATTAGCAGAAAAGCTTCCAATATACCGGTTACGTACCTTATCATTCATATCCATCCCCTCTCCTGCTGTAAGTTGTCCGAAAGCACCGTTATTTCGATCCTCTTTTATTGTCACGTTCAGTACCTTTTCAGGTTCTGTATTTCTAATTCCAGTGATGTTAGCTTGGTCCCCATAATCGTCTATTATTTGTACATTCTCCACAATTTCGGCTGGAAGGTTACGCGTTGCTGTCAACACATCACCATCGAAGAAGTCTTTTCCGTTCACTTTTACCCTTGTAACACGTTGCCCTTGCGCATTTATATTGCCGTTTCGATCAACCTGTATGCCGGGCATAAGCCTAATCATCTCTTCTAGTAAAGCATTCTCTCTTACTTGGTAGGCCTTTGCATTATACTGAATGGTATCTTGTTTGATAACGATGGGTACTACACCATAAATAGCAATTTCCTGTAGTTCTTGTGGCTGCTCTTTTAGGTTCACTGTTACTAATTCAGTTATAGGCAAAAGTACGTTCGATGTATAATGTCTTTCAAATAGTTGAAAGCCTATTAAACTAAAGCTCAATTTAAAGTCACTTGCTGCTACTTTACTAAATACGAATCGCCCATGCTCATTGGTACTTACCATCATAGTATCTTGCTTAGCATACAGCCTTACCGTTACACCGATAAGTGGCCTACCGGTCGAATCTTGTACAACTCCACGCACTTCTCTTGTTTGTATCTGCCCTTTTGCTGCAACAAAAAAGAACAAAATCACTATTATACTTAACAAGACTCTGTGCATATTCAATACAACCCTATTTTTGGCTTTAAATAAGTAACGACCAACAACCCTAAATCTTATTTAAATTTTCGATTAAGTTGATTTAAAGTCTATTTTTAGTGAAATATAGCAATTAATTATGTTTAAGCAACAAAAAAAGGGGTATCAATTTTAAAAATTGACACCCCTTTTTTTTGTCTGTAAATCCAGACTTATCCTGCCACCTATACAAATAGGATAATGTTATTCGGCACTGTAAGTAACTTTTGGAATATGCTTATCGATTTCCCAGCGACCAGTACCTTCTTCACCAATTACATCAAACATTTCCAAAATTCTTCTTGCTACATATTCTTCTTCTATTTGCTCTGCTAAGAACCATTGGATGAATTGAAAAGTAACAAAATCTTTCACTTTAAAGCATTTTTCCGCTATGTTATTAAATTGAGCCGTCACATGCATTTCCTGCTCTAGTGCCATTTCAAATACGCCGCGAAAAGATTCAAAATCATTTGGTACATTAATTATCTCCGGAGATATCGCTTTTCCACCGCGATCATTAATGTAATTGAAAAGCTTAAGCATATGCGTGCGCTCTTCTTCTGCTTGTTTTGCAAAATAACCCGCACTGAAATCAAAGCCTTGGTCATCACACCAAGAAGACATTGCTAAATAAATAGCAGAAGAATGTGCTTCAACCTTAACCTGATCATTTAATATTTTCTCTATTTCTTCGTTTAACGAAGTTTTTAATCTTAGTAAGTCTTTCATATCAAATTATATTAAAACAGTCAAAATCAATTCGATTTTAAACCATACACAAAGATAACAGAATAAGACCTTAACTTGCTTAAAATAAAAGCAATACGGATTGAGTCTAAATTAGACATTTAGAAAAGCAAATGAACAATACAATTATTCAATAATGAGCGGAGATGTTGGGGCTGCTTTTAAGCAATCTTTAATGACACCTGGAAGCTCCATCATAAATTTCGCTCCTTGCATTAGGTCCCTAAGATTTAATACATCAGATACACTCAATACAAAACATCTTTGGGATCGAAAAGGCATTATAATGGTAAAATCGGCTCGGGGAGATGGATCAAATAAAAGTTCACTAATATCAATTTCTTCAATTTTCCTTCGTAGATGTAAGAAATCTGCAACCTTGAACGGCGTACAATCTCCAGCAAATTCCAACCAATAACAGTTTTTATTACTGCACTGTAAAACAGCCCCAAATTCAGTTCTAAAAACTTCTTCTAAACTCGCAAATCCACAAAGCATATTTTGTAACTCCCTTATTTTCAAACTACGAATGCGAATATAACAACTATATATAATCAGTCCAAATTAATTTACTAATTTATTGCAGAATGTTACCGAAACGAACAACAATCAAATAATACCATATAATGCTTCCCCCTTTACTCCTAATGCATCCACCCTTTTCTCAATAACGAGATCTTTATCGAGGGGTGGTGCATGGTGTGGCTTGCTTCTTGCATCAATAATAACAGGGCCCTTACAACCCCAATGTTTAAATTCAGTGAAGCTTGCTACTCCGTAAATATCATGTGAAGGGTTGCTCCTAGTAAACGTAACCCAAAGGAAGTTACTTATATTGGCTGCTGTAAAACCTGCGTTATCACACAAAACGATCAAGACAATCCCCTCGAAATTCATTTGAGCCATTTCTTTAGTCCGTTCCCGTATCAACAGATCGGTTTCTTCATAATTAACAAATGCAGGTGCCTCTACGATCAGTATGCCTGGCATGGCTAATTTAAATTTGTCAAAGGGCCGTGGTAAAGCCATATTTTCAGGCAAGCTATTCAAAAGTTCCCTTTTCTTTTCACCAGCGGCAGCGAATACCACCTTAGAACCTGCATTAAGATCTTCACCCGTATAATCCAAGGTATCGATGGTCGTTTTTGTATGAAAATGTAAATCCCGAGTTGGATCAAATCTTTCAAAAATATGCTTCAGAAAGCTCACCTCATCATGAATATCTAAATCAGGATTATCTTCCTGCGCAGCGATGAAGAGATATTTCGCTAGACTTAATTGATTCTTGCCCAGTATTTGATTGGCTATTGTTAGAATTTCTTGTGGACGTTTTAACCTTAGATAAGGTGTGTATCGCTCCGAACCAATCGCAAACAAAAGAGGATGCACACCGGCAGCGTCCACGGCATGTACCGCATGTAAGCCATTAATTTCTTGCGGAATAGCCGGCCCGCTAATTTCATGGATCAGCTGCCCAAAGCTGGTATCTTCCTGGGGCGGCCGCCCCACTACCGTAAAGGACCAAATAGCATCTTTACGATGGTAGACCTTATGCACCTTCATCAGTGGAAAAGGATGTGTTAAACTATAATAACCTATATGGTCACCAAAAGGACCTTCAGGCTTATTTTCATTGGGATAAACCGTACCTGTAATTACAAAATCTGCATCTGCAGAAATACAGAATCCCTCCTCATCATAAAAATACCTAAACCTTCTATTACCTAGAGCTCCCGCAAAGATGGTTTCGGATAAGCCTTCCGGTAATGGCATAACAGCCGACAGCGGATGTGATGGAGGGCCACCTACAAAAATACTTACCTTCAAAGGTTTCCCTTGTTTGTTAGCTTTTGATTGATGCACCCCGATACCCCTATGGAGTTGATAATGTAATCCAACCTCTTCGTTCAATTTATACTCATTGCCTGCTAACTGAATGCGGTACATACCCAAGTTTGCATTCATTATTCCTGGTTTATCTACATCTTCCGTATACACTTGCGGCATAGTAACGAAAGGTCCTCCATCCAATGGCCAATTGACGATTTGCGGTAAGTCGCTTATTTTCGTTCTTCCATAAAGTACTGGAGCCCTATATTTGACTTTCATAGGTAAGGCTGATAGCGCATTCATCGAAACACCTACATATTTAAGAGGATGTTTTAAAGCACGCATCGGGTCCATCTTTAAATCAACCATTAACTTCATTTTGCTTAGCGTATCTCTAAACATAAAGCGAGATCTTTCGATAGTTCCGAAAAGGTTAGAAACGGCCGGAAACTGACTCCCTTTTATATTTTCAAACAAAATGGCAGGGCCTTGATGTTCGTACACTCGTAAATGTATGGCAGCCATTTCAAGATAAGGATCAACTTCTTTCTTAATACGTATTAAATGGCCATTGTGTTCCAAATCCTTCACACACTCTGCCAAACTTTTATATCCCATGAATCAGTGAATTTCTCAAAGGACCAAAATAGATAAAATGCATTTGATATGCAATTAACAGCATCTATGCGATAGTAATTTCTGATGACAGGTAGACATCCTGAACCAAGTTCAGCAACTCTACCCCCTCTTCAAATGGTCGTTGAAAGGCTTTTCGTCCCAATATCAGTCCAGTACCCCCCGCTCTTTTATTTATAACTGCACTTTTTACTGCCTCCGCTAAGTCTGTCGCTCCTTTAGCTTCACCGCCCGAATTAATTAATCCAGTTCTCCCCATGTAGCCATTAATTACCTGATACCTACACATATCAATCGGATGGGAAGAACTCAGTTCGGTATACATTCTAGGATCACTCTTAGAAAAACCGATTGCGGTAAAGCCCCCGTTGTTCTCCGGTAGCTTTTGCTTTAAAATATCAGCTTGTATAGTTGCCCCAATATGATTTGCCTGACCAGTTATGTCCGCAGCGGTTTCATAATTCACTTGATCCTTCTTATATCCGCTATTTCGGGTATAACACCATAAAACACATGCCATACCCAATTCATGTGCTCTTTCAAAGGCCTCCGACACCTCTATTAGCTGTCTACCTGACTCTTCCGATCCAAAATAAATAGTTGCTCCTACGGCCGTTGCTCCCAAATTCCAGGCATCTTCAACCGACCCGAACATGATCTGATTATACTTTGTAGGATATGTTAGCAGCTCATTATGGTTTAACTTAACCAAGAATGGGATCTTATGTGCGTATTTACGGGAAAGCATTGCCAAATTACCAAATGTAGTAGCCACTGCATTACATCCACCCTCTATGGCTAAATTCACAATGTTTTCAGGGTCGAAATATAGGGGGTTAGGAGCAAAAGATGCCCCTGCGGTATGTTCAATCCCCTGGTCGATGGGCAAAATTGAAATGTAACCAGTGCCCTTTAATCTACCTTTCCCATAAATGGCAGCCAATGACCGCAAGACCTGCACATTTCGATTAGACTGGAGAAAAACATCTTCTATAAAGGTTGGAGAAGGTAAATGCAGAAGTTCTCTCTTGACAGTGTGACATTCATGCTTCAATAAATCATCCGCATACGGCCCTAACAATTGGTATATCTTTTCAAAACTCATGTCTGTTTATTTTGCTTGCTTACAATAACAAACAAAAATTAGTATAGTTCTGACAATTTCGATTTAACAATACTCCTGAACGATCAATTTTCTATGGCGTTGATAGTAATTGGAAACCTAATCTCCCGCAAATTGAACAGCTTCAACACCAAATCTATTCAGAAAGTCAACCCCTTCATCGGAGATAAGACCTTTATAAGAAGCATATGAATACCTATAAAAGACTTTAATAATACCGGCCGAATAAATTAACCGTGCGCATGGCAAACATGGAGATAATGTGGTGTATAAGGTAGCCCCCTGCAACCCGGCCCCGTTTTTCACGGCATATAAGATAGCATTTTCTTCTGCGTGCAGTGCTAGAGAGCAACTCCCCTTTGAATCGCGAGCACAGCCCTCTACAGGCCACTCCTGATCGCAGTTATGTGTCCCCGAAGGAGGTCCGTTATAACCAATTGATATGATGCGTGTATCTTTCGCCAACACGGCTCCTACATGCGCCTTAACGCAGTGAGAACGTTCGGCCAGCTCCAAAGCTAAATTCATAAAGATTTCATCAAAACTAGGTCTTGCCATGCTAATTATTTGTTACGTTTCAAAACTGTTACACGGAGCAGCGTCAGCAAACAGATTGGGGATAAAGCGTGTATTATCTTATAATAAGACGCCACAAAAATAAAGAATCCCTTATTCAATTAACCTAAAATAATGTGAGATTTTTTTGTTAAAACTTTCATTTAGTATTTTTTTTGTATTATTGCACCTCAACCAAGTAATGAAAAAACATGATTGAAGTTATCGTTTCTGGTGTCGGTTTGGGAATTATTTTGTCATTCTTAACCGGTCCAGCATTCTTCGCATTACTGAAAACAAGCATAGAAAAGGGCTTTTACGGAGGCGTATCATTTGCTTTTGGTGTATTTGTTGCAGATATTCTTTATGTTGCATTGTCGTTATATGGTTCTTCCTATATAGCGAGAGAAAGAGAGATATTGCTTCCTCTTGGGATAATCGGTAGTGTCGTCTTATTGGGTGTAGGCATACATTATATTCTAAAAAAGGTCACCATCAAACGAAGCAAATGCCTTTCCAAACGTGAACATAGTGGCTACTTTATTAAGGGATTTGCTATGTGCATCTTCAACCCCACGCTGCTCCTGTATTGGATAAGCGTTACAAGTGGTGTAGTATCTATTAGCAGCAACTTCGATTTAAAAAGAATTATACCATTCTTTGCTTGCGTATTACTCACGCAGTTGGGCATCGATTCGCTAAAGGCATTTTATGCCGATAAATTAAGTCACAAAATCGAAGAGTGCACTTTAAATAAGATAAATAAATTTGCTGGAGCATTGATTATTGTTTTTGCATTGAGACTGATGTACGAATTGGTCTTCACCCATACTATTATTTAATTCATACCTCTTTTCTCTCCCCTAAACATTACTTTTTTGTGTAGAAGAAAAAGAACGTCTAATTTCATCTACTTTATTTTTCATGATTTGTTAGCTTTCAAAGGCATTCAAGCTTTTCCATTTCATGGAAAGGTCCGAAGAAAGTAGCAAAACCGACCGCAGGGAGCTCATGAACACCGCTGAAAGCGTACACGAGGTGAATAAACTCCCGCTGTAGGCAGCTGCTACGATGTTAGTGCCTCCACCTGCAAACCGCAGCTGACTAAGGCGGATTTAAAGCAGAACGGAGAGCTGTTGCTGGCAGGCACAGACGTCCTGAAGAACGGAAATGGCATGGGCTTGTGTAGGCAGCAATCGGAAGCTGGCATGCCTATAATATGCTTTTTAGGCGAAGCAACCGAGAAAAGAGCAAAGGACGAACGAAGCCGAGCCTTGTGGGGAGTGTGCTTCTTTTGCGTCCGGCATGAAAGCCACGGATTGCAACGGAGCAAGCCAGCCATGCATTTATAAAGTTGTGTCTGCTTCAATAAGTCTTTATGAGCTCGTCGCCATGCTCCTCGGTTTGCTCTACTTTGTTGCGGACAAAGTAGAAGAATATGCGCGATCAGCGCATAAAATAAATATTCCTTTATTAAAAACAATAGTACCTATAAAAGAAAAGGTCGGAATTTTATTCCGACCTTTTACCTCTTAATTTTTATTTATTATGCCGAATAATATGCTCTCACATTCTTTCCTTCTACCCAATTCATAAAAGCTCTATTTACTACTTTGTTTCCACCCGGAGTTGGGTAGTTACCAGAAAAATACCAGTCGCCTTTATTCTTCGGACAAGCAACATGTAAGTCTTCCAGCGTTTGATAAATAACTTCTACCTTGGCGTTAATACCAATAGGCGTCACAATGCGAGCAATTTCCTCAGAAATTTCTTCATAAGTAAACGGCTCATAAATTGCTTTTACATGGTTAACAACCAATTCTTTGTCCATATCTAAAGATTCCACACACTTCTGGTACACATCATCTATGATATAATTCATACCATTTTTCCGCAAGAGTGAAATGGCGGCCTCAAAAGCCACAAATTCGCCCATGCGAGACATGTCGATCCCATAACAATCCGGATAACGGATTTGCGGGGCCGAAGATACGATGATAATCTTCACTGGATTTAAACGGTCCAATATTTTCAATATACTTTGTTTCAACGTCGTACCCCTCACAATGGAGTCATCTATTGCTACAATCGTATCCTCTCCACCCTTTACAATACCGTAGGTTGTATCATAAATATGAGCAACCATGTCCTGCCTGTCAGCATCCTGCGTAATAAAAGTCCTGAGTTTCGCGTCTTTAATATTTAATTTTTCAAAGCGCGGGCTGATATTTAGCATATCTTCCAACTCACCGTCCGAAATCTTATCAGCCCTCTTTAACAAAGTATCCTTCTGAAACTTACGCACGTATGCATTAATACCTTCCATAACACCGTAGAAAGCAACCTCTGCCGTGTTGGGAATAAAAGAAAATACGGTGTTTTTAATGTCTTTATTAACTGCAGCCAATATAGCTGGACACAATAGGCGCCCCAGTTCTTTCCGTTCATTATATATTTCAGTATCGCTTCCTCTGGAAAAGTAAATACGCTCAAAGGAGCAGGCTTTTTTCTCGACAGGCTCGCGAAACATTTCTTCAGTAATGGTTCCGTCCTTCTTAATGATGAGCGCGTATCCGGGTTTAATTTCCTTAATGTCGTCAAACTTAACGTTAAATGCTGTTTGAATTGCGGGACGCTCGGATGTTACTACCATTACCTCATCATCTTGATAATAATAAGCTGGTCTTATTCCGGCAGGGTCTCTCATAACGAAGGCATCGCCATGACCGAAAATTCCGCTGATAGTATAACCCCCATCCCAAGTTTTGGCCGACCGCCTAAGAATCTTTGCAACATCCAGATTCTTAGCGATTAAAGCACTAATTTCAACATTAGAGTAATTTTCCTTTTTAAATTTATCAAATAGTTCTTGGTTCTCCGTATCCAAAAAATGCCCGATCTTTTCAAGTACCGTAATAGTATCCGCCTGCTCTTTCGGATGCTGCCCAAGCTCAAATAATTGCTCCAGCAATTCATCCACATTAGTCATGTTAAAATTACCAGCAATAACTAAGTTACGGCTCATCCAGTTATTTTGCCTTAAAAAAGGATGGCAGTTTTCAATGCTATTCTTTCCATGTGTACCATAACGCAAATGCCCTAACAGCACTTCACCCACAAAACTCATATTTTCTTTTAGCCAATGAGAGTCTTGAAACAATTCCGGATCAGATTGCTGTACCGCAGCAAACTTACGCTGCACATATTCAAAGATCTCGGAAACTGCACTAGCACCCATCGCTCGGTACCGACTGATATAACGGTTACCGGGCTTCACATCAAACTTAATGGTTGCAATACCCGCGCCATCCTGTCCGCGGTTATGCTGTTTTTCCATCAATAAATAGAGTTTGTTAATACCATAGAGAGCCGTACCGTACTTCTCTTGGTAATAAGAAAGAGGCTTAAGCAAGCGAATTAATGCTATACCGCACTCGTGTTTAATTGAGTCACTCATAGTTGGGATTGAGCACGCAAAATTACATATTTATACCATGAAGCAAAAGGAAAGCGATCAAAAAATAAACACTGCACTGTAAAATTAATCACAAGCCCTTTCTTACCGAGTAAAAGAACATACCGGCCAAATTAATTGACCGGTAAAAGACTATAATTTTTCGCCGTGTTGGCTTATATCCAAACCTAATTCCTCCTCCTCTGGAGAAACTCGTAATTTGCTAATTGCATTGGTAATACGCAGTAAAATAAATGCTACAACGAACGTATATGCCACTGAACCAATCAAACCTATAATCTGCGCCCAAAACAACGAACTTTCACCAAAAAAAAGCCCATTAGTGCTGATCGCAGGATTCACCGCTTTAGAAGCAAATACACCCGTTAGCACCATACCTATCATACCGCCTACCCCATGACTTGGAAATACATCCAGGGTATCATCTACATTAGAACGTGTAGTTCGCCATTCAACAAGCAGATTACAGATAATAGATGTCACCACACCAATGATCATAGAATGAGGTATTGTCACAAAACCGGCTCCCGGCGTAATGGCAACTAAGCCTACAACAACGCCGATAGACACTCCCATCGCTGTAGGTTTTTTTCCACGAGCAGCATCAAAAAAGATCCAGGCTAAAGCTGCTGCAGCTGAAGCCGTAGTAGTAGTGGCTAATGCAGAAGCAGCTAATTCGTTGGCTCCAAAAGCAGAACCTGCGTTAAAACCAAACCAGCCAAACCATAAAAGCCCCATTCCTATAAGCACATAGGTTACTCGTGCCGGGTCGTGTCCGTTACTATTTCCTTTTTTTAGAAAAATGGCTGAAACAAATGCGGTAACACCTGCAGACATATGAACCACTGTTCCACCAGCAAAATCAAGTACGCCCATACTTGCCAGTAAACCTTCAGGATGCCATGTTGCATGCGCCAAAGGCGCATAAATAAAAATAAAGAATAAACAAACAAATAATATGTAAGACGTAAAGCGTATCCGTTCTGCGAAAGCTCCGGTAATGAGGGCAGGCGTTATAATTGCAAATTTTAATTGATACATGGCAAAAAGAGCAAAAGGTATGGTAGGTGCCGCAGGCCAATTTGGTCCGTCAATAACACCATTAAACATGAAATATGTTAGCGGGTTCCCTATAATACCATGCCATGATTCACCAAAAACTAAACTAAAACCAAAGACCACCCAAATAACAGCTACCAAACACATGCATATAAAACTTTGTAACATGGTAGATATTACATTCTTCTTTTTCACCATACCTCCGTAGAAAAAGGCTAGACCAGGAGTCATAATTAACACCAAGGCTGTTGATGTTAGCATCCAAGCAACATCGGCACCACTATATTCGGCCTTAGTTACATCATTAACAGGAACGCAGGGATAAAACAAGCAGATTAACACCAATAATAATAAAAGGATAAAAGGAATAGTAGATTTTTTAGTATTCATAGTAAGTTATTTTCATCAAAATAATTCGTTTTTTAAAAGATATAAAAAGCCATTAGCTATTAATTCAAGAATTCACATCTAGTATTGGATGACGGTTTCATATTTTGGCCAAATATAGACAATATGAAATAAAAATTTCAAACAAAATTCCCAAAAAATCAGAAATATCTTAAAAAACATGCAAAATATTAAGAATATAGCAATCTAAAAAACTACTTTTTGCTACATTTGCACTACCATCAAAGGTTTATTATCGCAAAAACGAAAAAAAGCATTATCAACAATTCGTTCAAGATAGAGTTAAAGATCTAAGAGAATAGCAGGAAAGATTCCAAGCAGTAAGCTTAAAAAAGAAAGCACAAGAGCTATCACAAACAAACCGTTCAGGGGAAGCTTGTTTGGTAAGGATGTAGCTTGGATGTTGCCCCGCAGAAAAGCATTTAAAGGAATTTTAAAATAGAAGAACAGTGCGATAACAGTAGTAATAGCGCCCGTTATCAATAATATCAGCCACATATAATGCGCATCACTCTGAAAAGCGGTTAACGCAGCCGAGAAAGCCAATAGCTTTGCTATAAAACCAGCGGTAGGTGGCAGCCCCGTCAACGAAACCATCAATACAGTCATGGCAACCATTGTTAAAGGATAATTACGCCCTAGACCTTTATAAGTAGCCACATCGGTTAAACCAAGTCCTTCCTCTAACCGATCGGCTAACATAAAGACACCCATGTTCATTACTACATAGGCTGCTAAATAAAAAAATAATATCTCAAAGGATCGTGCCGGATTTGTTAAGATTATCATTAACAAAAAACCGGTATGGCCTATAGATGAATAGGCCATCATACGCTTGACATTACTTTGCCACAAGGCAGCAAAATTACCCAGCACCATACTCGCAACAGCTGCAATAGCTAAGAGAACAAAAATGATCTGAGGAAGCGCAACGTAACCATTTTCCGGCCAAGCCAACACAAATCTCCCTAATAGGGCAATCGCTCCTATTTTAGGTGCAGTTGATAAAAATGCTGTAACAGGGGTTGGCGCTCCTTGATAAACATCCGGGCTCCAAAAATGGAAGGGGACAAAAGATAGTTTGAAACCAATACCTGTCAATACGAAAAGCATCGAGATCAAAAATATAGTAGGCGGCATATTCATCAGCCCAGCTAAATGAGCCCTATCAATAAACGTCAGCGTACCTGTATATCCATAAACCAACGACAGCCCATAAAGCATAATTGCCGAACAAATAGTACCAAATAAAACATATTTCAAAGCAGCTTCACTTTGTTTTCTGTCTTTTGATAAATAACCTACCATAATATAGGAGCCGATAGACACCATTTCTATCGAAATGTATGTCATCAACCAGTTAATAGACATTGTCATCATATTAAGTCCTATATGTATGGCCAATAGAATGCTCAATAGATCTTCTACCTTCTTATAATGCGAACGGACACTATGGTTGTAATGTATAAATAGAACAAAGAGCAAACTGGTAATCGTGATCAATAATTTCAACTGTGCCCCATTAGTATCCGGCAAGATCATTCCAAAAAATATGGGTGATTTTGCAGACAGAAAAATCTGATTAGCCGTAAAAAAGGCAGTAACTATTAGACCAATAACAACGATACACCATGTTATGATATATCCCTTTTTTAAAAACACGCCAGACAGGATACTCAATAAAAATGTGAGCGTCAACACCAATTCAGGCAAAAGAAAGGGCAAACCTTCTATTACCTTGTTTAATAAATCGCTTATATATGGCGTATATTCCTGCATAAAATTATTCCCCGTACGCTATTTATTGATGGTAAGTATTAACTAGGTTGATCAAAGAAAGAACAGAAGCATTAATTTTATCAAAAGCAAGGGAAGGCATAATACCTAATATAAGTGCCAGTCCTACCATTGGCACCAGTGCGATCGCTTCGCGCCTATTTACGTCATATAATAATCGCTGCCATTCCTCCCCACCCTTTAACCTGGTATTTCCAAAAAACATTCGCTGTAAAGTCCACAAGAAATAAGCAGCACTTAATAAAATCCCTACAGACCCACCTATAGCCATCCATCTTGGTATCAAACCGTTAACACTTTCAGCATTAAAAGCTCCGATAATGGTAAACGCTTCCGCAATGAACGCAGAAAAACCAGGAAGACCTAAAGAAGCAAAAAAACCAATGGCAACAAATGCTGTATATGTCGGCATAAGGGAAGCTAATCCCCTAAAATTGTAAATCATCCTGTCATGTACCCGATCATATAACATCCCAACTAAAAAGAACAACATTGCCGATAAAAAACCATGACTGATCATCTGAAATATTGCTCCGCTTAATCCTTCCGGTGTTAATGAAGCCACTCCTAGCAACACAAAACCCATATGCGACACGGAGGAATACGCAACAAGCCTTTTTAGATCCTGTTGTGCTAAAGCATTCAACGCACCATATAAAATTGAAATCACCCCTATAAGCCCTAACCACCAGGCACTACTCCAAGCTATATCGGGAAAAATACTGAAACAGATACGCAAAATACCGTAGCCACCTACCTTTAATAAGATACCAGCTAAAATGATAGATACAGGAGTAGGAGCTTCGACATGGGCATCTGGCAACCAAGTATGTAAAGGTACGATGGGCACTTTAATGGCAAAAGCTATAAAGAGGATAATGAAACCCAGCAACCTTGCCGATACACCAAATAACTCATAATTTACAAAAGGAGAAAAGATGGATCCTTCACTAAAATTAGCAGGATTCATCATATGCAACATATTAAAAGTATGATGTCCTGTGCTTGGATCTGTCACCGAAAAATAGAGTCCTACCATTACCAACAGCATAAAAACAGATCCCAGTAAAGTATATAAGAAGAACTTAATAGCAGCATACTCTCTTCTCGCGCCTCCCCATATTCCAATTAAGAAATATAGCGGCAGTAACATCACTTCATAAAATACATAAAACAAGAAAAAATCGAGCGCTACAAAGACGCCCATTATGGCTGTGTTCAATAGCATAAGCAGAGCGAAGAAGCCCTTTAACTGCTTGTCAATATTCCATGATGCAATTACGGCAATTAACATAACAAGCGCAGTTAAAAATAAAAACAGAACAGAAAAGCCATCCACGCCAACAAAGTAATCTACTTCAAGAAGGCCTAGGCTGCCAAGATTTAATCGTATCCAAGGTAACTTTTCAACATACTGATAGGTATCAATTGTGCTAACGCCCGCTAAAGCTCCATTGAACTGTCCATATAGATACGCGGCGATCACCAGTTGAATAATACAGGCCCCGAGCGCGAAATACTTATAGGCCACTCTCAGCGATGCTGGTAGTATTAGCACCAAAATAGCTGCCAGTAAGGGTAAAAAAATCAAAATGGATAACCAGTTCATATTAATTTATAAAAAACCTAAAAAAATTTAAGGCCTAACAGTAACACAATTAAAAAAATCAAAAACATACTGAACATATAATGCTGTACTTTTCCCTTACTTGAGCCTCTCAAGAAATCACCTACCGCAAAAGAACACTTACCCAGTCCGTTTACCAAACCGTCAACTAAATAGCGGTCTAGCCAAGCGGCAACACCGGAAAATCCCACGATTATTCTTCCTAACTTATCAACTGTACCATCTACTAATTGCCTATCAACCCCATATAAAAATCTCGATATTAGCTGCGTAGGCTTTACAATTAAGCGGCTATATGCAAGATCTAAATACCATTGCGATACAGAGAACTTATACAACAGCCCCGAGGATAACGCCGTGGGATACTTAAATCGCGCATACCATCTCCAGGCTAAAAAGATGACAACGATACTTATGCTGTTTACGGCAGCAGGAACAATGGTATGATAAATATTTACCCGCTGGAGCGATTCCGTTATTTCAAAACCTTTTAGCAACCATACATCCTCAAAGAGAAAGGGATTATATGAAAATAGTGGAAAAAGAGAACATATTCCTAAAAAAAACATCGGATAAAGCATCCATTTAGGTGCTTCGTGCAAATGCAGATTCTTATTGAAAGTAGTCTTCAATTGAAATACTCCAAAAAATATTTTAAAAACAAACCTCGCTATGTAAAAGGCTGTCAGTGCACTTGTTAAAAGTAAAGACAATGGTATTATCATCCAGATTCCTTGGTGCATCTCAGCCCACTCAAAAGCATAAATCAGTATCGCATCTTTTGAAAGATACCCAGCAGATAAGGGCAAGCCTGCCAATGCTAATGCTGCAATCAACGTTAAGCAGAAAGTTTTAGGCATAAATTTACGCAGTCCACCCATATTGTTTATATCCTGAGTATTAAAATCCAGTCGGCTAACCTCTTTTAAATGATGCATTTCATGAATAATGGCTCCTGCCGAAAGAAACAGCAAACATTTAAAAAAAGCGTGGGTAACTAAATGAAAAATAGCAGCCCCATACTGACCTATACCAATGGCAACCATCATAAAACCCAGTTGCGAGATGGTCGAAAAGGCCAGGATTTTTTTTATATCTCGTTGTGTAAGTGCAATGGTAGCCGACATAAATGCCGTGAATGCTCCAACAGCACTTATTGCCATCAACACAATATCATCAAATAGCGGAGAGATACGAACAAGCATAAATACACCTGCAGCAACCATGGTGGCCGCATGGATCAATGAAGAAACGGACGTAGGGCCCTCCATGGCATCGGGTAGCCAGATATGAAATGGAAACTGCGCAGACTTAGCCATTGCCCCTAGAAAAAAAGCAATTCCGGCGATGCTTAACCAAGCGGCAGGCATTTCTCTACCAGAAAAACTCCATGTTATACCATCATTCACCGCCTGTTTAACAATGCCATTATCTCCAAATAAGGTTAATAAGTCTAAGGTATGAAACTGACTATAAACGATCGCTATTCCGATCAAAAATCCCAAGTCACCTATCCTATTAACTAGAAAAGCCTTTTTATTGGCCCTAATAGCCGCTTCCTTCGTAAACCAAAACCCAATTAATAAATAAGACGCAAAACCAACCAGTTCCCATCCAATATACATTAACAGTAGGTTATCAACAAGCACAAGACCTAACATGGCAAAGCAGAACAGGCTGAGATACATCCAATAACGATGAATGCCCTTATCTCCTCTCATATAAGATATTGAATAGATATGAACGGGCAAGGCAATCACGCAAACCAAGAGAAGCATCAATACCGATAGATTATTGAGTATAATCCCCGCCTTAAATTCAGTCTCGCCAATTCTAAACCATGAAACCTGTTGATGAACAACGTCACCATCCCAAACCTTAGCAAACAGAAAGATAGCCGCCAAGAGACTTCCTACAATCATAACAGTAGCAGGCAAGCCGCTTTTAACACTTTTCCCGCCAATTGCCGAAATACAAAAAGAGCATAAAGGTGCAAGTAATGCAAATAAAGCAGTTAACACCGGTAACGATATATGCGTTGAATACTCCATTTAATCTTTCAAATCATTTATATCATTCGGGTCGATACTTTTATAATGTTTGTATACGTTTAATACAATTGCCAACGCTACCGCCACTGCCGCTGCAGCTAGTACAATGGCAAAAAGAGCAAATGACTGCCCGCCGTATAACGTTTTATCATACCTTCCAAAGGCAACAAAATTTAATATGGCTGCATTAATCATCAATTCTATACCAACCAAAACCATAATGGCATTATTTTTTGACAAGGCAGCATACAAGCCGATGGAGAAGAGCGAAGCACTTACGACTAAGAAATGAGTTAGTGTGATCAAACCTTTTGTTCCTCCTTTCTGGCCAAATGAGCAGCGCCAATTAAGGTCATCATTAAAAACACTGAAATCACCTCAAAGGGGAGTATATATCGCGTCATAAGGTTGATACCTAAATGGTGTATGGTATTATCGGAAGGAAGGATAAGCGTTTGTCCAGCCCTGGCACGCATAATCCATTGAGGCTCCTGCTCACTAAACGATGTAGCTATGAAAAGTAATAAAAAGAAAATTGCTAGCGAAATAAGCAACCCTTGCCATTTCGGCAAGGCAAACATGCCTTTAAAACCTTGCTTTACATCATTCAATAAGACCCTATTAGATAACATAAAAGCAAATAACATTAAAACTAAAACACCCCCTACATAAACAATAACCTGTGTGATAGCAATAAAGTCTGCCAGCGCGAACACATATAAACCCGCTAAAGAAAAAAGTGTAACAAAAAACAGAAATATACTCCTTACTAAATTTTTCAAAGAAACGATCAATAAGGCAGAACCGATCGCCGTTGCCGCAAGCAAGTAAAAGAGAATCAAGCTTATCGTCATTATTTGCGTTTGGCTGCCTCCTTTTCAGCTTGTGAACGAGCTAATTCCACACGTTTCTCTTCTATTTCAGCTTCGCTCATTTCAGAAAATTGATAAATTAAATCGGATAAATTTGAAAAGCTACGATCGTAATTATCGGTCATTGTTATACACTCGGTTGGGCAAACAACTGTACACAAACCACAATACATACATTTCGCCATATCGATATCAAACTTAGCGGCATATAGGCGTTTCACACTTCCATCAGAAGTTTTTCCGATTGCCTCAGTTGCTTTGATCGCTTCGATATCAATACAATCAACCGGACAGGCTTTTGCGCAGAGATCACACACAATGCAATCATCTATTTCTACATCCAACTGATACCTTGCTATTTCGGGAATAGGTATTTCTTGTTTAGGATACTGTATGGTTGTTACTCCTTGCTGTTTTTCAAAGTAATTATCTTGTTTTATGTCTAATTGACCACGAGCCTTACGAGCAGCAAACAGATGCTTAAGGGTTAAACTCAACCCTTTCGCTGCTGTAATAAAAGCATGTAACGTTCTCTTTAGCATTTTCTTTCGCTTCCTTTCCTTCCAACTAACCCACCATTACCATAATTCGCCAAACACCAGAAATGGCCATACACAAAAAAGCCAATGGTGTTAATATTTTCCAACATAAGCTCATCAATTGATCAACTCTTAATCTCGGCAGGGTCCAACGTATCAATATTTGAAAACCTACAATTACTAATGTTTTAACTAGTATCCACCCGATTCCCCACCACATCCCTGTTGTCCATTCGGCCAATTTTACCCCTCCTATATTCGGCAGAGGTGTGTTCCATCCCCCTAAAAACAATACCACACCAATCATGGAAACCAGAAACATCATGCAATATTCTGCCAAAAAGAAAAAAGCAAAACGAAGTCCGCCGTATTCCGTGTGATACCCGGATACTAACTCGGATTCGGCTTCTGGAATATCAAATGGTGCTCGGTTGCATTCTGCCAAAGACGCTATGAAATAAATTATATACGCAAGAATCAAATGTGGCGCTTGAAAAATATTCCAGGCTAAAAACCCACCTATCTCACTTACGTCCCACAATCCCAAAAAGAGCAGCTTGCCATTGCTTAAAATGCCTTGATTAATGGTAACTTCCTGCATATTGAGTGTCTGGGTGATCATTACCGCCGCTATTAAAGCCAAACCAGCCGGTATTTCATAGGAAACAATTTGTGCTACCGCACGCAAAGATCCCAATAATGAAAATTTATTATTGGATCCCCAACCAGCCATTAACACCCCAATAGCCTCAATAGAGATAATAGCTATTACATAAAACAGCCCCAAATTTAATGCCGCAGGTGCCAAAGTCGGTGCCCATGGCATCGCAGCAAAACCCAAATAAACAGCAACAAACACAATAACGGGAGCAGCAGCAAATAAAAGTTTATCTGAATTTGCAGGAGAGATAAACTCTTTCTGCAATAATTTCAGAATATCAGCGATGGTTTGTAAACTCCCAAACTTACCGGTTTCCATAGGACCTAATCGATCTTGTACAAATCCGGCAACTTTTCGTTCAGCATATACTGCGAACAATGTAAAGGCCGCCAAAAAGCTAAACAAAAGAATAGCAACTAAAATATATATGATGTAAAAGTTCAAGGCAAATTTTCACAATTGTAATAAATGCAAACTTAAGGATTAAGCTTGAAATTATTAAACGGAAAATAAACTTATTTTGAATGATTCTAATAACTACTTATTCTGTGGACCATATTAGTTATTAGTTGCCAGTTGCGAGTTATTAGTATCAAGACGTAAGACATAAGTATCAAGGCAGTTGTGATTCACAATAATCTAACTTATTTGTTAACCATTCAACTACTTAACTATTTATTGGTTGTGAGCTATCGGCATCAAGACCTAAGACACAAACTTCAAGAATTCATCACACCATCATTCATCTCATAACTCCTTCAAATGTTTATAATTACTTTTCACGGTATCTAACACCTCATCCATTCGTCCATTTAAGATAAGTTTCCCCATTGTTATGGCATATCCTTTCATTTGTGAAAATTCAATTTTAGGTGGCATTGCCAAGGAATTTGGATTTGTTTTCACATGAATCAATATCGGCCCTTCATAAGCAAAAGCTTCCTCCAATGTTTCATTTACCTTATCAGGTTCACTTATACACAATCCTTTCATACCCATCGCCATGGCTACCGTTGCGAAATCCGGATTGTACATATCTGTTTGCCATTGAGGTAAGCCCGCTACTTCCATCTCTAATTTTACCATCCCCAACGATCTATTATCAAATACAACCACTTTAATAGGCAAATTATACTGAACGATGGTTGCCAAATCGCCTAATAACATCGACAGGCCTCCATCTCCGCAAAAGGCCACAACCTGCTGATCAGGGCGAGCCAAGGCTGCTCCAATAGCTTGCGGCATTGCATTGGCCATCGAGCCATGGTTAAAAGAACCCAACAGCTCTCTTTTGCCCGTGGCATTGAGAAAGCGCGCACCCCAAACGCAGCTCATGCCGGTATCAACGGTAAATATCGCATCGTGTGCTGCAATCTTGTCAATCGTATCAGCCACAAATTCCGGTGAGATATTATCAGGTCGCCCCCTATCCTTCACAAATGTTTGTTGGGTTTCTTTAACCTTCTCATAGACCTTTAGTTGTGCGTCTAAAAAGCTACGATCATTATTTTGATGTACCAATGGTAATAGGGCTTCCAATGTATCTTTTATATCCCCGGTTAAACCCATTTTAAGCTTAGCTCTTCTTCCTAAGCGTTCCGCTTTTTCATCAATTTGAATAATCCCACAACTTTCCGGCATAAAGTCCTTATAAGGGAAATCTGTGCCCAATAAAAGAAGCAAGTCAGCCTCATGCATTGCATGGTAAGCGGAAGGTAAACCTAAAAGGCCGGTCATACCTACTTCATTTGGATTGTCGTATTGCACGTACATCTTACCTCTAAAAGAATAACCCACCGGTGCGTTTATTCTTTTTGCCATCTCAACAACCTCATCATGGGCATTTTTACATCCAATTCCGCAAAATATCGTGATACGTTTATGGCTATTTAATAGATCAGCTAAGTCCTGGAGTGCTTCTTTTCCAGGCCGTAATACAGATGCACTGCGTATCAGCTTTGTTTCCGTCTGGATCTCCTCTGCCTTTGCCATAGCCACATCACCGGGCATACCAATAACAGCTACCCCCTTTTTACTATAAGCTTGTTGTAAAGCGGCCTGTAACATCCGCGGAAATTGTTTGGCAGTTGTGGCTATTTGATTATAAACACTGCAATCATCAAAGAGTTTTATGGTATTGGTTTCTTGAAAATAATCGGATCCCATTTCATCCGTATGCATAGTAGAAGCAATGGCTAGCACCGGTGCTCCCGACCTGTTCGCGTCGTACAGTCCATTAATTAAGTGCACATGACCCGGTCCCGAACTGCCTGCACAGCAGGCAATACCATTAAGCTCTGCCTCCGCCGCCGCTGCATAGGCTCCAACCTCCTCGTGCCGAACATGTATCCATTGTAATTTGCCGTTTCTTCTAACAGCATCATTAAATTCATTTAAACTATCACCTGTTACTGCATATACACGCTTAATTCCAGCGTCTAGAAGGGTTTCGACCAATTGATCGGCTACTTTTTTTGCCATAATAAATATCTATTAGAAAGGACGTTCTGTAAAGATTTATTACATAACAACGGAGTAAATGATAAGTTTTGCGAAAGATCAATCCACCTCTACCCAATTACCATCGGCACGTATGATTTCAATAAGTTCATTTAAAGCATCAGCCGATCCCACATTCTTCTTAACCACTTCCTTCCCTCTGTACAAAGTAACTTTGTCCGGCCCAGCGCCCACATATCCGTAATCAGCATCAGCCATTTCGCCCGGTCCGTTCACAATACAACCCATAATAGCAATCTTCAAGCCTTTTAGATGGTTGGTACGATTTCGGATCATCTGGGTTGTTTCTTGCAGGTCGAACAATGTTCTACCACAACTCGGACAAGAAATATATTCCGTTTTAGATATTCGTGAGCGGGTAGCTTGCAAAATGGCAAAAGAGGCCGAAACAAGTTTATCTGTTGGCGTTGCAGCAGCATCTATCCAAATGCCATCACCCATACCGTCAATTAAGAGTGCTCCCATGTCAGTTGCCGCATATAATTGTAATTTAGATATCGGTTCTTCAGCACTTTGAATATCGCCCATAGGGCCATTGAAATCTTCTGGATGATAGCTTCTTTTTATGATCACCGGAACCTCTAAACCCCATTCTTGTAGCTTGAAAAAAAACTGCCGCTGATCGGCCATTCCATGCTCTTTATTCGTTTCTAATAAAAAAACTAATGTTTTGTCCAATGGGATTTGCTGAAATAATTCCAGCTCAAGATCGTCATAGCTTAATGTTACTAAATTTAGATGGTCATCATGTGTGGCGGTGTCAATGTATTCTTGTAGTGAATATAAGGGGTGGGTATTTTCTTTACTCTTTAAAGCTAACCAAGTAGCATAATTATAAAGTTGCTTTAAATTTCCAGGCATTGTAAAGGATGGCAGATTATCTCCGAAATAAACAAAATCTACCGATTGATCACCCATATGAAATTTATCCAACAACGGATCGTAAATATAGCCCACATCTTTTAATACCATCGGGTCTACTAAACGTCTTCCTGAGAGATCTACTACTACTCTTGGCACCATCGAACCACCAATGAAAGCATTTACTTCAACTGTATCCCGTCGGCCGTTTAAGTTATTCGTTGCAAGTTCCGAGTTGCGAGTAGTGGGGCGTGAGTTATGAGTTGCGAGCTGTGCTCTTTTCACATATCTATTTACCAGCGCTTGTGCCACTGGCACCTCCAGCTCGGGCTCTTCCGTTAAAGACACCCGTACAGTGTCTCCCAAGCCGTCTTCTAAAAGTGTACCGATTCCCACCGCAGACTTTATTCGGCCATCTTCACCATCTCCAGCTTCTGTTACACCAAGATGCAATGGATAGTTCATCCCTTCGGCTACCATCTTTTCCACCAAAAGCCTATACGCCGTTACCATCACCTGCGGATTACTGGATTTCATCGAAATCACTAAATTGTAGTATTGTAAATCTTCACAAATTCTAATAAATTCTAACGCCGATTCAACCATTCCTTCTGGTGTATCACCATAATGGCTCATAATCCTATCAGACAAGGAACCATGATTTGTTCCAATTCGCATAGCCGTACCATATTCTTTGCAGATCTTAACTAAGGGAGCAAATTTTTTATAAATTCGTTCTAACTCTGCTTGATAGGCTGATTCGGTATATGATAATTGGTCGAACTTCTTTTTATCTGCGTAATTACCTGGGTTGATCCGTACTTTTTCAACAATACGTGCCGCCACTTCTGCGGCATTGGGAGTGAAATGTATATCAGCAATCAAAGGTACTTTGCAACCATTTTTTAGCAACTCTTTCTTTATTTCAGCTAAATTATTCGCCTCCTTAATACTGGGAGCCGTAATGCGTACATATTCACAACCAGCATCTACCATACGTAAGGTCTGTTCAACAGAACCCTTCGTGTCCATGGTATCGATCGTGGTCATACTTTGGATACGTATAGGATTATTCCCCCCCATTGGGATATCGCCGATAGCGACTTCTCGTGTTAACCAACGCTCATAGCTTGTCAATGAACTACAATACTTACCAGGGAGTGTGAATGCCTTTGCTAAATCCATAATGCGCAATGTTTGGACAAAGTTAGGTATTTTTCCTATCTTTAACCATGGAACAACATGTAACCTTACCTATATTAACAAATGAAGAGCAACGGGTATTGGGATCCCTTATGGAAAAAAGTAAAACCACCCCAGAATATTACCCATTAACATTGAACAGTTTGACGGCAGCATGCAACCAAAAGTCAGCCCGTAAGCCGGTGGTTCAATACGATGATGATACGATTGTGGCAGCTTTAGACACCCTCAGAAAAAAGGGATTGGTAGCCACGGCTACAGGTGGGGCTAGTAGAACAATTAAATACCGACATACTTTAAGTGTTGTTTATCCCATCATTCCGGCGGAAGTAGCTATTTTATGCTTATTACTTTTAAGAGGTCCTTTAACGGTAGGAGAAATCAACAGCAATTCCGGCAGGCTCTACGAATTTGAATCACTGAGTGAGATTCAGGGCTTTATTGATAAGCTTAGTCATGAAGAACCTGCTATGATCATCCAAGTACCAAAAAGAACAGGTCAAAAAGAAGTGCGCTATATGCACTTATTTGGAGGTGTTCCCGATTTCGACAGCCTTGAATTTAACGAAACTACACCTGCCTTTTCAGCAGACACGGCTGCGCTCGAAAGTCGCTTATCCAAAGTTGAACAAGAGCTCACCGAATTGAAGGAAGCTTTTGAAAAGTTGATGAAAGAGCTTTATTAGTTGTGAGTTGTGGGTTGCGCCCTTAACTCACCACCTTCACTTCGGCTACCGGACTAAATAGATAAATCCGCCCAGACCCAATTTCCTCGCAGCGGAAACGGGTTCTCAGTTTTTCGCCTTTTTTAAACATCCTTCCATTTGGCAATGTAAATGAACTTCCGTGAGGCAGTTCCTCTACTCTTAAATGTCCGGCTTTAGGTCTATCATAAAGCTGTAGCGTACGAAATAGGGTGAGATCACTGCAGCTCGATGCCGCCGGATTATTTAGGTAAACAAGCACCGCCTGCTGTATATCGTTTGGAAAGACTCCTAACTTAAAAAAGGGTTCCATCAATAACTTAAAATTTCTCTTCCATTCACTGCCGTGTGGCTTTGCTTTCGCTCTATGTTCGTTCCAGGTTTTTAGATGCGCAAACTCGTGTACAGTTGTCACTAAAAACGCATATGGATTTAGATTATGGTTCACAGAAATCCGATGACCTTTGTCTTTATAAGGCGAACGGTAATCCCCAAATTTAGACAACCTGCTTTTGCTGATCTTGAATAAGCACGGTGCCTGATGAATCCAGCGAGCAATAATAGGCGCGGCCTGTTGCGGCACATACTTCTCTAATGCACGAGTAGTTTTTTGAATCACCTCGATACTTTGTTATTAGTTATTGGTTATTTGTTATTAGTATTAAAAAGCAACACATAGTATCAAGATATAATTACCAACTCTTCTCATTCATCACTATTTTAAAAGTTGATAAACTATCAAGGAGGCACAATAGGCCATTGTTGTCATATAAGACAATTGAATGATGGGCCATTTCCAACTTTTAGTTTCGCGATAAACTACGGCAATTGTGCTTATACACTGCATAGCAAAGGCATAAAATATCATCAGAGAGAAGGCCGTAGCCACTGTATATACCGGCTCGCCCGTCACTGCATCCCGTGCATTAAGCATCTTCTGTCTAATGGTAGATGTGTCCTCTTCGGGTTCCTCCACACTATAAATAGTTGCCATTGTTCCAACAAAAACTTCCCGTGCCGCAAAGGACGTAATCAGCGCAATCCCTATTTTCCAATCAAATCCCAATGGACGGATAGCTGGTTCAATGGTTCTTCCTAAAATTCCAACATAAGAGTTTTCAAGCTTTTCAGAAGACTCCATGTATTGTATTTCTTCCGATGTAAACTTATTTAAATAGGTGGCCGACTGGTATTTCTTTTCAATAGCATCCATGCGACCCGGAGGGCCATAAAACGCTAATACCCAAAGTACGATTGACATCGCAATAATTACTTTCCCTACTTGCAAGACAAATGTTTTCACCTTTTCATACATGGTTAAGAACACACTTTTCCATCTTGGGGTTCGATATACCGGCAACTCTAAAATAAAATAAGAACGTTCTTTGCTTTTGATTATCTTCTTCATCACCCAAGCTACCACAACAGCTCCTATAGTACCTATCAAATACATAGCCATCAAGGCCAGTCCCTGTAAATTGAAGAAACCCCATAGTTTATCATTCGGAACAACTAAAGAGATCAACAGGGTATATACCGGCAATCTAGCCGCGCAACTGATCAATGGCGTCACCATAATAGTAATAATACGATCTTTCCAGCTTTCGATATTACGGGCAGCCATAATGGAGGGTACAGCACAAGCCAAACCACCGATCATGGGCACTACCGATTTTCCATTTAGTCCCACTTTACGCATTATTCTGTCCATTAAAAAGGTTATTCTTGCCATGTATCCCGTATCTTCCAGTATGGCAATGAAACCAAATAGAATAGCTATTTGTGGAATAAACACCAATACACCTCCCAACCCGGCCAAAATGCCGTCAAACACTAAATCAGCCAAAATACCCTCTGGCACATATTGTCTTCCCCACTCATCTAACCAGGCAAAGAAGTTTTCAATTAAGCCCATAGGGTATTCCGCCCATGCAAAGATAGCTTGAAATATAAGTAGTAAAATTGCTAGAAACGACACGAAGCCCCAGACCTTATGTGTTAAAAACTTGTCGATTTTACCAGTGGGTGTGTCCGCAATATTTTTAGGTATTTGAGTAACAGTATCCTTTAAAACACGGCTAATAAAATCATATCGTTCAATGGTCTCTCTTGTTTGCGACTTTTCAGAATGAAAAGCGTTAACCTGTTCTAAAGACTCTATATGATTACTTTCATCATCTGTAAGATAATCTAAAATTTCATGTTGGTGCGCCAACAACAGGGCTACGTAATCTTGTTTTATCTTTATATCATTCTTTATCTGCGCAATTAACGCTGGTGCTATGCCATTTACAGCTATGCTTTCCTTTTGCAGCGCTATTGCAGGGGCATCCGCAATTGATTGCTTCAGTAGCTCAATGTTTTCATTTCTCCTAGCACTGATAGGAACAACCTGTACACCTAATTTTTGAGACATCTTATCGATGTCTATGACGATTTTGTCCTTTCTGGCGGCATCCGTCATGTTAAGCGCCAAAATCACTGGAATCTTTAAATCGGCTACCTGCGTAAATAGCAAAAGATTTCTTTTGAGATTAGTAGCATCTACTACTACTACTATCAAATCTGGATACGAGCTATTTTTTTGATTGGTCAACACTTCTAACACAATCGCTTCATCTTTACTTTTAGGATAAAGACTATAACATCCCGGCAAATCTATCACCTCCACTTGCTGCCCATCCGGAAGTTTACAATAACCCGTCTTTTTATCTACCGTAATCCCGGGAAAGTTTCCAATTTTTTGGTTTAAACCAGTTAAACTATTAAATAAAGTCGATTTTCCCGTATTAGGATTCCCTACTAGCGCGATTTTCATGAATTAGCGTCCCTTAACTAAAGTGTATTGATCAATTCTTCAACAATAATAGTTGCAGCTTCTTCCTTACGTAAACTTAATTGATAACCCGACACTGAAATAGCAATCGGATCGCCCAGAGGGGCAATTCTTTCGAAAGTTACACGTTCCCCGGGCAAACATCCCATCTCCATTAACTTTACGGAAAGGTTGAGATCAGTAAAATCTTTGATAATACCAGATGTACCTGGTTTTAATGCTGTCAACTTCATTATTCAATAAATTGGTTCAAATGTACACTTTATTTAGAATGATTCAAAAAAAGAAGCATTAGATCTCCTATCGTTGCCTATGATGATTCCCGATGGGAGGACACTTACATCCTTTTTTGAACACACCGCATGAAGTTAAACCTAAAGCTAAACTGAGCACGATTATGATGGTATAAGTACGCTTCATATATTAGTTGTGAGTATTAGTTGCGAGTTATTAGTTGTTAGTTTAGTAGCAAGTAGCAAGACATAAGTATCAAGACAAGTTCAACATTCATCTTTCATTCACAACCCTAACTCATCGCTTATGAAAACCTCTATGAAGCACAAGATACGAAAAAAGCCCCATTCCAGTGCCTACAACATCCACAAAAAAATCCCACCAATCGCCACTGCGATAGGTAAAAAACTGATACTGTAAAAACTCTGTCAGAAGACCAAAACCTGTAGATAGGACAGCCACTAAAATAATAGTAGACCATTGCGCTGTTTGTGTATAGTTTTTACTCGAGAAACCGAAACAAAGCAGTACTGAAAACACAAAGAAAAAACCCGTATGCACTAATTTATCCATACCAGGAAATGCAGGTACTTTTTCAATAGTACCTTCCATTGGCAGGCAGGTTAATAACAGCACTACTATTGCCCATAGTATTGCCCAGACAAAATGCTTCATAATTATTCTTCAAAAAATTACACAGATACCCCTAAATAAGGAAGTATTATTGAAGTGCTTCAAAAATCTGTTTCCGAAGCAGATAAGAGTTTCTACAAACAATTAGGTTGCCCACCCTACAGGCAAGCAACCTAATTTATTTTTTCATCAGGCTTTAAAGCCACTTGATTACGCACCAACAAGCTCTTGATAAGCTTCGGCAGATAATAAAGTCTCAAGCTGAGCAGCGTCACTTATCTTTACTTTCACGATCCAGCCGTCGCCATAAGGATCGCTATTCACTAACTCGGGAGAGTCTTCTAATTTTTCATTTACGCTTAACACTGTTGAGGTTACAGGCATAAAAAGATCTGAAACTGTTTTCACAGCTTCGATATTACCGAAAACCTCATTGCCCGCTACTTCTTCACCTATCGTAGGAATATCAATAAAGACAATATCACCTAATTCACGTTGAGCAAATTCTGTAATACCGATGGTTGCCTCATCGCCTTCAACACGGATCCACTCGTGATCCTTCGTGTACTTTAATTCAGCTGGAAAATTCATTATTTTTTTGATTAATGCTTTAATAATTTTTCAATGTTAAACAATATAGAACAAAGAAAATTAACTAGAATTTTTTTTGCCAAACTTAGATAAATTTGATTTCAAAAGCAATTTTCCTTTTGCGTTAAACACTGGGCCGCACAGGAACCACATCTTGTCCAATTATCGGCGAAAAACAGCTGTGCGCTCACTCATCATTCGTCATTTCTCTGCATTACTGAAGCAATATTCTCAGATTAAAGCCAAAATTACTGTAGGCTGTAGCATACGTTTGGGATGTGTACGGTTTCACCGAATTGCTATCGAAGAACATCCTTATGTTAAATCTATTATTGAACATATAGTCTATAGAAGGCCTGTAGGTGATATTACGATTTCCTGAGGCCATTTCCGAGAACTCCGAATCCGAACGGTAAACTAAGGTTTTCATATCGTTGATAGCCACATCCAATTTAAATGTAAGATCATTTGAAACTTTTCTATTGGCAAACCAACCAAACGGAAATCTGAAGTTAGCCACCCGATACCCTGCACCCAGTATAAACCCCTCATCTAACAACTGTGCAAGCTGACTGTTCTGTAGACTTAAACTTAATGTCCGTGCTTTACGGTATTCGGCATTGGCGGTTAAGTTATTCTTAAATCGGGCATTAACACCTATTAGAGGCAAAAATTGTTCCTGTAAGGTTATCTGAGAAAACTGGTATTGCGGTAAGAAATTACCGTTCACATCTTTTACGGAAGAGCCACCATTAACTTCGCCGTACCTTATCAAAGTAGTGTAGCCATTTACATTGTATAAAGTGCGGTAGCCGTGTACCAATTCTAATGAAGATAAGAACTCGCTAAAAAAAGGATTTTTGGCCAGGCCATTATACATAATGCGCCAATTCGGAATCGGTATCCGTGGAAAATTACCTAGACTCTGCTTGGAAGCATTTTTTCCTGTATAAGCGGCTAAGAAAGCGGCCACCACCACATCTTGGGATGCCCTACCGTATCCATCGGCGAAACCACCTGTCTCCCCTTCTGAGTTTGGATTCAGTTCTCCCAAACGTTTGGAAATAATACTTCTGTTTCTTTCAAAGGTTCTAAAAAGGTCATCTTTATTCGAAAAAGCTGTGAGCAAAGAGAAGAAAGATACACTGTAGTCGCCAGCAGTAACTGGAGTAACCTGCTCAAAAGTGTTTGTGTTGTCGTTAAATAATATTTGCGTTGTAAAATTCCTATTTTCAACGCGAGTGGCTGTCAGGTCTATCCGCAGATCCCTCATCGGCTCCAACGTTGCCCTGATACTCAAATCTTCTCTCAAAGATTTGGCATAATACTGCGTCTGTAAACTATCTGTACTTAACCACCCTTGTGCAATGGCTCGCCCAACGATATCACGCTGACTACCGAACAAAAATCCTAAGCCCGGTGCGTTCATGTCGAAATCATATCCAAACAAATTGGTTTTCCCCAAATAACCTGGCAAGAACGTACCGTCTACCCTCGTATAGGCCGCATTTATATCTTTAATACCCGAAATAAAATTGGCTAGCAATGCCGTCCCCTTATTAACTCCATTGCCATTTTTTGCATTTCTGAAGAAACTGAATTTATTGAATAATCCAACTAAATTAAGGCGTGGATTTAACTGAATGGTTCTGGAGTTTTGTATACTATTACCAATATTTAAAGTAGGATCGTTGATAGCTAAAAGGGGTTGGGTTTGCCAAACAAATTGACTCCCGTATCGAGCGGCAACATTAATCCAATCCAAACCCGGCAATTTATTTATAGGCACATCATAAGTAAGGTTCATCATGTGATTATAATCGGTCGTCCTTCCCAGTCGCCAGAAATTCTCCCACAACGTATCCCGCTTCAAGCCGTCCAACCGCCCCTCGGGCTCATCGATAATGGAATAGTTCGTCGCATTAAAATCAAGTTTCAATGACCGGGTAAGGTTCCAGCTGATACCGTAAAGCCTTGTCATCGTAAAATTCTTATTATAGAGCGTACCTATACTCCCTGCAGGCAAATAGTTATCCGGAGAGCTTCCCGTACGAAGCGTATTTTCTGTGTAGAGACGTTGTACATCTATCCTGAAATTTATAAAAGAAGGAAGCAAATTAAAATTTAGGTCGCCTAAGAGCCTGGTGTATTTGTTTTTAAACAGCTTCTTCAATGGCTCAATATATTTCTCTTTATTCTGTACATAATCATAAGAAAAAGAGGCCCGATAATTGTTTTGAACAGATTTCTCGGTCAGGTAATCGCGATGATAAAACTGTGAGAAAGCATAAGAAACACTGAAATTTTCAATATCCCATAGCTTTACCGGCTTCTCATTATCCAATCGAAGTTTTCTAACGTTCATAAAACTAAAGCTCTTACGGGTCGTATAATCTTGCGTAAGGCGCAGTAGAGAGTCCTTCTGTGCAGAATTTAAACCCTCCAAAGCCGACTTCATCTCAATATCAGGCATCAAAGGATTGTATTCGGGCGTGCGCTTCTGGTTAGAATAATTAAAGAAGAATGGGATTCTAATTCCCGTCCGTTCCGGAAAGAATTTACCTAATTCAACCGTACTCGTAACATCAAAAAACTGGTCCTCCGATCGGTTACGCTCTCCTATGCGTTGGTCTATGGCACCGAACCCAATGGTACTTTTACTTCCCATTAACGTAACATCAGCAAAATCGGCCAGCTTCGCATTCAATCGCGCGGTGGCGGCCCAACCACCCTTATCTTCGTAGTCCGTTAGTCTCAGCTCATTAAACCAAACAATACCGGATTTCTCCAAACCATCATCAGTTGGATCACCTTCTTTCTTTAGTGGGTTTCTTACCCCCAACATATAAAAACGGATTTTACTGATATCAGGCTGCCCTTTTATAGTTACTCTATTTGCTCCATCAATAAAGCTATACGGAATATCTATTGGCCACGGACTACCATCGGGCAACCTCGCTTTATTTCTTGCTTCTTTTGCGTCCTGAAACAATTTAATTTCAATATTCATCCGATTAGAAGCTGGCCAGATAGCTTCCGGGTCACGGCTGCCAGGCGCCGTTATATCCAGCGGTATGTCATATTCATAATAGTTATCCAGACCATCTATTCCCAGTCGTAAAAATCCATGTAAATCGCCCCCCTTCAGCTGTTCACCTTCCGCGTGGATAAACATCTGTAATCTCTTATAAGCCCTAAAATCATTGGTTGAAGTGCGGTACGCCCCTTGCCCATATCCATCACTCAAACGATTAATGGTAAGCGATAAAGCTTGCTCATTCAGCTTCACATTCGTGTTGTAATTACCATAATCTATTTGTCGTTCTATTCCAGGAGGTACTACATAAGGTATCGGCTGTCTGTTACCATTTTCTTCGATATTTACCGCCGCTACTTCCAAGGTCGACTTATCCAATCCAGGATTATTCAATTCCGGATCGGCAATTACTTTTATTGGAGATTTTTCAGCATTGAAACGTCTCCACTCTCCCCTTACTAATTGTAATCTTGCCATCCGTAGTACAGTAGTGTCTACAAAATTCGTCATAAACATTCTCACAAAACGAATAGACTTGAAGTCTTGCACATCTCCCACTCTTGATTCAAACTGTGTAATAGGAATTCTAAACTGATACCATCTTACCGATTCTTTACTTCCATTGGCAAGCTCCACAGGCGCATCAATCATGTCCACAATAAAGTTTTTTCCCACCATCATATCTTGTGGTTTAACAGAAACTCTATACTGGTAGTATTCATCCACCTGATTCATCGTATTATCCCTATTTACATCTTCTCCGTCAGGCAGTAAAGTAGAAGCCGCGCCATCCACCCCTGTTTCACTTTGTGATTGCTGCGCTGTTTTACTATTTCCATCCGTCCCATTAAATCGCTCATATCGTTTTAAGATACCTGCATTTTGGGCATCTAGCTCATTACTTCTATAGTAACTGAAATTATCACTTGAAGGGTCATTGTTAAGCTCCTGGAAAGGTTGTGGATTTAATGCTGCACTTGCTTGGCTCAGGAAATTCGAAAAATGATTACGCTCGTCGCCATCATTCAAGGCATCTAAACCTACGTCTTGCAGCGCTCTTTGGTCGGGATTATTAGCGAAAGCTTGCACCATGGGCTGTAATTTAGGCACTCTACCCCAATTGGTAAGATCCATCTGCGAATAATCACCGTTAACAGGTAGCGCATTTTCAACAGACCTTCTACCGTCCTTCAAAATGTCTTCCGAGATATTTCCTAAGTTGAAGTAAAGATCCCCCCCTTGGCCGTTCTGCTTGTAAATAAATGGATCCATCATCCACATCTCTATGAACTCTATGTTCTGCGATTCGAAGTCAGGCGTTTGTATCTGCCTAAACATTCCACCCCAGCGAGATTTAGGGTTGGTTAATGTTCCATCGTTATTCAGTCCAGCAGTAGTGTAATTATAAGGCCCTCTCACATTAGGGTAAAAACTTAAGTCAAGAGTCGACAAGAACAAGGGCTGACCGGTAACCGTCTCCTTAAACGGAAACACTTCCTGTTCCAGTACTTCACGCACGTAATGATTGGAGAGCTCCTGTAAATTCCCTCTAATATTGGGAGGTGTCAGGTTATTATTTCTATAAAATATAGGATCGATATTATAAAATGCCAATCGCGCGCGATTGAAGCCATATCGCACATCATTGTCAAATTGAGCTTCTGGAAATAATTGTGGCGTCCCTGAAATCTGCCAGCTAATCGCTCCTTTCAAATCAATCAGTGAGCGGCTATTTTCAAAATCATCAATATAGCTGGCCCCATTACTTGATCCGGCTATATCGGTAGCCTTTGAGTGGCCCGGTATGAGGTTTGCAAATTCACCATAAAAAGAGATGGAAGATTCTTCCCTCGTATTAATGAACGGAATTTTGTCTACCATCCTGGTTAACCATCTCGAAGGGGCATTATAATTCACATCGAAACCCCACATAGTATTAGATATGGGCTCTTGCGCTAAGTTCACTTTTTGCGTCAGTGGTCTTTCAGAAAGGTTCATGATTGTACCACCTACCTGCAAATTATCATTTACTGTATAATCTAAACGCGTACCAAACATAGAGCGCTGCTGCATACCAAACAGCTCGTTATTCTCCATTTTGATTCTAATCGCCTGACCAGAACGTAGCATAGCCTCATTCAAAATCCGTACTCTTCCTATGTCGTAATCTACTGTAAAATCGGCCCCTTCCTGCAAAGGTATACCACCGGCAAATACTTGTACAGAACCACGCGGAATATTGATGGCCCCCAATTGAAATTCAGAACCAGCTTCCGACTCATAAGTACCTTTCATCAGGTACCTATTTTTATTGGCAAACAATTGTTGCGCCACCGCTTTGGTCGAATCATAGAGCGCTTGGAATGCATATTTTTCCGCAAGCGCCTCCTCCCCCGGTACAAACAACCTGGTGAGATCATTACCAAAGGGTTCCACTACAGGAAAAATCACTCGACCGTTCTCCGGATCGATGGTTATGCCCTCAAGAAAGTCGAAAACTCCATCCGGTTGCTTGTCATTCTGCGGATTCAAACGATCAAATCCTGTAAGCTGCGTCCAAAGTTTATTAGCAGTATTTTTACCCTCATACATGACGGGTCGCTCAACACCGGTTTCATCCTCAAGCCTAAATATATTTAATATAAAGTTATTTCTTCCTACACGATAGGCTCCTATAGAATAGATGTTTTTCATCATCAAATCCCATATTGGCAAATTTGTTTTCAGCACTTCATTTTTCAAAAGCTTTGTGAAAAGCACCTGCGGGTTAGAAGGAGTGATGGGAATGTCTGTAGAAAATTCACCTACTTGGTATTCTCTACCATTGGCAGTGTAACGATAAGCCACGGTTAATACCTGATCTGCATTCAGTGGTGTATTCAAAGAGATATAACCCAATCGAGGATTCAGTGTAAACTCTCTTTCTGTTAGCTTTCTTGCGTTCGTCAGGCGTGCAAAGTTGTCATTTGCTCCGCTGCTCTGAAACATGCTCGCCACTGCATTTGAAGAACTGTATCGAGCATCTGGGTATTGCTGTTGTAAAAGCTGTAACAATCGGTTAGACTGCTCCGGAAAAGCAGGATCGCCTACTACTCCCGCAGCAGGTAACTGAGATCCTCCAGGCTGATTAAGCATCGTATTCCAAGGCCTGCTCTCTCCGAGATCCATAAAACCCAGCACATCACGGCTATTTTCAATAGAGTTACTTCGATTCGTGACCCATACTTCAATTTGCGTAATATTAACGTTCGTAAGTATCAGGGGAGCATTTGCCAAGGTCCTGCTATAATTATCCCGAAAATATTGCGCAAGGAAATAATGCTTGTTCTGCTCGTAGTCATCCGCTTTTAAAGCAAATTCATTCTGCTGTGCTCCATTAGAAATGGTGATCTCTTTACTTTGAGAACGCTGTTGCGAAAATACGCTCGTGACACCAAGTTTCCCAAACTGTAATTGCGTTTTCACACCAAAGAGTGCCTGCGTCCCGGAAATGAGTGTGGAATTTAAAGGCATACTAACATTTCCGACCTCTATTCTACGAATAATCGCATCGTCCTTCCCAACATAATCAAGTTTTATCTGATTCTCAAAATCAAACTGGGCCTCCGTGTTATAGTTGGTTATTAGTTTTAGTCGATCACCTATTTGGCCCGTTAAGTTCATTTGGATCCGTTGGTCAAAGTCGAACCCTAATTGTTTTCGTTGCCGCTCATTAAACATTGGGTTATCATTTTTGTTGTATTGCCCCATAATGGTGGCGTCAACACTTCCGCGAGGTATAATATTAATCGTATTTCCACCAAATATTTTCTCGAAAGTTGGGCTATTAACTTCAATGCTGGGAAAGAGTCCTTCTTTTCTTTTCTTTTGAGAAAACTCATCAGAAAGCTCACGCCAGGTTCTATCCTTTAAAGACCTATTTTCATATTGTTGGTACTCATCAATACTAAGGTATTGAGGGGGACGATACATCGTATTTCCAATATTCTCCCTTATGATATACTGTCTATTGATGGGATCAAAATCCACCTCCCGTTTAATGCTTCCCGGTTTTCGCAAATGCACACCATTCTCCCTGTGGTATAAGTCTAAAAAAGGCTTATCCTTAATGGGATATAAAATTTTTGTGCTATCTATATCTGCTTTGACGCTGTCCTGTTTTACAGGCAAAGGTCTCCTACTCTGGGCTTTTAAACGAGGTAGTCCCAAGGTAAATAAACAGATTACAAATAGAAATAAAAAAGTATAAGTGTTTCTCACATCACAGATAAATGAATGCACTTTTTTTCCTCAAGTAATAAATATGATTGAATGTAAGTTTTGGCCTTTTTTTAAATTATAAGGACCTGTTATTTCAGCAGTACAAACGAACAAAAAACTACAGACTTGCACCTCGTTCATTTTGTTCAGATTTTATTCGATAAATTAATCATGCAATGTTGCTTATTTATTAATTACCTCAATCAGTCAGCGAAAATTTAAGTAGCTAGCAGTTCTTGTCTTCTTAAATTATAAAGAACTGTTTGAACAAAAATATTATTAAAAGCGTGTAGAATATACTCCTTAAATTTAATGAACAACCTGAACAGAAACAGCTTGAAAAAGAACAGCTCCATAACTTTTGGTTATAGGCTATAATAAAGTCTAGTTTAACCTTATTTATTACTAACGCTACATTTGAGCCATGGAACATGTAGATACAAACTTAGATGCTAATCAATGTACGAGGCAGGAGATACAAAAGCTTTCAACTTATACAAAGGTGCTGGCGGTTATCATCGTCTTGCTTCTGCTTTACTGTATTTATATTATAAATGGTAAATCTGATGATAGGCTTGCGATAGGCCTGTCAACTAAAACGCCAGATACCGAGATAAAAGAGGTTGCCAGCATTCATATTGAACCTTTTCCCAATGGGGAGGAGGGAGAGATGGCCTCCTATGGCCATAAATTAATTACTGAAACCTATAAACACTTAGGTCCCGAAATAAAAGAAGGTATGCTGACCGGCAATAATCTTTCCTGCTCCAGCTGCCACCTTAACGCAGGGACAAAAGCATACGCCGCTCCTTACGTAGGCCTCTCGGGTGTATTTCCGATTTACATCGGAAGAGAAGATAAAATCGAGTCGTTAGAAGAGCGTATTAACGGATGTTTTGAACGCAGCATGAATGGCCAAGCACTGCCTACCAACAGTAAAGAGATGCGTGCAATCATAAGTTACATCAAGCATCTCAGTAAACACATTCCAGTTGGTGAGCGTATCGCCGGCCAAGGGTTTGTCAAAATTACAGTCCCCGAAAGAGCAGCCAACCCGAAACGCGGTGCGGCTGTCTTTCAACAGTATTGTGTGTCTTGTCATGGTGAAAATGGCCAGGGCAAACGTAAAGGAAAGGTAGGCGATGGGGAGGGCTATCTATATCCGCCGCTTTGGGGGAGCGATTCCTTTAATGATGGGGCAGGTATGGCGCGTCTGCTCACAGCAGCAAAATTTATAAAGGGAAATATGCCGCTAGGGGCAACAGCAGAAAACCCGATATTAACAGATGAGGAGGCCTACGATGTGGCCGCCTACATTAATCACTTCAATAGACCGAAAAAGTCGAATAAGGAAGCGGACTATCCCGACTTACTAAAAAAGCCAAAAGATTGTCCCTACCCTCCTTATGCCGATAACATACATATTAAGCAACATAAACTAGGGCCATTTAATTTTTAATACACCATTCCCATACACTAATACACACCAGCTATACATTAAAAACAAACAATAATGAAAACACTTATCTTTATTACTGTATTTCTTTTAGGTTTAAGCACTTATACAGTTGCGCAAGAGCCTCCTGCAATCACTCACAATAAATCATATCAAGGAGCAGAAGCCACCAAACAACATTATCGGGCCATCTATCAGCTTGACAGCAATACACCCACCACCATTGAAAAAGCTATACGAAACATCAACAATGTACTCCAAGACCCCCGCTTAAAAGGCAAGATTGAAATCGAACTGGTGGCCTTTTCCGGAGGAACAGAAGCCTTTCTCAAAAACGGCAAATACGAAAAAGCCTTCCGAGACCTCATCGTAAAAGGTGTCATCGTTGCACAATGCCTTAACTCCTTACGTGAAAGAAATCTTAAAAAAGAAGAATTATACGACTTTATAGCCTATGTGCCCAGTGGTAACGGTGAACTGGTAATTCGTTCCTCCGAGGGTTGGGTCATCGTTAAGCCCTAAAAATTCAGGCTTGTATAAGCCACTAGGAAAACGTACAAAAACAAAAAAATAAACAGATGAAACCATCATGATTTGCCGATCACATAGTGAAATGAACTAAGCGTAGCGTTCTCTTGAACGCCGTTGAAAAATATACAAAAAGTGAAAAATAAATCATGATAGCTTCATCGCCTTAAAAAACAAACTTAGCGAAGCGATCTCATTGATGCCGCTATAAATAAACAATATATCAATAATTATATACGGATGAAAAAAACCATTTTTTACACCCTCCTTCTTATAAGTATCACGACCGTTAAGGCACAGCAAAGCCATCGCTACGATCCACCGTGGAACACACCTCCCAATGCTAGCATACACTTCACGATACCAGGCATTAACAATGTACCAGATCTTTTTGGAGACATTGAGAATCCGCAACTCGTCGTCTTCTTTGCCGGCAATCAATTTATGTGCATAGATGAGCTGATTAATGGGTTTAAAAAAAAATATCCTCAATATGATCGTATTTTTGCAGAAACCCTACCTCCAGGAATACTGGCAAAACAAATCGAAGGAGGTTCTTTAACAATAGGAAACCTTCGAATAACACATAAACCAGACGTTTATACCGCTGGAAAAGGACGTATAACACAAATGAAAGATTACTTCGATAGAACAGAAGTATATGCTTATAATAAATTAGCACTCATAGTTCCCAAAGGAAACCCGAAGAACATCAAGAAAATCAAGGATCTCGGACAACAAGCATTGAGAGTAAGTATGCCAAATCCGGCATGGGAAGGTATCGGGAAACAGATTGAAGCGGCCTATCTAAAAGCCGGAGGTGAGGCGCTTCATCAAACAATTATGCAAACGAAAGTGAACGATAGCAGCACCTATTTAACCCGCATCCATCATAGAGAAAGCCCAATGCGAATACTATACGGGCAAAGTGATGTCGCCCCTGTTTGGTACTCCGAAGCTCATTACCAGCAGCTCATCGGTCATCCCATTGAAATGATAGAAATCCCGAAAGAGCAAAATATCCGGGCTACCTATATGTCGGGAAAGCTAAAACAAGCGCCCCATCCAGAAGCGGCCACTGATTTTATGGATTACTTAAGCTCTCAAGAGGCGAAGTCAATCTATAAAAAATATGGATTCGAAACAGAATAAACAGGGAATCCATAAACCTATCAGTATCCATGTAAACTGATAGGTTTTTTTGTGTATTTTGCTTACGGCACCCTAACTTCCATACTCTGTAAAGTATGCGCGCTAAAGTATCCTAAAGCGCCGCCTTGTATGTTACTTACCGGATTCGCCGGGGTAGCTGAGTTACTATCTCCGGTAGCACTATTTTCTAGACTGAAGAAATATTTATAAATAGGCGCATCGATGGTTAACATTTCAACTTTCACCAAATCACCTGTTTTTATTTTTTCTTCATCTTCTACATCTTGGTCTACATCCACAAATAATCGAGTCGCATTCCGATTACCATCCGTCAATTCATCATTCAGTGCAAAAATCTGCTTCTTTTTGATTCCGTTTACGTATACCATAAAGCGATAAAAATTAAGCACCCCTGCCGGATCCACGTAGCTAACCGTGGGCAGCTTATAATTATCTCCAAAAAACATTTCTTCCGTTATATATAAGCTGTCCATTTTCACCAATGAAGGCATGGTACACGTAGCATTGAATGTTTCAGCGTCAATACGCACTTGCAGGTTATAGGTGGTACCTGGTATCCCTTTCAATGAACCTGATTCGTACACGCCGGGAGCATTCTCTGTTAGTACAACACTACTGTCACCCGTACTGATTTGCACCGTTGCACCACTTACCGTAATCGGAGTATTATCTTCATTAAAATCTTTTGTTTGGCTTATTAGCACCTTGCAACCTCCCGTTTTGTCAGTAACAACGGCCTCTATGACATATTTCTTTGCTGCTCCTTGCAACTTTACATCAATTTCTTTTTCGCAAGAACATAGTAGTCCTGCCGCTAAGATGATGGTATATAAAAAGATATTTCGCATGATATTCTACGTTATTTAAATTTAAAATTATAAGATACCGAAGGAATGAACTTAAAAATTGCTAGCTGATTAGCAACTGTTTTATTTGGATCATCTTTGCTATCCTGGAACTCTATTGTATAGGCATTCTCTCTTCCATACGCATTATATAAACTGAAAGTTAGCTCAGAGCTCCATCTTTTACGTTGTTTCAACTGCATCGTAGCACCGAGATCCAAGCGATGGTAATTTGGCATACGGTATCCGTTCCGTTCGGTATAGTAATAAGTTGTTTGATCATCCACAATATATTTACCAGCAGGAAAAGTAACCGCATCGCCTGTATAATATACCCAGTTGGCAGATAAGGTCCACTTCTTGTTCAATTGATACATCGCTACAATAGCAATATCATGTGTTCTATCTTGGCGGGCATTATACCAAGCTCCATTATTGATACCATCAATTTGCCGTTCAGTTTTCGATAAAGTATAACTGACCCAACCACTTAATCTTCCCGTTCTTTTTCGGAGCAGCCACTCAACGCCATAAGCTCTACCCTTTCCAAATAGCAACTCACTTTCGATGGCGTTGTTTCCATTGTACACATCTGCTCCATCTCTGTAATCAATTTGGTTTTGCATCGTTTTATAATACGTTTCCACATTTAGCTCATAAAGGCCATCATGCAGGTCCTTATAATAGCCAAGCGAAAACTGATCGGATATTTCCGGCTTAATAATATTTGTACTGGCAATCCACTTATCTGTTGGTGTAGACGAGGTACTGTTTGCGATTAAGTGTAGGTTCTGCGTATTACGCACATAAGAAGCTTTCACGGAGGAGCTGTTATTAAACTGATAACTAGCAGCCAAACGGGGTTCTAAATTTAGATAGGTTTTCACGACTTCTCCACTTTTATAATGTGTCGTATCAAGTACCTTTCCTTCCCTATCAACATTATAAAAATCACCTTCACCCAAAATACTGAAAGCACTCAATCGTAAACCGTAGGTCAAACTGAATTTATCAGAAGCCTTCCAGGTATTTGTCGCAAACACCGCGTTGTCGAGCGAGTAACGCTTTTGCATCAATTTCTCATTTACCGATGAAGAGTCTGGCGAAGTAACCTCGCCAGGTCTTATCGTATGGTAAGTTGAGTTTAAACCAAAACGCAAGCTATTTTTGTTGTTTAAGTACCACTGAAATTCTTGTTTCAAATTATAATCTCGTATATTGGAAAAAATATCGAAAACATCCGTACCACTGTTAATT
>DATMSZ010000054.1:0-2187 GCA_035565175.1 Pseudosphingobacterium sp.
TAATAGAAGACGGCCCTGTTTTGCAATTGAAACTTACACAAACCAAACCGCACTCTTGTGCCTCTATTAATACCATGGGCAACCCTTCGTAGCGCGAGGTCATCAAATATATAGAAGCATCTTTGTAATAAGACAAAACATCTGCTTTAGCTGGCTTTATTGTGACAAACGGGCTTAACGCAGCATCTGTGATCATGCTCTCTAAGGTCTGTAAAGGAATAGTATCTTCATTGATTACTAATATAAATTTCCAATTGCCTATTTTATTTTTTAATTTTTGGATAACCTGTATGTATAAATCTAATCCTTTTTGAGGGCTAAGTCGAGCAATGGTTAATATTCGTTGCTGCAGTGGATCCGTTTTCTGCGTTACCTTGAACGACCTTGCATTGGGAATGTAGGTACTGTTCAAGCCTTTTCTTTCACAAAGCTCCATATCGTGCGTTGTCAAGACGACTATTCCATCTAAAAAACGATAAAAAAAATTCCTAAGTTTTAGAAGGAATGGTCTCTTCATCAACATAGGATCTTCAAAAGCCATATGTTCCCAAGCTATTACTTTAGTCTTTAAAAGAACCAGACATTTAGCGAGAAGCAACATGAAATTAAGAAGAAAATCTGTCCCTATCAGCAGGTCTGGTTTTTCTTTCTTGATCCAGCTAGCTAATCTTTTGACATCAGCGAAGAAGGTAAATACATTTGTAATATTTTTGGCTTTGCCTAAAAATCGTAAGCAGTTGAACTGAGTCCTATGAACATTAGTAGATATTTCATAAAAGGAGCCAAGCGAACCGTCCAATGTAACGATCGCCACTGCGTAGTCTCCTCCTAAACGATTACTGATGTTAGCCACTGCCCGCTCCTTGCCACCCGCCATCTCCATCGATCTTATAAATATATGCAGCTTTACCTCCATGCTAATTAAAAAGCCTTTCCATCTCCTTGCGATTGCAATTATTATAACGAAACAGCTCCTCCTTGATAAGGTCAATCGATGCTTGGTAATAATGTGTATCCAATAATGATAATATTACATTCACCCAATCTTCAGTATTATGGACCACTGAAAGACCTTTGTCGATAAACATGGAAAGACCTTCTGCCCCTAATGCAGTTGTTACTACAGGTTTGCCATAAGACAATGCTTCTATATTCTTTATTTTTAATCCCGACCCCATTTGAATCGGATTGATTGCTATATCTATCTCCTCATAAAGCCCTTGTAAATTATTTATCATACCTAAAATTTTAACATTTTTTGGAATCGACATTTTATTACTAACAGTTTCTCCGATACTGCCTGCGATATAGAGCTCAATTGTGGGATATTTTTCGTACAATATAGGCCAAACCTCTAGTAAAAATTGGATAATAGCGTGCTCATTTGCAGTATAACTGGCGCCAATATACAGAAGCCGGAATCTTTTGCTATGAATGGCAGTTTGACGATAATGTATAGTATGACCTATTATACAAAGCTGACTTCGGCATCCATGCCTGGCAAAAAATTCCTCTTCTTGTAATTGAATGCAAACCACCTTATCAGCCCTGTTTAGGGCATTTATCTCATCTGAAATGTTAATTCGAAAACGGTTCATTGACTTCCCTTGGTTATAGATGCTATTAAAACGCAAATATAAAGAATCGTGCGTATCTAAAATTTTTTCGACTGTTGCAGGTGTATATAAAAATAGTTTACTATAATATGTATAGTTAATGAATACAATATCGGGTTTGTACTCTTGTACGACTCTTTTATACAGGACAATATCAGTATGTTGTAAGAAATCATCTACTTTTACCAACCGGTAACTACGCTGCATTAACAGACTTTGAACTGCCCTGTATCTTAACTTGTGGATTACTCGCCTACGTGGTTTATAGGGCCGATAGATATAATGGCTTTCCAAGGCATCCACCATTGGCTGCGGGTCAAAAGCTCGATCTGGCAGGTGTAGGTATTTAAAATCATGACCTACATCTTTCAAATAGTTAACAAATGAAGCAATACGTGCAGAGTTGCCGAAATGGCTGGGATAACATTCTACCGGCGAAACAATCAATATCTTTTTCATCTGTATATAATTATTCAATGGTATAAATGAGCTCGTTACACTCGGTTTGTTTTTTAACGGCAATGAAGCTTTCATGAGTTATTAAGTCTCTCTTTTTGAGAGCCATTCATGA
>DATMSZ010000055.1:0-8501 GCA_035565175.1 Pseudosphingobacterium sp.
AAAACCCAATTACAAAAATATAAATGAAAAATAAGTAAGTGAACACTCACCTTTGTATAAACCATCATTTATTGCAAATTATATTTTGCTTTTATCAGCTCAGCTAGCTCTGTAATGTTTTCCAGATCTCCAACTGCTTCTTTCTTCCACATGGTATCTATTATTAACAATAAAAATTGAGTTTCCAGATCCGGATTTAACATTCCAAGTTCGGTGAACGCTTTGTTGATAATAGTATTAACGGGCTTCATGAAGTGATAGTGCTGTTGCTTCGAAAAATCGTGATGAGAGAGTCTCTCTTGCAAGCGCCAAAAAAGTGGCTCTTCACTCACAAGCTTTCTCGGCAGGTCAATCATGTTTTTTAAAAATGAACTAGGGTCACTATATGTTAGCATCCCTTTATTCTGAGCGAGTACTCTTCGATAACCGGATTTAATAAGATGAAAAAGCAGCTTATCTTTATTCTCGAAATGTTTAAAAATGAGTGCCTCAGAAACATTTGCTTCTTTTGCTATCAATTTTGTTGAAGTATCAGCATATCCCTTTGCAGAGAATAACAGAAGCGCAGCGTTCATTATTTTTTCTCTTCTGTTAGCTCCCGGCTTTTTCATAAGATATAGATGCAATTGTTTTTAATTTTTAATACAAAGATATTATTTTAACAAGTTAATTTGACAATTGAATGCACAAACAAACCCAATAAACAATAAAATATCTCTCAGAAATATCTTATCTTTACTAAAGTTGCCAGTATATACTACCAGTTATGAATCGAATTTTAGTTCCAACAGACTTCTCAACTAATTCCGTAGCAGGAATCCAATTCGCGATGCATTTAGCGAATATTACTGGTGCCGAATTGGAATTTATTTATGTGAGTTACTTACATACTTCCGCATATCAATTAGGTCATGTTACTGAAGAGAATGTTGGAATTGATAATGAAAAAGAGAAATCACCATATTTGTCGAAACTTGAAATATTTGTGTCGGCAATTTATGCTGAAATGGATATGTCTCCGAAAAAATATACACTTCAAGTTATACATGGTGTAAGAGCTGACAGCGCGATATTAAATTATACTGAAAAGCATCAACAGTTCGACTACATTTGTATGAGTTCAAAAGGAGCAGGAAGCATCGACAGAATATTTGGCACAAACACAGGGAACTTAGTTACAAAATCTATCATACCAGTTATTGTTGTTCCTCAGTTGTTCAAAGTTGGCACGATTACTAAAATTGTATACGCTTCTGATTTGTTAGATTTCGATATAGAGCTTAAAAAAGTTCTTGCTTTCGCTAAGCCAATGCAAAGCCCCGTTGAAATAGTACATTTTGCTCCCGACATCTCATTGGTCCCTGATGAATATATCAATCAAGACTATAGTGAGAAATATGAATATGGCCTTAGCTTTCACTTTGAGAAAACAAATCCACTACATACCTTGTTAAGAAATTTAAGAGACAAAATAACTGTTATGAAGCCTTCCTTATTAGTACTTTTTACAAAACAAGACAGGTCATTCTTTCAGAAACTTTTCTTATTCAGCGTAGCCGAAGGATTATCATTTCAAGCAATTGTCCCTATGTTAATTATTAATAAAACAAAGAAAATTGACAAAACTAAACGCCCATAAGGGGGTATCAATTTGATAAGAGAAAAACGAACAATACTATAGGAAGATAAACTACAACCAGAAAATAAAATAGCTATGAAAACCATAGTTTTTGCTACCGATTTCTCAGAATCCGCATTTAATGCTGCACAGTACATTACATTACTAGCTCCAAATTTAAATGTTCAAAAAGTTGTTTTATATCATTCGTACGAAATTGCAACGGTTGTAAGTGATGTCCCATTAGATACCCCAAAAACTTACGAGGTGCTTCGAAAAGAGTCTCATAGCAAACTCCAACAATTGGAAAGCAGCTTGTCTAGCATAGCGAAGGATATGACTTTTGAGCTCGTTACAAATGAATTGCCTCTTACCTTAGGGGTGAATAAACTAGCCGATCAATATAAAAATGTTTTTATTGCAATTGGCGCTTCAGGGAAAACGAAATGGCAGCAAATCTTTATGGGAAGCAACGCTCTTGCCATGGCAAGAGATAGTAAGTATCCTTTATTGGTTATTCCGAAAGAAGCATCGTATAGACCTTTCAATAGTATCGTATATGCATGCGATTTAAAAGAAGTTGCTAAAACTACTCCTTCGCATACTATTAAGAGCTTTGTTAAAGATTTAGGTGTTAAATTACAAGTTGTAAATATTGATCACAATGAGTCGGAACACTTCAATCCAGATAGTATTATTGAACAATATAAACTACATGAGTTATTTGAAGATTCGGATACAGAATTCCATTATATAGACGATAAAGATCTAATTAATGGAATATTGGATTTTGCTATAGAGCATAATGCCGGGTTACTCATAATGATCGGTCGGAACTATCATTTTTTTGAAAAATTGTTCCATCGGAGCGCAAGCAAAAGAATGATTGAATTAACAAAAATTCCATTGCTACTTTTAAAAGAAATCTAAGGAATAAATTAATACACCCCCATTTGCGTTATACAAGTGATGACTTCACCTAATGGTTTGTTGTAGAAAGGTGAAAGCATTTATTTTCCATATTGAAACTCCCCACTTCGATCGTAATAATACAACAGTATATTAAAGCCGCATTGTAAAAAAATCACAAATACTGACACTTTGTTAATATTTTGTTGTCAAATTCTGTAAAAACATGTTAATTTGTTACACTTATAATAATAAGCTTATTGCACTCAGATATCCATATGGAATCCCATTATAAAAGAATTATCGTAAAGGTCGGTTCTAATGTTATCACTCGTGATGACGGCCTGCCAGATTATAATCGACTGGAACAACTTGTAACTCAATTAGCAAAAATTAGAGAATTTGGAATAGAAGTGATCCTTGTTTCTTCCGGTGCTGTTGCTTCCGGACGAAGCCTTATTACACCGAAGGAGAACAAACAACCAGTAACCATCAGGCAATTGCTTTCGTCAATAGGGCAAGTTAAGTTAATTAACACATATTCACGGTTATTTGAAGTATTTAATATCTTATGTGCACAGGTGTTAGTCACAAAAGAAGATTTTCGAGACAGGGTGCATTATCTGAATATGAAGAACTGCTTAAATTCTTTGTTACAACACAATATCATTCCGGTCATAAACGAGAATGATGTTGTTTCAGTCACCGAGTTAATGTTTACAGATAATGACGAGCTGGCAGGCCTCATTGCCTCTATGCTGAATGCAGATGCATTAATTATACTGTCAAACATAGACGGTATTTTTAATGGGGATCCAAAGATAGCCAGTTCTTCTATCATCGAAAAGATAGATAAAACCGCTTTGGATTTTAATAACTTCATTAAACCGGAAAAGTCTTCGTTCGGTAGAGGAGGGATGCTCACAAAAGTATCTATAGCAAAAAAAGTAGCCAAATTGGGTATTAGTGTCCACATAGCTAACGGAAAGAAAGATGATGTTTTATTGGATCTGTTAAATGGAAAATTGCTTCATACTCAATTTCTGCCCGAAAAAAAGAAATCAGGAACTAAAAAGTGGATTGCACATGCTGAAAGTGCGGCGAACGGTGCTGTAAAGTTAAATCAGGGAGCATGCCAGGTACTTACTTCCGGGAAGGTAAGCAGTTTATTGCCGATAGGGGTAATAGATATTACCGGAGATTTTAAAAAGGGAGATATCGTAAAAATTATTGGGGAAGATAATATGCCCATAGGTTTAGGTATTGCTCAATATAGTGCTGAAAAAGCACGGGAACGTATTGGTCTCAAAAATCAGAAACCTTTAGTTCATTACGACTATTTTTATTCTATCCTTTAATTGCGCAAGCCATGAACTATTTACATTTTTTTGAAGACGCAAAAAGTGCGCAACAAACTATGTTAGCTTTATCAAAACAAACGATCAATGAAGTTTTAATCGATTTAGCTAAGGAAATTCGGAAACAAGCATCCCATTTGCTGGAGGAAAATCATAGGGATCTAAGTAGAATGCCTGTCGACGACCCAAAATACGACCGTTTAAAGCTGACAACCGATAGAATAGATAGTATTGCCAATGACATTGAGCATGTTGTGCAGTTAGATAATCCAACTGGCTCTATAATAGAAAACAGAATACTAGAAAACAATTTATATCTATCTAAGGTTCGTGTCCCTTTAGGCGTAGTAAGCGTTATTTACGAAGCAAGGCCAAATGTGACATTAGATGTTTTTTCTTTGTGCTTTAAAACTGGAAATGTAACCGTATTAAAGGGCGGAAGTGATGCCGAATACTCTAACTTTGCCATCATTAAAATAGTTCATCAAATACTGCAAAAATATAATATTGACCCATCCGTTGTCGTACTACTTCCATCGGAAAGAGCTGCTACAGAGGCGTTATTGAACGCTGTTGGATACGTTGACGTATTAATTCCTAGAGGGAGTCACCAACTGATAAGCTATGTAAGGTCGGCGAGTAAAATACCTGTAATTGAAACGGGCGCAGGGATAGTTCATGTTTATTTTGATAAATCGGGGGATGTAAATAAAGGGAAAGACATTATTGAAAATGCCAAAACGAGAAGAGTAAGTGTCTGCAATGCGCTTGACTGCCTATTGATTCATCAAGACCGTCTATTGGATTTAGACATATTGACAAAGCCACTTGCCGATAAAGACGTTGTTATATTCGCTGATGAAGCGTCTTATAAAATGTTATCTGGAAGCTACCCACCTTTGCTCTTAAAAACAGCCGATGAAAGTCATTATGGGACAGAATTTTTATCATTAAAGATGTCTATCAAGACAGTTGATAATCTTCAAGAAGCTTTAACACATATTAGCAAATATAGTTCAAAACATAGTGAAGCTATCGTTGCAGAAGATCATGAGGCAATCGAAGTATTTCTGAATCAGGTGGATGCCGCAGCCGTTTACGCAAATGCATCAACCGCCTTTACAGATGGTGCACAGTTTGGGTTAGGAGCCGAAATTGGTATCAGTACACAAAAACTTCATGCTAGAGGACCTATGGGCCTTCAAGAACTTACTTCTTACAAGTGGATCATAAAAGGAGAGGGGCAGATAAGAAAATAAATAAAACTGTTAAAGTTCCTCAATTAAAACAATCTCTTTGCGTAGAAGAGAGATCGATAAACTGCATTAGTGCTCATGAGTATCTTGTGAACAGGCGTATACGGATAAATTTCTTTTATATAGAAACAGTTATATTGCATATAAAAGAAATTTATCTAAGTTTGTGCTGTATTTGGTTTCCTTTAGAATTGGAATGAAAAAGGGAATTTGGTGTAATTCCAAAACTGTCCCGCAGCTGTAAACTCAATAAAACTGATGTTTTTTATGCCACTGTCATACAAAGATGGGAAGGTAAGTATCAGTGAGTAAGTCAGAATACCTGCCAAATATCAAGATAACCTTGCTTTCGTGGATTGAAGTAGAGGGACTAACGTTCTTGGAATATAACTACAAGCTATTAGTTCTTTTCTACACCTCTTTCCCCGAAGACCGAGCTTTTTATATTCTATCCTGCAAAAAATGAAATCAATAATAAAAAAGAAGACTAAGTTACTATTGTTTTTTACTTTGGCTATGGCCGCTTGTTCAAAAGACAGTATTGACTCGCCAAACGATAACATTATCCAAAGCAAATATGTGACTAAACTCTTTGCGTATGTTCCAGCGCCCGGCCAGTTCATAAACGACCCCTCTTATGGAACTGAAGAAGCCGCTAAAAGCATTTTAGGGAAAAATGATGGCATTGTGTCATTGGGAGCCTATGGAGGATATATAATACTAGGTTTCGATCACCCCATAGTCAATCGAAAAGATAGGAGTGATTTAGCGATTTATGGTAATGCGCAGGCATCATTTGCAGAACCAGGGATAGTATGGGTTATGCAAGATGAAAATAATAATGGCTTGCCTGATGATACTTGGTATGAGCTTAAAGGCAGTGAATATGAAAAAGACGGTTATATTAAGAATTACGAGGTAACTTATTTCAGACCCAAAAAAATGGAAGAAGAAATTTCCTGGAAAGATAACAAAGGGGCCTCCGGCACTTTGAAAATAAACACTCATCATAAGCAAACTTATTTCCCCCAATGGATTAAAGAAGATTCGTATACACTTTCTGGATCCTTACTTCCAAACACAAATATAAATGCTAATACGCCTAATTTGGTAGCAAGCTTACCATTCGAATGGGGATATGCAGATAATTTAGAAGCTAGAAACGATATAGATATAGATAATGCCGTGGATGAGAATGGAGAAAAAGCAAGTTTACAAACTATCAATTTCATAAAGATTCAAACCGGTATCCTAGCAGACCTAGGCCAGCTAGGTGAGTTCTCCACCGAAATAGCGTCTGTGGAAGATTTATCTATACAGTAAGCTTTGCTGAACGTTCAATATATGAGGTGGTTAAGTGTAATTTGCGTCTTATTCGTCATAGGTTTTAAAACCATAAATGCGCAGACTATGATGGACACTGTAACGATATATTCCTTTAAAAATAGCTTAGTTCTTAAATCTACCACTCCTTTACAGGTATTGTCTAAAGAACAATTACAGCGATTAAACAGCCTATCAGTGGCAGATGCAACTCGATTCTTATCGGGCGTACAATTGAAAGATTATGGTGGCATTGGCGGTTTAAAAACCATCGATATAAGAAGTATGGGGACTAATCAAACGCAAATATTTCTCGATGGAATAGCGATTGGTAACGCCCAGAATGGACAGGTTGATCTTGGGAAATTTTCCTTAGAAAACATTGATGAGATTAGCTTGTATAGTGGTGATACGCAAACATTGTTACAACCAGCGAAAGCATACTCTTCAGCATCTTCCATGTATTTAATGAGCAATACGCCTAAATTCAAAGAGGGGAAAACAACAGGTCTAAAAGCAGGTATAAAAACAGGTTCATTTGGTTTAATAAATCCTTCATTTCTATTTCAGAAACAAGTTAATAAACATTTAACAGCCTCTGTCAGCACCGAATATTTAAAAGCGCACGGCCGCTATCAGTTTCGGCTAGCAGATACAAATTATGACACAACAGCAAGGAGGGAAAATGCTGATATAGATGCATTCAGAATAGAATCTATATTAAATGGTGAAATAAAAGGAGGGATCTGGAGAACACACCTCTATCTTTATCATTCGGAACGAGGATTGCCGGATGCTGTAGTAGAAAACAGATTAAAACCTACAAGTCCTGAATTAGGTCAGCGACAAAAAGATCGGAATATATTTATCCAGTCATCCTTTACAAAACAATTCTTGCGCTATTCGTACACGATAAAATTGAAATATGCTAATGATTATGTTTTTTATTCAAATCCTACTATCATTAAGCTTGAAGGGCCCTTAAAAAACAATTATCATCAGCAAGAAGGATATATGTCTTTTGCTAATCAGTATGCAATAACGCCCGAATGGAGTGTAGCCCTGAGCAGTGATTGGCAATGGAATAAACTAAACGCCGATTTATATAACTTTCCTTATCCAACTAGATTTACATCATTGGTCGCCGCGGCAACTAAATATCAAACAAAACGTTTTGTTATTCAATCTAACTTGTTAGCCACCTTCTTACAAGACAAAACAAAATATTTTAAAGGCCCCGGTAGTAAACAAGAGATTACACCTTCTGTCTCATTATCTTGGCAGCCCTTTCCGTACCCAGCCCTTCGATTAAGATCATTCTATAAAAATATCTTTAGAATGCCCTCTTTTAACGACCTCTATTATACCGAAGTTGGATCTACATTATTAGACCCCGAGTACACACAACAGTTTGATGTTGGATTTACTTTTGCCAAATCATACCAATCAGCGCTAAAATTTATAAGTCTTCAAACCGATGCTTATTATAATGTAATTGATAACAAAATTGTCGCCACTCCGGCAAATAATCAGTTTAGATGGACGATGTATAACCTTGATAAAGTTCAGATTAAAGGTATTGACGCTGTTCTTAGATCAGCGTGGAACATAGCCAACCGTTTAAATCTAGATGTGGGAATAAACTATACCTTCCAGGAAGCACTTAATGCCACAACCGTTAATGGAGAAACAACGTATAATAAGGGAGAGCAAATTCCTTATGTTCCTCGCCATAGTGGGTCGTTTATTTTGCAAGCAAATATTAATAAACTATTTTTAAACTACAGTTTTATATATACAGGTGAGCGGTATAGCCAAGCAGAAAATTCTAAAGAAAACTATTTACAACCATGGTATACCCACGATCTATCTATAGGAAAAGATTTTTCTATGTTAAACCATGGAAAAATGAGGCTTATGGCCGAGGTAAACAACTTGTTGGATCAGCCTTATGAGGTGGTTAGGAACTTTCCTATGCCAGGAAGAAACTATCGTTTAAGAATAGTAGTAGACTATTAAACATAAAAAATGATTGAA
>DATMSZ010000056.1:0-4387 GCA_035565175.1 Pseudosphingobacterium sp.
CACACGATCTGCTCCTCTGTTATAGGATATGGCTTATCCTTCCGCAGTTGTTCATAAACAGCATTAAAAAGTCCTTTATAATTTCCTTTTAGCGCCTCCTTATAGGAAATGTGTTTTTGATTATTTTTGTTGATAACTGTCAATAACCCTTCCTCACCCACACGTTCTATACCAAAGGCTTCATCTGTTGGCCACATTTCATTATTGAGCTGCTCTTCTTGAATATCTGCTCTTGATTTTTGAAATGATCCCTTCGTACCATGTACTACATAGGCAGGTAAAGGTTGAGCAACAAGTAAATTGGCATGTGCAAAAACTGTTAATCCACTATCGTAACTTAAAATAAACGTAAAAAAATCATCTACCTCAGAGTCGGCCCTATGCGTAGAAGTTAGTTTTATACTCTTTTTAGGTTTCCCAAATAACGAGATTACCTGATCTAATAAATGCGGGCCTAAATCATAAGTCAAACCGCTAGCAGGTTGCTTAATCTCTTTAAACATTTTAACACTTTTCTCTTTTCTATAACGATCAAAGCGGACGTGGAACTCTATGATATCGCCTAAACTCCCACTTTCAATAATACGTTTAACAAGTTTGAAATCACTATCCCACCGTCTATTTTGAAAAACCATTACATACTTCCCCTCTTTTTTTCCTAATTCAAATAGTTCTTTCACTTCAGCGCTTGTGGAGGCACAGGGTTTTTCAATTAACACATGTTTGCCTTTTAACAAAGCCTTTTTTGCAAATTCATAGTGCGTCTGATTCGGTGTATTTACAATTACCAATTCGATTTCATCATCATTTAATAATTCATCTACAGTATCGTAACTGATAATGCTGGGGTATCTTTGTTGTGCATTTTTCTTACTCCGTTCCACTACTGCTTTTAATTTGAATCGGGTATTTGTTTCAAGAAAAGGAGCATGGAATAATCGGCCTGACATACCATAAGACAATATGCCGGTTACCACTGGATGTTTTGACATAATAAGATAATTATTTATGTTTAACTGAATAAACAATTAGCGTATTAAAATAGTTTCATTGTGCAAAAAACAATTAGAACCATTTAATAAAAGAAGTGATCTAAGAAATCTGGCGAATCTCTTAGATCTCATTCATATAAGTTTTTATAATAGTGCTTTCGTCTCTTCTGCTGTTTTTTCTAAAGCTGGAAGAATTTCTGAAGCATAACGATTTGTTGCAACTTTCGTGTTCCGTTCTACATTTTCGAACTGATGAATAATACGTTCTTGATTATGTAGGGAATGTTTCAAAAACTCCTTTTCGAGAACACCTGACTGGGCAGAATCCAATCCATCTTTCAGTTCAAATTTAGATGCTGCTGGAAAAGGAATTAATACATCCGCATTTTTTGCTAATTCACTTATTTTAGTCAGAACACCATTGTATTGATTTGTTAAATTTGCAGCCAATGATTTAACGTTAGCAGAGCCGCCCTTTTGCGAAATGATCTTCGCAAACTCAACTTCGTCGCTTGCTAATTGATAAACAGTTCTTAGAAAGTTATACTCTTCTGAGTCGGCTTGCGTGAAATTCGTATAATATAATTCAGAACTCGCTTTATGTTCTCCAACACTCGTGCAAGAACTCATTGATAAAACACAAGCAAAAGTTGATAAGCCTAGTAAAGCTATTTTTTTGTTCATCTCTTAACCTAATTTATATTTTGTAAAAGTTTTTTTGTGTAGCAAACCTACCACAAAAATTCGCTAATATCAATGTTTACGGCAAATAAACGTTAAAAAACCAGTTATACAAGATTTCTCCCTGCATTTACAATTCCGTATACCGTTCTCGTAAGCAATTTTCCATAAATCTCATAATTAGGGTCATCTTGTTTAATCTCATGAAGTCTTTTGATAGCATAATGTTGAATAATAACCAGCGGCAACACTATTTTTTCCCTCGTTGCAATCGATTTTCTCTCCACTGGATATTTCTCCATTAATACCTGCGTTCCTGCCAATTTTAAAAAATATTTCTTTGTTATATCAAACTCCTCTTTTAACATCCGCCAGAAAGCGCCAAATTTCTCGTCATCTTTTAAATAAGCCGTGATATCAAAGTTAGATTTCGACATGGACATAATACTATTATCGATAATTGTTTTAAACATTCCGGAAGTATTGTATAATTCTTCTACCTCTTTCCATTTACCTGTTTTTTCTGCATTCTTTAAAGCTGTCCCTACACCATAACAACCGGGTACACTTTGTTTTAATTGGCTCCAAGCGGTAACAAAACTAATCGCTCTTAGGTCTTCTAACTTTAATTCGGAGGATGAATTTCTTTTTACGGGCCTTGAACTTATATTCAAAGACGACAAGAATTTTAAGGGACTAAGTTCTTCCAAGTATTTCAAAAATAAGGGGTGATGTCTTAATTCCATAAATTTGTTGTAACTATCTGCTGCCATGGCATCTATCAACATTTTTTTATCTTCACTAAGTGTATCACCTGGCTTGCTTTTAATGCCAGAAGTCATACCAGCATTTAACAGTTGTTCTATATTATAATGTGCGGTATCAAAAGAACCGTATTGACTACTGATTGTCTGACCTTGAATAGTTAATTGAATGTGATCATTTGCAATTTCCTCTCCCATAGAAGCATAAAAACGCTGTGTTTTACCACCTCCACGAGCAGGTGGCCCTCCTCTACCATCAAAAAAGGTTAAGTCGATCTCATGTTCCCGCGCGATGGCAGTAAGCTCAATTTTGGCTTTATAAATAGACCAATTAGCCATCAAATAACCACCATCCTTCGTGCTATCAGAGAAACCAAGCATAATAATTTGTTTATTCCCTCTCCGTTCAATGTGTTTTTGATAAGCCGTATTCTTGTAAAGAACCTCCATCACTTGAGCAGCACGTTTCAAATCGTCTACCGTTTCAAAGAGTGGAACAAAATCGATCGTAAGAGTATCTTTCTTCCAGCCATTCCATAAAAACAGTTCCATTAAACATAAAATATCAGATGCTTGCTGGCAATTACTTATAATGAAACGATGGCATGCCTTCTCCCCACCCGCGTCTTGTATCTGGCGTACATATTTGATAGTTTCCACCGTATCCAGAACAAGGCTATCCTGTACTTCACTTATAACCAGATCAGCCTCTCTAAAGTTAATACTACCGACCTTTCCGTTCTCGTCCAGGTTTTCAAAACCACTAGAAACACCTGTCTCCTCCGGAAAATTTTCATATAAAAATTTATATGTTTTACGGAGAATACTGCTATCTTGACGGATATCTAAGCTCGAGAAATAGGTACCAAAGATTTTCACCTTTCTTAGCAGATCCTCAACAAGGTCAACAAACAAACCATCATGGTAGTCGACAAGCACGCGCTTTACCTCGCTCAAATTAAAGATTATCTGATCTTTAACGTTTGAAGGATGTTCTGCCGGATTGAAACTATTTTCATAAAATGAATCTTGTAGAGCAGACATATACTTCTCTACTCCCTTAAAGGTAATACGTCTTTTTATATTCCTAAAATCACGATAATAACATCTAAATAAGACCGTACGAAGCAATGAAGATACTTCCTTTGTGCTTTCTACTGTAACATTTGGATTTCCATCACGATCCCCCCCTGGCCAAAAGCCCAGTTCAACAATTTGTTTTTCTTCTTCCGGTGATATATCAAAATTATTATCTACCATGTATTGTATATCAGATACGACAGGATAAAAAACATGTTCTAAAAACCAAGCTAAACTTCTTGCTTCATTTACTGGAGTAGGTTTCTCTTTTTGAAGAAAGGGGGTTTTACCTAATTGTTGAAGTAATAAATGAATGTCGTTGATGTCGTTGCTCTTTAGAGCCTGGGTTAAGTCGGTTATAATACCTAAAACTTCACCTGGATAAAATTGGGTTGGATGAGCGGTCAAAACTAAACGAAGAGAAAAATCCTTTAAGCGATGAATGATCTTTTCTCTTAAGACGCTATTATTTTCTGCCCTTTTAAAAAGTTCGTCTAAAGATCCCGCGTCATCGGCTTTTCCAGTCTTAGAAAAAGCCGCGTCTTCAACCGCATCAAAAAGTACAACCTGACGTTCTATGTATTGTATTATTCGAAACAACAGATCAAACCTATCAGCTTTGTGTATGTATTGTTCGTATTGCCCGAAGAAGCTTTCGATGATATTTTCTGGATCCAATTTTTCGGCAACCCCCTTCTCAATATGTGTAGAAAAAAAAGGCAAGAGGGTACCGGTATGTTTAACTTGATAAAACGGTAGTGTTAAAAAAAGACTATTATACAATTCAAAACGAGTAAGTACCTCATTCTGGTAGACAGCTTCTTTTTGACTTAATTTCATAAAATATAGATAAATTTAACAAGTTCAATT
>DATMSZ010000057.1:0-13562 GCA_035565175.1 Pseudosphingobacterium sp.
ACACTTTTAATGTATGGGTCCTGGGTTCGAATCCCAGCGGGATCACAAAAAGCCTCACAATAAGTGGGGCTTTTGTCATTTTAAGCTGGGATGAGAACAGAAGGGCTGGCCGGGTTCGAACGCCGAAGGCCTCTTGAGCGGGTATGTGTTCCGGACGACAATTTATTTAGTCAGCTGTTTAGTTGCACACAGAATATTATCTAGTTGCTCCGTTTCCGCCTTGGTTAGCGGCTGAAGTGGACTTCTCAGGTGTCCGGCATCTTCTCCCAGCAGGCTAAGACCTGCTTTGATCGCTCTTGGCAAACCTTTGGCAACAATGAACTTCAACAAATCAACCTGCTGCAAGAACGTTGTTTGAGCACTGACCAGGTCATTATTTTGTATCGCCTCGTACAAATCCAAGTTAAGTGCAGGTATCAGGTTCGGTGCAGCCGTACACCATCCAGTTGCGCCTGCTGCAAACGCAGCCAAGGCTAGTGGATTAGAACCATTATAAAATGCCACCTCTTCACCAAGCTCCCTTCTTAAAAAGTGCATACGCTGAATGTCACCGGTACTTTCTTTAATCATGGTAACATTAGGAATTTTCAATAATCGCTTTAACAGTGCGGGCGACATATCTACACCTCCGGTAGCCGGATTGTTATAAGCCATGATAGGAAGTGAAATTTTCGACGCAACAATATCGTAATGCCTAAAGATTTCGTCATCAGTGAGCTTCCAATAACTCATTGGGATAATCATCACTGCAGTTGCACCTGCTTTCTCTGCGAATTTAGCATGGTAAATAGTTCTTTCAGTTGTAAGATTAGAAACACCGATCAAAGTAGGAACTCGATCCGCAACCTGCTGAATAGTAGCTTCGACGATGGCTTCTTTCTCTGCATCCGTTAAATAAGGCAGTACTCCAGTACTACCAAGCGGGGCTATACCATTCGAGCCAGAAACGATCAAACGCTCAACGAGTGTTTTGAAAAGTGGTACATCGATCTGCTCTTTTTCGGTAAACGGAGTGATGGGATATGCAATAATCCCTTTAAATGGAATATATGTCATGCTGAAATTAAGATTGAAAGCCCCCTAACGCGGGGACTTTATTTTGAAATATTAAAGATCTCTACCTTCCTCCTCACGAAGCGCAACACCCAAATTTTGCAATTGCGGTGCGTTTTCACATGCAATATACTTTGCGGATTCAATGTCGCTTAGATTTTGGTGTCTGTGCCACGCCCATGAGGGTATGTATACGGCATCACCTTTCTGCCATTCTACTTTTTCACCTTCAATCTCGGTGTATCCTTTCCCTTCCAATACGAATAGGACAGTCTCGTAAGTGTGTCGGTGTTTGTTTGTTAACTGAGCAGGCAGAAGACCGCCAATGGTCACACTGACGTTTTTGCTTGGTAGATCTACAAAAAACACCGGGTGTTTACGTTCTGTAGAAAATTGGTTATGTTCACCAGCATTTTCCACATTCTTATGGATAAGATAGGCAGGTTTGACAAAGACCGGTCTCGCGAAGGTCTGGTGAAAATCTTTTGAACTGAATTGCTTCTGTTCATCATGAATTGCTGTTCTGAATGCTGTCTCTGCAGCAACTAATTTCGTATTTGCCATAATTAAAAAATCTTTATGTTCTTGCATTATTGCAATACAAAATTGCGTTATATTTGGACCAGCATAGTGGTACAGAATTTATATTATACGGTAGTCCAGATATGTTAAGACCTTGGAATCTTCAAATTGAGATAAATGTCAACTGTGAGCGGGCGGTATATATACAGATAGCCGATTCGATTATTGGAGCTGTAAAAGCCGGAAAACTGCAAAGCGGTGATCCATTGCCAGGTAGCAGACAACTGGCTACGCAGTTAAAAGTTAACCGTAATACGATCATCGACGCATTGGATGTGCTCTTAGCAGAAGGTTGGTTGGTATCGAAAGAAAGAAAAGGAACCTTTATTGCTGATCTCCTGCCCACTTTTACAGGAGTAAATCACGATACCATGAAAGCTACTGAAAAAGCGGTAACTATAAAAGCCGAGATTGTATTTGACGATGGAATTCCTGACACTAGAATAGCCCCTATAAAAGAGCTTGCAGGCGCATACCGACAAATATTTAATCGCAAGGGTAGATGGCAAATGATGGGCTATAGCGAAGGCTCTAGTGATCTTGATTTCAGGAGTGCGATGGTACAAATGCTCAACTATAAGCGGGGTATGCGGCTTTCTCCTGACGAGATCTTTATCACAAGAGGTAGCCAGATGGCCACGTACTTGTCGGCTCATTGCTTATTAGCGCCAGGCAGCCAAGTTGTGGTTGAAAATCCCGGGTATAAACCTGCATGGCATGCCTTTCAAAGTGCAGGTGCTGAACTCATACCTATAAATGTCGATGCGGAGGGTTTGGATATTGATGAACTAAAGGCAGTCCTTCGCAGACACAATACCATCAAAGCAATATATATTACGCCCCACCATCAGTTTCCCACAACCGTTACCTTAAGTTTGCCTAGGCGCCTAGAGCTGATCTCGTTGTCCAATCAATATGGCTTTACCATTATTGAGGACGATTATGATAATGAATTTCATTTTGGCCAACGACCAGTCCTTCCACTATGTAGTTTCGAAAACGTTGAAAATTTCGTTTATATTGGCACAATGAGCAAAATTGTGGCGCCGGCGTTACGAATAGGCTATCTAGCATCCTCAAAAGATCTTATAACAAAGGTTTGGAACCTCCGAAAAATCATCGACGTCCAAGGCGATAATATGATGGAGCAGGCAATTTTGCAGCTAATTAATGATGGCCATATCAAAAGGCATTTACGGCGTGCAACCTTGTTGTACAAAAATAAGCGGGATTTCTTTGAGAACCTGATCAATGAACATCTGGCCGATAAGGTAAACTTTCATAAACCCGAGGGTGGATTAGCCTTCTGGCTGCAACCTAAAGGGTCAATAGATCTGACAGCGTTATCTAAAGCACTTTTAGTAAAAGGTGTTCAGATCATACCACCAGAGAATTTTAGCTTTCTAGAGCCGATTAACGGACTACGTTTAGGCTATGCCTCATTGAACGAAACACAATTAGAAAATGGAATCAAAACAATAGCTAGATTATTTTGATTCCATTAAGTTCATTATTCGGAAAAATTCGCCCCGCTAAAAAGCGAGGCTGCTAATTATCCCTTTAAATCTGCTAAAGATGCACCGTAGTTAATGTGTAATACGTTTCCGTTTGGTGTTATCAAGGCAGGTACTGATTTAACGCCTGCGTTTTCAGCCTCACTAATACGGCCACGGTCTTCACCTAGATGAACTATTTCTACATTTGGTTCACCGATCAGACTGATGATATCTTGCTCTGCACTTACACATACAGGGCAACCTGCATGATAGAAAATTGATTTCGCCATTTTTTTTGCTTAAGTTTTGACCTCATTGTCAATGCAAACTTAGGTAGGGGGTCTAACACCTTACTCATCCAGTTTTATCATTTATCATTGTAAACTGGCTCCCGCAGAAACCGAAGGACTCTTGAACGGGTATGTGTAAAGATGAAATCAAAATTCTGAAAAATCGTTATTTAGCTGGATTGCTTCATCTAAAAACGGAATTTGTTTTATATTAATTAAAACTTTGGCTTCCGAATAATCGAACCATCCAGCTTTGTCAATTTCTGGAAACTGCTTGCGTAGGCCAGATTTAGGAGGCCATTCTATCTCAAAGTTATTACTTTTTACAGTACTGGGGTCAAGGTTTCCCTTGATCATCCAGCAAAGTACCTCTTTCCCACCTTTCTGTTTAATTGTTGTAAGTGGGTGAAATACTCCTTTAAGTTGACTACCCGTCTCTTCCTCAAATTCTCTTATTGCCGCACTTAATGGATCCTCATTTAACAATATTTCTCCCTTGGGGATAGTCCACCAGCCTTCATGTTTCCTTTGGAAAAATGGTCCGCCAGGGTGAACTAAAAAGAACGCTAATTCTTTATCAATAGATCTAACGAGCAATATACCAGCGCTTCGTTTCATAACAATTTCTGTTCTGCGGCAACCCTAATAAGTTCGGCCACATTTTTTGCTTCAAATTTTTGAAGTAAATTTCTACGATGTGTTTCTACTGTTAGCGGGCTCAAGTACAATTGGTCAGCCATAACTAGGGTTGTTTTTCCTTCAGCAATTAATTGCAAAATCTGCTTTTCTCGTTTAGTAAGCTGCGGAACGCCTCTTAGCTCGTTTTGACTGGGTTTGGCTATAATTTCTTTTACTTCTTTGCTAAAAGCTAGTCCGCCACTCAATGCTTCATAAATAGATTTAACCAACTCTTCCACAGAGATATTTTTGAGAAGATAGCCATTTGCACCATTTTGTAACATTTGCAAAATGATACTACGTTCGGTGTGGTTACTTAATGCTAGAACACGTGTATTGGGCGAAAGCAGTTTAATCTCTTTACAAAGTTCCATACCGTTTGCGTCAGGCAACATTACATCTAAAAGAACAACATCAATAGAATGATCTTTCAAGAAAGCCATAAATGTTATGCCAGAAGTAAAACTTCCCACTATTTCAATTTCCTGATGATTTACTAATAGTGATTTAAGTCCTTGAATAACAATTTGATGGTCATCAACAACCGCTATTCTAATTAATTCTATATCCCTTGTCATCCTAAAAAAGATAAATATTTAACCAAAATAACAAAAAAATATCACACAATTAACGAAGAATCCATTTACACCTCAGGTTCACGCGGAAAATTAAATTTACTTTTAAAAAAGCTGTATTGTGGGCTGTGCTGTCATTTCAGATTCAGATAACTTTATTTCTCACCCTTCCAATAATTAGAAACCAAATATTATTTACTTTTGCAGCATGGCAGAAGATTTTGATATTGACGACAACGGAGAACAAGACTTATACGAACATTTACGAGTAGTAGTAGATAAAGGGCAAACATTACTGCGCATTGATAAATTTTTAATGCATCGAGTAGAAAATGCTTCAAGAAACAGAATACAGAATGCCGTTGAAGCGGGTAATGTGTTAGTGAATGATAAACAAATAAAGGCTAGCTACAAAGTTAAACCAGGCGATGTCATTACAGTAGTACTTCCACAACCTCCACGCGACACGGAGATTTATCCAGAAAATATACCACTCAATATACCTTATGAAGACGACGACCTGCTGATTATAAATAAAGCTACAGGTATGGTTGTTCACCCGGGTTTTAATAACTATACGGGAACTCTTGTGAATGCATTGGTGTATCACTTTAGTCAATTACCTCAGTTACCCGGAAATGATGGAAGGCCAGGTCTCGTACACCGTATAGACAAAGACACAAGTGGTTTACTTGTAATTGCAAAAAATGAATGGACAATAACGCACTTAGCTAAACAGTTCTATGATCACAGTATTCATCGTAAATACATTGCGCTGGTTTGGGGCGACTTGGAGAGCGACGGTACCGTTACGGGTTACATAGGGCGAAGCTTAAAAGACCGTAGGGTAATGTCAGTTTACGACAATGAAGAGAAGGGGAAATGGTCGGTTACGCACTATCGGGTCTTAGAGCGTTTAGGATACGTTACACTGATCGAATGCCAATTGGAAACGGGTAGGACACATCAAATTAGAGCGCATATGCAATCGATTGGTCATCCATTATTCAATGATGCGCTTTACGGCGGGGATAGGATACTCAAAGGAACCGTCTTTAGTAAATACAAGCAATTTGTCGATAACTGTTTTGCTATACTTCCTAGACAAGCGCTTCACGCAAAAAGTTTAGGATTCATCCATCCTAGGAGCAAAAAGTATATAACCTTCGAATCGGATTTACCAGAAGATTTTGCTCTTTGTTTGGAAAAATGGCAATCATATGTACAGTATGAACGCTCAAAATAATGATAATTTAAAGAACTAATTTTTTCTTTTCCCCGTTAAGATTACAAATGAACGAACAATATATAAATAACAATGGAAGCCTGATGTTAGAAAGTCAGCCCGTGATTCACAATACAAATCGAAGTCTACGATATGGTGATGGTATTTTTGAAACGATGCGCTGGATGGACAATGATATAAGGTTTTTGCAATATCATATTGATAGGCTTCAAGCGAGCATGAATACATTACATCTAGAGGGATATCATAAGTTCGATGCTTATTTTATTAGAGAGAAGGCCTCTGAGCTTGTTAAAAAGAATAAACTTGGAGCCGAGGCTAGAATTCGTTTGAACGTATATAGGAGCGGAGGGGGTCTCTATAGTCCGGAAACGAACAAGCCGAGCTATTTGTTAGAAGCGACCTCGCTCGACAATGTTGGTTATCGCCTAAATAAATCGGGTGTGATAATTGATGTTTATAAAGAGCATAAAAAACCTGTTAATGACCTATCGCATTTAAAAAGCAATAACTCATTAATTTATGTGCTGGCCGGCATCGAGCGTAAAAGACTTGGATGCGACGACATTCTGATTCTGAATAATGAGGGTCTTTTATGTGAATCATTAAGTTCCAATATTTTTGTGTGGTACAACAAAACCTTATATACACCGGCTTTAAGCGAGGGATGTATCGCAGGCGTAATGCGCCGAGTTGTGATTGAAATGGCTAAGGAATACGGTGTAGAAGTAGTAGAGGCACAAATCAGCCCGGAAATCTTGCACGAGGCGGATGAAATGTTTTTAACCAATGCAATACATGGCATCCATTGGGTAATGGGTTATAAGAAAAAAAGATACTTTAACCATCTCTCAAAAAATCTGCAAGAAAAGCTAAGTAAATGGCAGTTAGCCATTGATTTGGATAACGAACAATAAACGTACGGCATAAATTAACTTTAGGAGGTTATGAAAAGAGCTAAACCTCCTAAATTATTTTATATCCTTACACCTCTCAAAAACTCATCTACAGACATTCTCTTTTTGCCTTCTAGCTGCACCTCTTTTACGTCTATGTAGCCGTTTTTGGTTGCAAAACGCAGATAATGCTTTCCATCTGAAACCAAGCTCCCTGGAGATTCATTTGCGACCTCTTCCAGTGGGACGCAATTAAATATCTTAAGTATCTTTCCTTGAAAATCAGTGAATGCAGCAGGATAAGGACTTAATCCTCGAATAAAGTTATAAACCTCCTGCAGAGGTTTGTCCCACGTAATTTTGCAATCCTCTTTAAATATTTTTGGAGCGTGTTTCAGTTCTGTGTCACTGGTTATTTTTTCTTGCGGAATTTCTTGGTATGTGTCATTTTTAATGGCATCCACTGTTTTTATTAATAAACGAGCGCCAACAGCCATTAATTTATCATGCAGATCTCCGGCTGTGTCAGAAGGAGCTATAGAAACACTTTCCTTAAACAAGATATTGCCGGTATCGATTTGATGCTGTAATAAAAAAGTAGTCACGCCACTTTCTTTTTCGCCGTTTATTATCGCATGGTTAATAGGAGCGGCCCCTCTGTATTGCGGTAATAAAGAAGCATGTAGGTTTATAGTTCCTTTTGGAGGCATATTCCAAACAACTTCCGGTAACATTCTAAAAGCGACTACTACCTGCAAATCCGCATGAAAGCCTTTTAAAGCATTTAAAAAATGTTCATCCTTCAATTTTTCGGGTTGCAACACGGGTATGTTATTGGATACTGCAAACTTCTTAACTGCAGATTCTTGTATTTTTTGCCCTCTACCAGCAGGTTTATCCGCTACTGTAACTACTGCCACCACATTTTCCCCAGCTTCTAATAATGCCTGCAAGGATGCAACGGCAAAATCAGGAGTTCCCATGAATATAATACGCATTATTTTCTTAGTATGTTTTTAGTTAAACACTTCAATCTTTACCTTTGCTAAGGTACAAAATATATTTTCAGACTTGAATTTTCCGTTATACTTAGCAAAACGAATTACCAAGGGCGGTAACCGTAACTATTCAAAACTCATCATAAAAGTTGCTGTTGCAGGTATTATGCTTGGTTTAGCAGTAATGATTTTAGCCATTGCCGTATTAAAAGGTTTCAAAGGAGAAATAATTAACAAAGAAAGAGGATTCAATGGAGACATTACTGTTTATAAACATAATTTAAATAACTCCTACGAAAGTTCACCTTTTAGCTTAAACGATGATAGTCTGAAGCTTCTCACGAAACTTCCAGGGGTGAAACAATTAAATTCCTTTGGAACTAAACCGGGCATTATTAATGCAAACAATGAGATAGAAGGTGTAGTACTAAAAGGTATCGATAGTAACTACAATCAACAATTACTTAAAAGCATTCTCGTCGAAGGAAGAACAATAAGCTTTTCTGATAGTCTTCCTGCCCAGCAGCAAATCCTGATTTCCAGGTATACGGCAAATCGATTGAATCTTAAGTTAGGAGATGATTTTCTAATGTATTTTGTGCAAGAACCCCTACGTAAGCGAAAATTCACGATAGTAGGTATATACAATCTTGGCGTAGAAGAAATAGATAAAACATATGTTATCAGCGATATATCTTTAATAAGACGACTGAATAAATGGGGAAATAATGAAGTAGGGGGATACGAAATTATAACAAATGATTTTGATAAATTGGATATCACCAATCAAACAATATTAGATTTTTTGCCGATACAACTTCTTTCTGTCACTATTACAGAACAATATCCCGAGATCTTTGAATGGTTAGCTCTTCTGGATATCAATTCACAAATTATTTTAGTCTTAATGGTCTTAGTGGCTATCATCAACATGATCTCAGCGCTGCTAATTATGATTTTAGAACGTACTAATATGATAGGCATTTTAAAAGCATTGGGTCTCAACAACACTGCCATTAGAAAAGTTTTTCTATATAATGCTCTCCAGCTTATCGGTACAGGGCTAATATTAGGCAACCTATTAGGCATTGGAGTATGTCTTTTCCAACATTATACCCATTTTTTCAAGCTTGACGAGAGCGCCTATTATATTGCTTATATTCCTATTAAAATAGGGCCGATAGAAATAATATTACTCAATTTAGGGACTGCCGCGCTGTGCCTATTAGCTTTACTGATTCCGTCAGGCTTGGTCAGCAGAATAAGTCCTATCAAAGCTATCAGATTTAAGTAAGAGCCGTATTTAATTAAGAAACGTCCTTCGCTTCATTCCAATAAATATCCATTTCTGCCAAGGTCATATCATGAAGGCTTTTTCCTAGTTCCGTGGCACGATTTTCTAAATATGTAAAGCGATGAATAAATTTCTTGTTAGTTTTTTCTAAAGCATTCTCAGGATTTATATCTAAAAACCGTGCATAATTTATTAAAGAGAATAACAGATCACCAAACTCGCTTTCTGCTTTTTCTTTATCTATGGGCTTATTTTCTGCGATATTTAATTCGTCTCTGAATTCACGCAGCTCTTCTTCTACTTTCTCCCATACCTGCGATTTGTCTTCCCAATCAAATCCAACACCTCTTGCTTTATCCTGAATTCTATGGGCTTTCACCAAGGCAGGCAAAGTTCTTGGCACGCCAGCCAAAACTGATTTATTGCCCTCTTTTAACTTTAATTGTTCCCAATTACGTTTTACATCCTCATCGTTTGCCACTTCGACATCTCCATAAATATGAGGATGTCGGTTTATCAATTTGTCGCATACACTATTTAATACATCAACAATTGTAAAATCATTACCTTCTTCCGCAATTCGCGCGTAGAAAACGAGATGCATCATAATATCTCCCAATTCCTTTTTTACTTCATTTAAATCTTTCTCCAAGATAGCATCTGCAAGCTCATAAGTCTCTTCGATTGTTAAATGACGTAAGCTCTCCATGGTTTGTTTTTTGTCCCAAGGACATTCCAAACGTAAGGTCTTCAGAATGTCCAATAATCTCTCAAATGCTGTTGCAGGTGTATCCTGCGTAGGGGGTGCTATATGCGGCATTTCACGTTAATTTTCTTCTAGTACGTATTATTTGTCTATTAAATCACACAGGTTTTGTTAGATAACCATTGTTTTTCATCGTCGTTCAAATGTATCGACAAACGCTCATAAACCATATTGTTATATTGGTTCAACCAGTCAATATGTTTTTGATCCAATAGTGATTTGTCAACCAAACTGGTATCTATATAACATAAAGTAAGCGTTTCAAAAGCCATAAATTCACCAAATTCAGTTTCTTGATCGAGCACGCTTAATACTAAATTCTCTATTCGTATACCGTAACGCCCTTCTCTATAAAGCCCTGGTTCAATAGAAGTAATCATACCTTCTTCAATTGCAATATCAATATTTGCAGCATTAAAAACATGAGGTCCTTCGTGTACATTCAAGAAAAAACCAACACCATGACCTGTTCCGTGCCCATAGTTACGTAAGCGTTCCCACAAAGGTTTCCTTGTAATAGCATCAATCTGATAACCCTTACTACCTTTTGGGTAAACCGTTGAGCTACCCTCAATCATGCCTTTCAAAACCAAGGTGTAATCTACTTTCTCAGCATCGCTAAGCTCCCCTAAAGATACAACACGGGTAATATCGGTTGTTCCTGTCTGATATTGCCCGCCAGAATCAATTAAGAGTAATCCGCTGGGGTTCAATGTAACATTGCTATCGTAGGTAGCTTTGTAATGGGGTAGAGCACCATGTTCTTTATATCCCGCTATTGTGTCGAAACTTTCGTTCACAAAACCCATTTGCTCTTGCCTGTATTGCAACAGTTTCTCTGTGATACTCAGCTCAGTTAGTTCTCCGGTCTCGACATTCTCTTCAAGCCATTTGAAGAATTTAGTCAACGCTATGCCGTCCTTAATCATCGTTTGGCGGACATGTTCAGCCTCAACAGCATTTTTTAATGCTTTAAATTTGGTAGTAGGATTTAATTGTTCTACAACCTTAACATATTGGGGAATTTGACTATAGACAGCATAACATGTCCGTTTTGGATCAAGTAAAAAAACGCATTCATTTGCTGGTAAACTACCCAACGTCTGTTGCAGCTCATGATAATCCGCCAGTTCTACATTTTGCGTGCTCAGCAACATTTTATGCTGTTCACTAAGTTTATCTTGATTGATAAACAAGATGGTGCCTTCAGGCTTTAGCAACGCAAAACTTAATACTACAGGGTTACATTTTACGTCGCTGCCTCTTATATTAAAAAGCCAAGCGATATCATCCAATGAAGATATTAAGTGATAATTCGCCCTAATTTTCTTAAGATATTCCCTTACTCTATTTAATTTACTAATCGTATTTTCACCTACAATACTTTCCTCTAATAGATAAGCCCTTTCTGCTGGCAGCGCTGGGCGATCCTGCCAAATGCTTTCAAGTAAATCTATCGTCCCATCTATTAAAATTTTATAGGGTTGAAGTTCCTCTATTAATTGTTTCGCAATGCTAACAGATGCTAGCTTCCCGTCAAAAGCAACCTTATTTCCGTGTGCTAATTTTTCTTTTAACCAATCAATATACTCAGGATATCCTTGATTTTTTAATTTCACCAGCTGAAAGCCGGTATCAGCCAACTGCTTATTTGCTTGAACAAAATAACGCGAATCTGTCCACAATCCAGCAAAGTCTTGCGTGATTACCAATGTTCCAGCAGATCCTGTGAAACCAGAAGCATATGCTATACATTTATATCGGTCAGGTAAGTACTCGCTAATATGTGGATCGGCAGAAGGAATAATATAAGCGTCAATCTGTTGCTCTTCCATTAAATTCCGTAAGGCGGTCAGTTTTTCAGAATACGTCATGCTATTAATTGATTTTGCGCAATTTACTAATTGGGGGATGATTGGCGAGCATTTTTTTGTAAAAATGTCAATGTTTAGGTCAATCACGATGCTGGTGAACTGCACGCTATTGTAGCATTCCCCAACAATATACGTTTGTCTTTATAAACAAATGTAGATTTATAGAACAACTTCGTTTATCAAGCTATTACTTAGTATTATAAATGCGCTATCATTTTTCATATATTTAGCGCTATCATATAAAAGTGAGGGGAACATCTTAAGAACAAATGCAAAACAATAATTTAATATGGTGATTTTTAACTAAATAAATTGATATGACTAAAGTATTTATGCTATGCCTATCAGCTTCTTTGTTGGTAGCTGCTTGTGCAACAAAGAAAAAAGATAATCCAGAAGCAGACTGTCCTCCCAAGCCATGTACAATGGAATTTCGGACAGTTGGCGTAATTTTTAAAGATCATACCGGTGATACCTTGATTGTGAAAGATTTCTCGGTAAAAATCAAGGGGAGCGGCAAACAATTGCCAAGCGCTGGTTCAGAAAGCCCTCAGGCGGAAAATCCGTATTATTTGATTGCCAACGATGGGGACAAAAGCGCCCTCAGTGTTGAAGGTGATACCTTGCTGATAAGCGCTACGCACCCAACCACAGGTAAACTCAAAACAACTGAGTTCGTTGTATCAGGAGGACGCTGCGAATGCCATATTAATAAAATCTCGGGTGAAGAGGCAATCGTTTTTGATTAATAGATTACCTACACTTCTTCCTCGTAGTGACTCACACAAGATCCACTGCGAGGAAGATTTAAACAACCCAGCGTTCACAATTCTTTAGAAAAGTTTCTTCTACTTCTGCACCTATCCCAATGGCATCTGTTAAGCTTATATGATACCCATCAAAAGCAACTCCACCCTTAATGGGGTCTTCTAAATGCCCGATCATACAGGTGTCCATATCAAAATATGTAACCCCTTTACAAGCATAGGCGAAATGAACTTTAGCCGATAGGGCCAATCTACTTTCCAACATTCCTCCAATCATACAAGGAATGTTATGACGAAAAGCCTCTTCATGTATTTTCAGCGCTTCCCTTATTCCTCCAGACTTCGCAAGTTTTATATTAATAGAATCGCAAGCTTTATCTCTGATCAAACGTTGAGCATCAAAATGATTATAGCAACTTTCGTCGGCCATAATGCTCACAGAAACCTTCTGCCTTAACGATGGCAAAAGATGATCGTTATAGGTGCGCATAGGTTGTTCGCAGAACTGAACATTCAAATCGGCCAATGCATGTAGCACCGTTACCGCACTCTCATAGCTCCAGCCTTGGTTAGCGTCAATTCTAATTGGAATGTCTAGACCAATTACATCCCGGATTTTTTTCATCCGCGCAATATCCTCTTGAGGGGCTTTTCCTAACTTTATTTTAAGTATTGACGCCCCATTTTTTTTGAACTCGAGCGCTTTCTTAGCCATCGCATCAGCAGTATCTATGCCTACTGTGATGTCGGTTTCGATAGGTCTTATTTCACCCAGAAGGTACTCATAAAGAGGTTTGTTTTCATTTTTGGCTGCCAAATCATATAGGGCCATATCGAAAGCACTTTTTATCGTTGTATTTCCAGCTATGAAAGCATCAAGTTCATTCATTCTTTCCGCTAGCTCCAATGCATTTTTGCCTTTCCAAAGCTTTGCAAAATCTTGCGCTAAAATTAAACAGGTATTTTGAGTCTCTCCCACAATCATCGGAAAAGCAGAACATTCTCCATACCCTATAATTCCAGTAGCTGTGTGAATCTTTATGAGTG
>DATMSZ010000058.1:0-3472 GCA_035565175.1 Pseudosphingobacterium sp.
GCACGCTCCGGCCTGAACATGGCTCGCTCAAGAGAATAGTTCGAACCCTCTTATCGGGCTCTCATCCCTCTTAAAATTAGAAAAGACCCCTGAAAGGAGCCTTTCGAGTGGAGTTGGCGGGATTACCTTCGTTTCGCTCGGTGATCCCTATTGTGGGTGAGTCAAACCAAAACAAGCCATTCGCTCCGCTCATTTATTTTGTTGTTTTAAGACTTTGCTGAAGTAAAACTTCGCAAAGTCTTAAAACAACAAAACCCGGCTAATGCCGGGCTTCCTTTAGTTTGGTGGAGCCGGAGGGATTCGAACCCTCGTCCAAACATGGTACTGTAAATGCTTTCTACATGCTTAGCTTCCGTTTGATTGTCGGGAAGTAGAAGGTCGGACGCTTACCTATACTAGTTTCCGTAGGCACTGAGTTTCGCTGAGTTATCATGCCTCTAAATCAGCTAGCTTTGTAAATCGATGCCCCTGATGTTGCGTTACAAAGCAGACCACAACGGGACAAAAGCTATTCTAATTCTAAATTAGGCAGCTAAGGCGTAGTTATTTTCGCCATTTATAAAGTTGAAAGTTCAGATTAAAGTGCTAGACTAACAACGCACTGCATGCTTACATAACCGTCTCCATCCTGTCAATTCCGGTCGACCCCATTTATATAAAGCCTACAAATATACAAATTATTCCTCTTTTTAGCAAGGCAATAGTGTTGTTGATGCATTTTGTTGAGCTAGGCCAGTCTCATTATTTTTGCAAGAATTGCATAAATAAAGTATTTCAGGTCTGTTTTCGATTTTCTCCTTAATTTGTTCTTTCTCCTCTTCTACTGCTTTTAAAAATTTTCAATTTCACTTGTAAATTATTATCTTGTCTTCACAATCTTATGATAATGATCCTTTCAAACACCTATTAAAGAAGATAGAATTTCTTTGAAGCAAGGAAGTACCAACGAGGAGTCTGGTAGGTGCCTTCTTCGGGGTGAGTCCAGGATGAGTCCACGTTCAGTCCAGGGTGACACTAGGTTTTTATAGCAAAAACCTGGACTTACCGTAGATATAGTGTAGAAAGTGTCTGTAGTAAACCCGAAGCGATTACCTAGAAGGTATTGCCATGGTAGGAGGACGGACCGCAGGAGAGAGGAAGGGTTATTAAAGAAGCCAAAAACGCTGGCCTGTGACAACGAATATACGAAATTATGGGTAAAATAAAAACGACGGCCGAGCGGAAAAAAGAGAATGCAACTTTCAGGACTTAATGTCAGTGCAGAAGACTTTGCGCGCTCAAAAGAAGCTCGATTGGATTCCCTTCCTGCTTCAAAGAACTCTTATGGAAGCTTCTGAAGCAGGGAGGGTTTGCTCCCGACAAAGGGATAGAAACATATTAAACTATAATAAAGATCTAAACTCCCGTCCTTCCTGGGTATACTTCTAATGCCTTTTCAATACATTCTAAAGCTTGCTCTAAATCCTCCTGACGTAAAACATAAGCCATACGCACTTCCTGTTCACCTTGTCCTTTTGTACTATAAAAGCCGGTGGCGGGTGCCATCATTACCGTGTTGTTTTCATATGAAAATTCTTCAAGCATCCATTGGCAGAACTTATCTGCATGATCGATTGGAAGCCTAGCGACAACATAAAAGGCGCCCCCTGGTACAGGGCAATAGACACCCGGTATCTTATTTAAGCCGTTAACCAAAATGTCGCGTCGCTTTGTGTATTCAGCTATTACATTGTCGAAATAACTTTTCGGCGTGTCAATGGCTGCTTCAGCTGCAATCTGGGCTACTGCGGGCGGACTAAGTCTTGCTTGTGCAAATTTTAATCCCGCATCTAAAATATCTTTGTTCTTCGTGATTAAACATCCTAAACGAGCGCCACAAGCGCTATATCTTTTTGAAACAGTATCAAAAACTACTACATGCTGATCCAATCCGTCAAGGTGCATTGGAGAAATAAATTCTTTCCCATCATAACAAAAATCCCTGTAAGCCTCGTCCGAGAACAAGAAAAGGTCGTGCTTGAGACAAAGTTCTTTTAAATCTTCCATCTCTTTACGAGAATATAGATAGCCCGTAGGATTATTCGGACTGCATATAGCAATAGCTTTGGTTTTAGGGCTTATTACTTTTTCAAATTCACTTATTGCTGGCAGGGCGAATCCACTCTCGATAGAAGATAATATAGGTTTCACCTCAATACCTGCCGTACAAGCAAATCCATTATAATTTGCGTAAAATGGCTCTGGAATGATGATTTCATCTCCAGGGTTAAGGCAGCTTTGCATTGCTATGGTAATTGCTTCCGACCCACCGTTTGTTACCAGTATATTCGCTGGAGAAAGGTTGTAGCCTAAATTAGTGTAATAACCTGCCAGTTTTTCACGATAACTCGCAGTGCCTTCTGAAGGTGTATATGCCCAAACCTTAAAGTTGACATTCTTTATGGCATTTAACATCACCTCGGGCGTTTCGATATCAGGCTGTCCAATGTTTAGATGAAAGACCTTTTTGCCTTTTTTCTTAGCTAAGTCAGCAAATGGAGCTAATTTTCTAATAGGTGAGGCTGGCATTTGCCTACCTTTTGTTGAAATTGTTGGCATAATGTAATTGTTGGCAATTTAGGTACAAACTTACTAAAAGTAACGGCATAAAAAAGGCCGCTTACCAAATAAATAAGCAGCCTTTATATGTTTAAGGAGTATTTAATTTTATTTTACAACTTCTCCCTTAATATATAGCGACTTTAATGGGGTTTTCGCATTTGAGCGAATAGTTATCGATTTACTAAAAGGGGCCGCTTGGGCTGCATTAAAAGTTACGCTGATAGATCCCGCATCTCCTGGTTTTACTGGCGCGTTCGTGTACTTAGGCACCGTACATCCGCAAGAAGACTCCACTTTGGTAATAATTAAAGGCTCGGTTCCAACATTAGTAAAATTGAATTCGTAGGTTACGGGCTTACCTTGGGGTATTTTACCAAAGTCATAGGTTTCTTTTTCAAATTTAAATTCGGCGTTACCGTCTGCTCTCAGTGCAGTAAAAGTTGCAAATGCAACAACAACAGCTAAAATAGTTAATAGTTTTTTCATTTGATTAATTTAATGCTTTAACGTTTGTACTCGTGCGCTTGTTTTTAATGTCACGCTTTGTTATTAATGTCAATGAAGTTGTTTGCTTTATCTTCAAATTTGTTTCACATCAGCAAAAAAATTAGCAGCGGTTCATTTCTATAAAGTCTACCGCTTTTTTCCTAATTTGATTATGTATAATACTTCATTTGATATAAATTTACAACAAAGTTATTATAAATGTCAATTTTAATGCCAATAACTAAGTAATTAATTTGTTGCCGTTAGGAGTAGGAGAGGTGCACAAAACTTTAACTATTAAGAATGAACATATTATCACGAATAGAAACATCTAAATTGGTTTGGATCTTACTATTGCTTGAATGAATATTTGATACCTTTTATC
>DATMSZ010000059.1:0-5599 GCA_035565175.1 Pseudosphingobacterium sp.
AACAACCCTTAGAATAATGAAAATTTTCACAGTCGTTCTTGTCCATATTTTTTTCTTTTCCTATCAATCGTCATATGCTCAAATTAACTTACGTAAACTCCTGAAAGGAGATACCACCTCCACAAAGACCTCGTCATCTACAAAAGTATCATCAACTAGTTCACTAAGTCTCAATAACAGTGAAATATCCTCTGGATTAAAACAAGCGTTGGAAAAGAGTTTACAATCAAGTATAAAATCATTATCACAAAAAGATGGCTTTTTAGGAAATCAAGCGGTAAAGGTTCTTCTCCCGCCACAAGCGCAAAAAGCAGAAAAAGCCTTAAAAGCCATTGGTTTAGGGTCTCTTACGGACCAGCTTACTACCAGTCTAAACAGAGCCGCCGAATCTGCAGTAAGTGAAGCAGGACCTGTTTTCGTTGGCGCCCTAAAAAAATTAACTATTGCCGATGCTTCAAGGATATTGTTAGGTGGCGAACAGGATGCCGCAACCAATTACTTTAAAGGACAAACAAGTCAAGAACTATCAAATAAGTTTAAGCCAATTGTTTCACAGAATCTACAAAAATTTGATGTTTCCAAGCATTGGAATGCGGTGGCAACAAGCTATAATCAGATTCCGCTGGTTAGAGACAAAATGGAAGCGGATCTCAATACATATGTAACCCAAAAAGCAATAGACGGATTATTTTATCAAATAGCGCAAGAGGAATTAAAAATAAGGAATAATTTAGGAGGCAGCCGAACAACCCCCTTGTTACAGAAAGTTTTTGGTTACGCTGATAAAGAAGAAAAAAAATAGTCCTTACTTATAAGAGTTTGGATCTACCGCTTGGGGCGACCAATTTTTCAGGAACTCTAAAACCTTTTGAGGGCTATGCCCTTTTCCTTCTTCTAAGTAAGCGCTGCTTTGTGTATGTATGCGGTTTCCTTTATTGTCCAAAATAACAAAGACAGGAAAACCAAATCGCTGTGGATATCCAAGAGAAGCCAAGATCTGTTCATTTTTGTTTTCCTTGCTATAGTTGATATGCACTACCTCATAATGCTGCTGCATATAGTTTTTCAAGGTATCATTACTATTTACCAGCTCGTTGAATCTTAAACACCATACACACCAATTACCCCCAATCTGTAAAAATACATGCTTGTCCTCGCCTTGAGCTTTCTGAACAGCGGTGGCTATGGCTAGTTTGGCATTTGCATCAGGATTGTAAAGTTTGTTTTCCCCCTGTTGTGCCAGCACTACTGTACTCATAAAAAGACAATATAAAAAGAATATACCTATGATTTTTTTCATCGCAGCCATAAATTTACGTACTTTACAAAGTAAAGTTTTTCTATCAACATGACCAATACATCACCGGTAAAAATATTAAAAGCGTCAGCGGGTTCAGGAAAAACCTTTAACTTGACCGCACATTATATTTCGTTGCTCTTTAAGGAAAATACCCATTTTTCACAAATTTTAGCCATAACTTTCACAAACAAAGCCACCGCTGAAATGAAGCATAGAATACTTTCCGTATTGGAAAGCCTCGCATCAAATAACGGTGAATATGACGATTATAAAAACATTCTTCAGAAGCTAAACCCTCACCTTTCGGCTGTGGAAATTAGCCTCCAAGCTCAACACATTTATAGGCAAATCCTTCATCATTACGGTCAATTTGCAGTGAGTACAATCGATGGCTTTGTGCAAAAAATTATCCGGAGCTTTAGTTATGAACTAGAAATTGGTTCCTCCTATCGGTTAGAGATGAATATAGACAAGGTAAAAAAAGACCTTGCTTATCGCTTAAATAAAGTATTAAACGACCGGCCGGACCTTCTTAAATGGGTAATTAATTATGCGCGGGAACAAATTGAAAATGGCAAACATTGGAATTATACAAATACCTTATTAGAACTATCTAACGAGCTTTTTAAGGAACGCTATCAACCCTTTCATGATGCCATCAAGGATTTAAAAAAGGAGGACAGATTTACTGTTTTTCAAACCATTAGTGACATAAATAGAGAGAAAATCAAATCCTTTGAAAACGACTTTGCTACCCATTTTGCCGAAGCAAAAAACTGCGATATTAAGCATGCTGTTGATCTTAATCAATTTCAAGGAAAAACGAGAAACCCCATTCCCAAGCTCGGAGAGCCTATGGAATCGGCAAGTCTCATTTCATTTTACGAAAAGTTGGTGCCTTTTATTGATACGCCAGAACGGTGGCAGGCCAAGGGGTTCGGTGGACAAATGCAATCGTTATATGATGAACTAAATCCTATTCTAAAAAAAATCCATCATTATTATCAAGAAAACGCTCCGGAATACTATTTGGCACAAGCATTAAAAGAGAATATTTACTACCTAAATCTTTTACAAGAAATGGGTTCACTATTACGTGACTATCGTGAAGATAATAGCGTAATGCTAATAAGTGAATCTCAAACTTTACTAAGGGAAATAAACAAAACAAGCTTAGACAATACATCTTTTATCTGGGAGAAAGTTGGTACTCATTTTAAGCACCTTCTCTTTGATGAGTTTCAAGACACCTCCTCAAATCAATGGAGCAATTTCCTTCCTCTTCTATTGAATATGTTAGCAGAAGCAGAGCCCAACGCTGCGTTAGCAGATCACCTCATTGTAGGAGATGTAAAGCAGAGCATCTACCGCTGGAGGAGTGGGGATTGGACGTTATTGGATAAAAAGGTCGTTGCTGATTTAGGAAAAGATCTTACGCAAGAAGACAGCCTGCAGGAGAATTATAGGAGCTTAGAAAACATTATCGACTTCAATAATTTTTTATATAATTATGGCCCCAAATGGTTACAAGAGGAGCTCAACAATAAAGTAAAAGCCGCAATAGGAGAGGAAGCCTATGAACGCTGGTGGCAAAAAGAAGGTTTTAATCAGCGCATTATTAATGCATATGATACGAGTTTTCAACAGAAACCGCTTAATAAAAGTAACTCAAATAGCGGGGGAAAGGTAAGCATAAAAATCCTTCCTATAGAAAAAGGTAATAGGTCTTCCAGGCAAAATCAAACAAAAGAGCACGCTTTAACGTCTTTAGGCAACCAGATTTTAGAATGGACGCAAACTGGTAAATATCTCCCACGCCAAATTGGTATTCTGGTAAGAACAAATAAAGAAGCGCAAGATGTTATCGAACATTTATTATCCATTCAGCAGTCATTAACAGCTGAAGAGATGTTTAATGTTATCTCTGGCGAAGCCTTAATGTTAGCTAACAATAGAGCAATAAAACTCATTATTAATAGCCTAACCGTAATGGTAACCAATTCTAAAGAGGCCGCCACCTTCAAAGCGAATTGTTTATACCTCTTTCATCAAAAAGAAAACGAACATTTTGATATAAGCAATAATATTTGGTTTAACTTGGCAGACAGTTATGACATCAACGTTTGGGGCAGTACACTGCCTAGTTCTATAAAGGAAAATTGGGACACAGCACAACAACGCCCTTTCAGTGAGTTAACAGAACTCCTTATTCGGGGTTATGGCCTCGATACAAATGAAGCTGACATACCTTATTTACTGGCTTTTAAAGATCTGATTGCTAAATTCACCAGCCAGGGAGAACAAAGTATACTTTCGTTTTTGAATTATTGGAAGGAAGAAGGGATAAAAAAAGCCCTTCCAGCAGGGGAGGGAATTGATGCAATAGAGATACTTACCATTCATAAATCAAAAGGATTGGCCTTTGATGTTGTCATGATTCCATTCTGTTCATGGAGTTTAGACGCTAACCACTTAAGAGACTTTTGGGTAAATACAGCAAATACCAGTTATGACATACTAAAAGCGGTACCCGTTAAATATAATTCGAATAAAGTTGGGAAATCAAGCCTATATAAAGCATATTTTGAAGAGATGCTCTTTAATTATTTAGACGCACTAAATATGTTATACGTTGCCACCACCAGAACCATTAGAGAACTTTATATAACAGCACCAGAAGAAACGTCTTCTCCCAGTCTCATTGCCGATTTATTGATCAACATCTTGAAACAGTTCCATGGTGAATTAAACATAGGTTATGAGCAGGGGATTATCTATCCAAATGAAGAGCATCCTTTTGAAAAAAAACAATCCGTTCCAGCAAACAAAATTGTAAAAGGAAGCCTAAACCTTTGGGGTGAAGGACATCAATGGAACTGGAGCTTATCACGATACCCTATTAGTGAACACCTTAATCATGCATTAAATAATCAAAGAATAAGAACGGAGCTGCTCATGCTAGGGGAACAAGATGCAAATGTTCGGTTAGGCTTATTGCTTCATGATTTATTGTCGAAGATTACTCATCCACAAGAAATATCGCATCAATTAATGAATATGCAAGCGGCAGGTTTTATTAAGAAAGAAGAGGTACCGCTTCTCGAAGAAAAAGTCCTCCTAATTTTTGATAATCAAGATATCAAAGAAATTTTTGGAAGGGGTTATAAAAGTCTAAATGAACAAAGTATAATCAACCAAGAAGGTAAGGTATTCCGTCCGGACAAAATCCTTTTCGGTCCTTCAGAAACGATTATACTCGATTTTAAATTTACCGGCAAAAAGAATGATAGCTTCATTAATAAAGAACATATAAATCAAGTAAAAGAATACCGAAATCTCTTATTAGAAATGGGATATCCGCAAGTACGAGGTTATCTGTTCTATGCATTTTTTAATACGTTAGTTCCGGTTCAATAGCTTCGAACAAATATTCAATATATGATTCCCTTTTTAAAAGACGTTGCAGCAGATTTAGTCAGAAAATACGGCGACAGCCTAAAGGATCTTGCTATCATATTTAATAACAAACGGCCTGAAATCTATATGAAAAAGTATCTGGCCGAAATACTTAAGAAGCCTAGTTGGAGTCCTTCATTTTATACAATCCAAGATTTTTTTAAGCAGGGTAACATAGAAGTGGAAGCCGATAAAATAAGTCAAGTGGTTTTATTACATGAATGTTATACTGAACTTTTGCATGAACGAAAGAAAGAACCGTTAAGTATCGATCGTTTTTTTCCCATTGCAGAAACCATCCTTAGTGACTTTTCGCAAATAGATTATGAGCTGGTTGACCCCGAAGCTATTTTTCATGACGTTCACGACCTTGCACAAATTGAAAAGCAATTTCAGTTTCTTACCGAAGAACAGGTTTCCTTTTTGGAAACCTTTTGGAAGTCATTCAGCCAATACGGGCAAGAACAAATTCGAGAAAAATTTATTCAATTATGGAAGATAATGCCTCTTTTATATACCCGTTTCAAGGACACACTTGAAAAGCAAGGGAAAACAACCACCGCAAGCATGTATAGGAAAGCGGCCCTCGCTCAAAATAATGACACCCAATTAGAACCATTCAAACAATTAATTTTTGTTGGATTTAACGCATTAAACAAGGCAGAGGGAATATTGTTCAAAAAATGGCAAGACACAGGTAAAGCACTATTCTACTTTGACGCTGATCAATACTACGTGCAAGACAAATTACAAGAAGCCGGCCTTTTTATTCGCAAAAATCTATATCAATTCCACTTAAAAAATGCTTTTGGAGATTTTCCGGACGAGCTCAGAACAAAAGGC
>DATMSZ010000060.1:0-8540 GCA_035565175.1 Pseudosphingobacterium sp.
GCCCCAAAATCTGGGGCTTCTTTCTTTTTATATGCTGATTTTTTTATTTCGTAGTATCAGTCGTTGCAGGTTTTTCGCCTTGTGGCGCTGCTGGTTTAGCTGTAGGACCAGGAAGTGGTGATACAGGGGCCGCAGTAGGCGTAATTTGTTGTTTTAAATCATTACCACTGCCTGAACCTAATCCAGGGTTGGTAATATTGATTAACAGTGAAAACACCATGATGGCGATAACTAAAATCCATGTGCCTTTTTCAAGTATATCTCCTGTGCGCTGCACCCCCATAAGATTGTTGGTTCCAGCGAAGCCTGAAGCTAATCCCCCCCCTTTTGGATTTTGAATCAAAACAATGAATACCAAAAGCACACAAGCTAAAATGGTAAGTATTATAAATAATGTATACATTTCTTTATTGTTATTAATTAATTTTACTCTCTAAATCTTTTATACGGTCGGCAAAATAAACACTTTTTTCGGGATATTTCAAACTTAATTTCATGTAAGTGTCAATTGCCTTGTGAAAAAGCCCTTGTTCAGCGTAAATTTGCGCTAATGTCTCTGATACAAATGTTGATTGGTCCTCGGCGCTTTGTCGTGCTTTGTTTTCGAGCGTTATTTTATTTGCCTGCGGTGGCTTTATTTGCGGCTCTTCTTTTATAAAACGCTCGATAATATCATCTGTTTTATGCGAGACTTTAAAGGCAACTGTTTTGCTTCCTTCTTTAACACTTAGCTTGTCTTCGGGAGATTGTAAATGAAATATGTTTTCACGGATCTGTTGATCCAATACAATATCATTGACGGTTTCAGTAAGATGCTTTATTGACGGCTTCGTTTTAGGAGCATAAGGCTGATACGTGTCAGCATGTTCCAATCTTGTTTTGTGAAGCCACCAAACAAACGTATAAGGCATTAATTCGTCGTCGTATTTAGCTACATCATCTCGAGTATTCGCCTGCTCGGTATCGACAGACTCGATTGTAATTAAAGAAGTGGTGTCTTCTTCGTTTATCAGATAATGTATTTCATCTTCTTCAACGGAGGTTTCCGTTGCCAGCGCATCATGCTCAACTGTTTCCTCAACATGACTACTTAAAAGCTGGTCGAGCTTGGCTACTGCCTCCTCTTGTTGAAATTTTGGGTCATTAATACTAGGAGAATAGATGTAGCTATAAAGCTGCTCTGAATTTTTAGCGTATAAAGAAGCTTTATTAAAAATAGATCCACTGTTTTCTGTTTGTGTATAGGCGTATCTCTTCGCTTCTAGTAGCTGAAAAACGTGGCTATAAGGGTGTTTTTCAAGCAATTGTGTCAACTCTTCAGTATTTGCCTGAACTGGGTCTTCCAAAATACCGTTAAACTTATGCAGTAATAGGGTTTGATGTTCCACAATAAATACTTTTTATGATATTTTACCAGTTTGCAAACGCTCTGTTAAAAATGTCTTCTGTCAACATTCTGTTTATATCTTGGATCAACTGTTGTTCCACTGTTTGAACAACTCCTGTAAAATCCTGATACCGAGTGAATGTTTGCTCAAAACTATTGTCAGGTTTTATGGCGTCAACATATTTTACGCTAACGGTAATAGACAGTCTATTTGCCTGCGCGCGATCATTTGCACCACCAACTGCAGCTGGAGCAATACTATAACCCGTGATACGGCCTTCAAATATAGCATCTGCATCACCATCTGTTTGGCTTAGTCGCGATTGATTGCGGATACGTTCTTTTAGCGCCTCTGTAAATTGCTGACTTAAATTGGGGACAACAATTGGGGCCGAATTTTCAAAAAATTGAACATTAAATGTCTTCATACCTTCTGGTATGAGAGAGCCATTTAACGTATATAAACCACAAGACTGTTGCAAAAAAAGCAACGGTAATAGTAACAACGCAGTTTTCAGGTATTTAAACATGTTTTTTCCCTTTATAGCTCCCACACGTAAACGCATACTTAACAGGTGCTAACTTAAATTTAAATCTTTTATCTTTCTATATAATGTACGCTCGGAGATGCCAAGTTCTTGAGCAGCCAATTTTCGTTTACCTTTGTATTTCTTCAAGGCACGTTTAATTAGATCCGATTCTTTCTCAACCAGCGACAGGGATTCCTCTACTTCTTCCGCATGCGGCGCAATTTCATAATTCTCTTTTTCGGTGGTCGTTGATTGATGAATGGTTAAGGGTGAGAAGTTTTCGTTGGAAGTATTCGTAGTTGGTTGCACTTCTCTATAAAGCTGATTCAAATAAGGGGAGTTATCGGAAATAGTATTGGAGTCAATACCATTTTTTAATAACTCAACAACCAATTTTTTGAGCTCCACCATATCTTTTTTCATATCAAAGAGTACCTTATAAAGTAAATCTCTTTCGGAGAAATCTTCATTACTCTTGTTCGTTAAGCGCATAGGTAAGGTATTCGTTCGCTCTACGGGAAGATAGGTTTGTAAGATTTGCCCCGTTATAGTTCGTTCCCTTTCCAATACAGCAATTTGTTCGGCGATATTTTTCAGTTGTCGAACGTTTCCCGGCCAGTTATAATTGCTTAACGCTTGTTGCGCATCTTCCGTTAATTGTATACTTGGACTTCTATATTTATCAGTGAAATCTGCAACAAATTTCCTGAAAAGTAAATGTATATCTTCTCTACGGTCGCGCAGTGGTGGAATTCGTAAAGGAACCGTGTTTAGTCTATAATATAAGTCTTCACGAAACTTTCCCTCTTTTACTGCATCATAAACATCTACATTAGTAGCAGCAATTACGCGAACATTCGTTTTTTGAACTTTTGATGAGCCCACTCTCAAATACTCGCCCGATTCTAGTACTCGTAATAGTCTAGCTTGAGTATTGGAAGGTAATTCTGCTACTTCATCTAAAAATATCGTGCCCCCATCAACGACTTCAAAATATCCCTTTCGCGCTTCATGTGCCCCCGTAAAAGAGCCCTTTTCGTGGCCAAACAATTCTGAATCAATTGTTCCTTCAGGTATAGCGCCACAGTTGACTGCAATAAATGGTCCGTGTTTTCTACTGCTTAGTTGGTGGATTATATGAGAAAATACTTCCTTCCCACTTCCACTTTCTCCTGTAATTAAAATAGAAATATCTGTTGGAGCAACTTGTCGAGCCACATCTATCGCCCTGTTTAATAGCGGCGAATTGCCTATTATCCCAAATCTATTTTTTATATCTTGGATATCCATTTATTCGTATTGCGTGTTTACTTATAAAGCTGTCTTCTTTATACCTTTTGTCCTAATCAACAATTTTTCCTATTAAAGTTGCTGAGGTGCAATCTAGTCCCATTACAGTAACATAATCGCCAATTTTAAATCTTGTATCCACCGGAAAAACCACCATGGCATTTTGATCGTTACGGCCGCAGTAGTCTTTATCAGAGCGTTTAGAAAAACCCTCAATTAGTACTTTATGCGTTTTTCCCACTTGTTCTTTTAATCTATAGTGACTATGTTCCCGTTGTTTTGTTACGACCTCCGTTAATCTACGTTTTTTTACCTCTTCCGGAATATCATCTTCATAGCGTTTCGCAGCTAATGTGCCGGGCCGTTCGGAATATGCAAACATGTAAGCATAATCATACTTAACGTAATCCATGATAGATAAAGTATCTTGATGTTCTTCTTCTGTTTCACTACAAAATCCCGTGATAACATCTGTAGAAATACCGCAAGTAGGAATAATACTACGAATCGCATCTATGCGATTAATATACCAATCTCTATTGTAGGTTCGGTTCATTAATTCTAACACCCTGCTATTACCCGATTGAACCGGGAGATGAATATAATTGCAGATGTTCTCATGCTTAGCCATGCTATGAAGCACCTCATCCGTGATGTCTTTAGGATGGGAGGTGGAAAATCTTATTCTTAATAGGGGATTTACTGCTGCTACCATTTCCAATAAATTGGCAAAAGTAATGACCGCATCGCTCTGATTATTTTCCGTTTCATTTGGAGACCATTTGTATGAGTCTACGTTTTGTCCTAATAAAGTGACTTCCCGATAGCCGGCATTAAATAGTTCCTCCGCCTCTTTAACGATAGAATAAGGATCTCTGCTCCTTTCCCGCCCCCTAGTAAATGGAACTACACAGAAAGAACACATATTATCGCAGCCACGCATAATGGATATAAAAGCGGTAATCCCATTGGTATTTAACCTAACAGGACTGATATCGGCATAAGTCTCCTCACGTGAAAGTAAGACATTAACCGACCGGGTACCATCATCAACTTTTTCGATAAGATTAGGAAGATCGCGGTAGGCATCTGGACCAACCACTACATCCACCAGTTTTTCTTCTTCTAAAAATTTAGATTTTAAGCGCTCTGCCATACAACCAAGCACTCCTACGATCATCCCCGGCTTTTTTGCTTTGGCAGACTCGAATTCTTTTAAACGGTTGCGAACACGCTGCTCCGCATTCTCCCGGATAGAACATGTATTAATAAATACCACATCTGCTTCCTTATAGTCAGACGTGGTTTCAAATCCTTTATCTAATAAAATCGAAGCAACTATTTCACTGTCAGCAAAATTCATTTGGCAACCATAACTTTCTATGTAAAGTTTGCGTCCGCCCGCTTTTTCTTTGTCTACCTCTAATATTAATGCTTCTCCCTGGCGAGATTCATCGTGCTCTTTTAAATTTATCTGTGTATCTAGCATACCCCTTAATTTAAGGATACAAAAGTACAAAAAATATTTGTTTTTAATGACAGTTTGTCAGTTTGGTTGTGAAATGATTTAACCAGAAGATTTGGAAATACATGCAGAACAATATGATTTATTATTCGTTAATTGTAAGGAATATAATTAAATTAGATGTGTAGGTAATTTTACTATGATAAAATTCCAGCGTCGTTTGGATAACTAAATACGAAGCGTTCTTTTGATTTGGCAGCGTAGTGCTTTTTTGTAATTTCGTTTGATAATGGCAGATTATATACTGAAAAGAAACAAACTAAGCCTATTAGAAACCGCTCCGTTTTTCGGCTCATGAGTGCTTTCAAAATAAAAAAATGAACGAAAAATTAAACAAACGAAGTACATACGTTAGCCATTGACTCGCTGAAGATAAGTGTACTTAATAGAAAATGCGTTTGTTTAATGTTGAGTATGGTGCTAATGCAAGATTTGAAGGTATTTAAAACTCCCAAATATTTGGAGATCACTTATACCGTTTTGGTAATTGGGATGTATGCAGTGTTTAATATTGACTAGTTAAAATCATTTATGAGACCTTTTTGGAAATGGCTTATTGGCGTTTTTATAACGCTCCTTTTAGTGCTTCTTGCGGGATTTTGGTACCTAAGTAATCACTGGCGGCCGTTGTTAAATGAGAAATTACATGCGCTTATCTTAAGCTCGAGTGATAGCCTTTATCGCGTTGAATATGATGATCTGGATTTTAACTTAGTTACCGGGAATGCGTATTTGCGGAACTTCAAATTAATACCCGATACCGTTGTTTATAAACTTTTAAAAACGCAGCATAAAGCCCCGGATAATTTGTATGATATTTCAGTAGCAGAACTTGAAATCAATAATTTTCATCCTAAAAGAATTTATACAAGGCGTAAATTAAATATAGATGAAATAATAATAAGGAATCCGGATATAAAGGTTGTCAATGAAACACAGATTTATAACGATACTATTCAACCCAAAGACAAACAAACACTTTATCAAAAAATATCGAAAATTCTGACTGAATTGACCATTGATAATATAGCTTTTGAAAATGTGAATATAACCTATTCGAATCGGAATGAAGCCAAAGAAAAAACAACAAGGTTAAAGAATGTCAACATCAATGTTGACGACTTAAGGGTTGATTCGGCCTCGCAGGTGGACAGTATGCGTTTTTATAATGCACGTTCGGTGGATTTCAAAATGAATGATTACCGTATAGCTACGGGTGATAGTTTATATTACATAGATTTAAAGGGCATTCATTTTACGTCCGCAGATCGCAGAGTAGTACTCGACGGGTTAAAAATGATGCCACGTTATAATAAAGCCGATTTTTACAAACGAATGAAACATGCAAAAGAAAGGTATGAACTGGAGTTTGATACCATAAGTATTAACCGAATCGATCTTTTTAAATTACTTAAACAACAGAAGTTATACGCTAATAATATGACGTTAGGGCGGTCGAGAGTCGAGATCTATAGTAATACGGCTTACCCCAGCAAAAGAAAGGTGGAAAAAGTTACTAAGTATCCTCATCAACAATTAAGAAAATTGGCTTTGCCGCTAAAAATAGATACCTTACTGTTAAAAGAGGCACTGATAAGTTACATCGAACATAATGGTAAAACAGCGCAAACAGGAAAAGTTACTTTTAATAATACCAAAGGTACTTTTCATAATGTCACTAATGATTCTATAGCGCTATCAAAGAACAAATACTTAACAGCTGATATACATTCAAAATTTATGGATAATGGAAATTTACATATCCATTTCTCTTTTGATATGCTGGATAAGCTGGGAGGGTTTACTTACAAAGGGGCGCTAACAAAGATGGATGCTCGTTCGCTGAACTCTATCACTAAGCCTCTAGCGATGATAGAAGTAACATCCGGACATTTTAGAAAGTTAAGTTTCGATGTAAAGGCCGATGAATACAAAGCTAAAGGCAACGTTTATTTTTATTATAATAATTTAGCGGTACAGGTAATTTTGAAGGATAAAGATGGAAGCAAATCCAAAAATGATATTGTTTCAGTATTGACAAATAAATTTATTATCAATGATAGTAATCCCGATGCGAACGAAAAGTTTCACCCCGGTCCGGTTTATTATAAAAGGCCATTAACATCTTCTTTTTTTAATTTCCTATGGAAGAGCCTATTTGAAGGGGTAAAAGCAAGTGTGGGGGTAACGAAAGAACGGGAAGCTAAATTAATGCATACTGCTGAAGAAGCAGATAAAACTGTAGGTAAGGTTAAGAAATTCCTGAAAGGGCTTTTTAAGAAAAAAGAGAAAAAAGACGAAAAGTAATGTGTTAGGCATTGTGCTTGTAGCTCACAATGCCTAACCTAATTCTATAACTATTCTACCATAAAATTCCATCCAAAAGGATCGTCAATTTTACCATAGCGTAAATCGTTTAGATAATTCACCACTTTATTGGAGAAAGGTCTAGTTTCCGGATCACTTAGTTTATAAACTTTTCCTTCGAATCCTATTTCACTAATTGGAGTAAGTGTTGCAGCAGTACCTGCAGCAAAAGCTTCACTTACCTGCCCTGTTTCTATCCCATCGATCAATTCTTTCACACTAACGTCTCGTGTTTCGGTTTTGATACCCCAACTGTTTGCGATATCCATGATGCTATGTCGGGTGACACCTTGTAGAACTGTTTCCGATCCGGGGGTTACCAAAGTATCGCCAAGCATGAATACTAAATTGGCGGTACCTGCTTCCTCTACATATTTATGTTCTTTGGCATCGGTCCAAATTAACTGATCGAAACCTTCATCTTGAGCCAGTCTTGTTGGATATAAGGATAAGGCATAGTTTCCTGCATTTTTAGAAAAACCAACCCCTCCAGCAGCAGCACGTGTATAGAAAGTCTCCACTTTAACACGCAGCGGTTTATTATAGTAGGCTCCTACGGGGCCAGTAATAATGATAAACTTGTAAGATTTAGAGGGATGTACTCCTAAAGCTGCTTCTGTTGCAAACATGTAAGGTCTGATATACAAAGAAGCACCCGCGGTATGGGGAACAAAATTCCGATCAATATCAATAAGTTTTTTTAAGCCATCAATAAAAATTTCTTTAGGGACCGTTGGCATTTCTAGGCGGACCGCCGACTTATTAAAGCGCTCAAAGTTTTTGTCAGGTCTGAATATGCTTACACGACCATCGTCAAACTTATAGGCTTTAATTCCTTCAAAGATTGCTTGTCCATAATGCAAGGCAGATGTAGCCGGGCTTAGATTTATGTTACCATACGGAACTATTTTGACCTCTTTCCATTCACCATCATCATAATCAGCTACCAACATGTGATCAGATAAAATCTGCCCAAATTTAAGATTGTTAAAATCAACCTTTTCCAACTGTGAGTTTTGTGTTAACTCTACTTCAATATTATACGGATGTCCCACTGTAAAATTTTTATATACTTTGTAGAAGTGCAAGTTAGGAAAAAATAGAAAACAAGGCAAATACTTAATGGTGAATAGAAGAAACAGTTTAACGGCGGATACCTGAAATGGGATTATACGAAATGAGATTTAATTGGTTTTGTAGTACACGTCGGCCGAGTTTCGTTAATAATTGTTAACTATTTAGCTTAAGAAATTTTAAATGTTACTTTTGTAGAAGTCCGCATGAATTAGCGGATAATATCATTTATTGAACGGGTTTTTATCTGAAATGCTCGTGGGCTTTAAGAATACTTTCAAATGAACCCGACATGATTAAAATAATTGTTAAACACACCGGGTAATAATTATTTTAATCATCAAAGGCTCCATCTGACCACTAAAAA
>DATMSZ010000061.1:0-6346 GCA_035565175.1 Pseudosphingobacterium sp.
ACTATCCCTTTATTGGCTAAAATAAGAAAAAAGATCTTGTAACTTATTTTGATGATACAACTCCAGCTTTGCAAGAATTTACGTGAAAAATCAGGCAGTGGAATGGTTTCCGGTGGGATCATATAAGGCTTTTACTGCGAATGCTTCGGCAAAACTAGATTTAAGGGTAAATGATGGCGATCCAGAAAATAACTCTGGCATTTATATCGTGAGGTATGGCATCAATAAAATTGTTGCGGCTTAAAAAAAACCGCAACGGTTGAACCCCAGGAACTAGAGAAAAAGGCAGTGGAGACACCGAAGCCTGCTCCTGTGCAGGCCCCGGCAGAAATCAGCAGAACAGAGGCGATGGCTTCGATTGGTGGGGAATGGAAAGGCAAAGCGCAAGAGCTTGGAAACGGAAAACAATATGAAATGAGGCTTTCCATAAATCCTGCGAACCATAGTTTTAAAGTAGCCTACCCAGAGCTAGGTTGTTCAGGTATTTGGGATTTTTCCGAAAATGACCGTTCGGACCTGTCTTTTAAAGAAATTATCTTAAACGGGGTAAATAATTGCGTTCAGGGCATTTTGATTAAACTTATCATAAAAAATGTAAGACAAATAGAATGTCTAATGTATTATCCGAGCATAAACAACCTGGTTGCAAAGACTACATTGTTTAAACAGTAATCTTAGCACATCTGCAGTGCTGGCTTGTGCACTCCCTTTCCTTTAATATCTGGCCAACGGTAACAAGTATTTTTTGACTGGCCACCTTTTTACCTAATAATAAAAACCTGGTTTTCAATCATTACATCTTCAAAAGATGCCTTTGTTCAGAATCAATCCTGAAAAAAAACATTACACCAGAAAGGGCAGTACGAATACTCAAAAGATACGACCAAAAAATAGTCTTGCAGAAGCCATATTAATGTTGGATTTTATGTAAAATTCGGACTTATCACCACTAAATCAAGCACTTAAAGATGATAGAATTATGGAACAGCAACCGTTTGGCTGCTTCGTATCAAAGACACTAAGCCGGAATTGAACCGCTGACTAAAAGATTCTAAGTCTTCTACTCTGCCTGTCACAAATATTGCATAAGCCTATGACCTCATCGACAAAAATAATATGATCATTTCTATAAAAGACAATGGATTGGATATACGGCCGAAATATCTGAAGAAGATTTAAAAATAAAAGCCATCCCTGCAATCTAAGGAATGGCTTTATTATATGTTTATGTGAATTTTTTAATTCTTCTTCTTTTTAGCCAAATCGGCACGGACTTTCTGGACGAAGTTAACTGTGACCTCAGCGGCCTTTGCTGCCTGCTCATCTGTAAAGCCAAAGTCTACAATAAGGTTCTCTACCACATCATGACTTTTCTTTGCTTCGCCTTTGCGATAAAGAAAATCTTTCTCTTCCTTAAAAAATTTGCTTACTGCTTCCATAGCTTTTTTAAACCATTCATGCTCCAACTAAAACAGACAAAACATGAATGCTCCATTTGGCCTTTAAAATAAAAAACTAATTACAAATGAATTGTGTTTCTAAATTACTACGCAATTGTACAAATATACGCAATTGTTTGAAATATCGACTTTCAGCAAAATCTCCCTTTGTCTGAAATTTTATATCCTCAATAATCTCTTTAACAACGGTATAACTATCGTTATGTTCAAAGTTACCTAATATTCCCAGCATTTTCACCTCCAGATTGTCAGATTTCAGGAACAATCTATAGCTGGCATTAAAAAGAGAGATAAGATCAAAGCTGAACTTCAATCTTTCCGTATCCAATAGGGTCGGCATTCTTGGTTGCCTATCTCCAAGAAAGATGACATATTGTTTTACAGGTAACCTATATTTACGCATTAACATGGCACAATACTCCACCATGCGATATACTATGTCCTTTTCATCTTTCACCTGAAACTCTACGTGAAGCACATAGGTATTATCATTCGAATCAGTAACCTTCTTCAATGCATCGGGCTTCCGTTCTTTTGTATGCTGTATATCGTCTGGAAGCTCCTCGCTCCTGACAATATCCAATCCAAGTACCTCGCGGACAATAACAGGCAAGGTCAACTCCAGATTCTCCCTGATAATCTTATCATACTGATTCGCTTGTTGTTTACTTTGGCTCATTCAGATTTAGGTATGATACAAAGATATAAAATCTAATATTTTTAGCAAAACAATGTTGCATTTTTTCGCTTTGGAGAAGCTAAAAAGAGTTTGATCAGAAGATTGATTTAACTAAATTAGTACAAAAAGAGCAAAAATATTTTCAAAAAAGAGAATACTATTTTTTGGGTAAACAAATTAATATGAAAGTGCTAACGTCTCTCTTTAAATAGCATAAAGTGTTGCGAAATTAACATCTCAATAGGAACACAATAGTCATATTTGTGTACATGATTGCTTTTCAGTAAATTGCTTCTTTCGATCTACTGTTAAACCGCTTTTCTATGGCACAGCTAGATAAATTATATACCGACATATCAAAAGCTTACCGCGACCAGAGCCTGACGGATAGACCTAGAGAAAAATGGAAACCCGTACCTGGTTTCGAACATTATTTTGCGGTGTCAAATTATGGAAGGGTGAAAAAGACTCCGACGTTATACAAATGCAAAATTCGGTTGAACAGGGAATTTTGTCTTAGACAAATGTCCAAAAATGCTTTGGCTACATTTTTTTGCGTAAGCGACTTAAATGTCTCGGCGTGATGCCCAACATGGAAGCTAAATATTGCAAAGGAACTTGTTGAAGAAGTGCGGGTTCTTCTTTCAATAATTTTTCATACCGTTGTTCGGCAGGGAGTGTAATAAAGTCAAACCTGCTTTTATCGATACAACAGAGTTGCCATTCTAAAAGTTGAACATAGAAGTTCTTAAATGCTGGAATTTCGTTTTGCAAGTTAAGAACGTTTTTTTTGTCAATCGTCCAAAGTGTTGCATTAGTCAATGCACGAATATTTTCTCGGGCTGGTGTTTCCGTCAAGTAGCTTAGCAGCGAAGCTATGAATGAGTTTTGTAAAGCGATATAAGTTGTTTTTTCCTCGCCTTGCATTGTCGTTGCATAATATTGAAATTGTCCGTCTGCTACAAAGCCAACTTGTAATGTCGTCTTGCCTTCTGTTACAAAATAGTCGCCTTTGTTAAATGTTTTTTGTTGGAAACGTTCAGCAACTTTTCCACTTGTTGAGTGGTCAAAACCGATGCTCGTGAAGTATGTTTTTAGTTTGTCCATTGTAAATAGAAAAAGCCACTATAGTGGCTTTCTAATTTTATGATAAAGTCTAAAGCTCATGGCTTTTTTGATAAGTGCATGAACCCACCCGTTTTATAAAGCCATAGTTAATTGCATGCAGCCACTTTAATGATATTAGAACTTATAATTTACGAGGGCAGACGTGATTTTGCTTGGAGGAGAGACCTTTTCTGCTTTTAATTGCCCGTCTACAAAGATCTGCACTGTTAAAACGGCATTGTCAGTAGCACCTGCTGCATTTACGAGAATATTGGCGTTGTATGCTCCTGCCGGAACAGTCAGTTCGGGGCTGCTCCAGCTGGTACCGCTCAGATTTAACGCTGTGTGGGCATCATCATCAATACCATAAGTGGCGTTTATAATGTTACCGTTGGATATTTCTGCCTTAAATACCACTTTATGTGCTGCCGATGGATCTTCGTCAGGGCCCTTGTCATCATCGGAACAGCTGAATAGCACCACCGCAAAAGATAAAATCAATCCTAATGTAAGTTTACTAATGATTTTCATATATAATTTCATATTTGTTAATTATCGTCTTGCCTACTCTAATCAGTTTTCGGCTTCCCCGTGTAATTTTTGGCCCTGATGTTTAAACGTTATTATTTTAAATTGCTTAACCTGATGGCAAAATTGGCATTCTTGCGCGACGGTAAAACAAAATTCAACGGTAATAACCCTATTTCTTTACCACTTATAACTATTTTTCAACGGTTTATCTGTTGAAGAAATGACTGCAACTATTGAAAATTATTGGAAATCAAGTGTCAACTTAATACTTTTGGTTTCATGATAAAGGTGCTTGGAAAAAAGATGACCCTTAGTCAGCTCCAGTTAGTGATCTGGCTTTTTATTCTCATGATTACAACTTTTTCCTATTTACAGTCTGCAGAACCATTAAGGGCTCTCATTTTTGGCTTTGTTAATATATTTTCTTATTTCCTCATCATCAATGTTAATGTATATTGTTTGATTCCGTGGCTGTATAGACGTAATCATAAGCTGCTATACGTGGCGTCGGCTTTAGTGTTGGTATTTGCAGTCTGTTTGGCCCGTATTGAACTCCGATCTTATTATTATGCCGCCTTTTATCCTAAAGAAAAAATCGGAGACACCTATTTCGAAGTGTTTGTTGCCATATTCATTCCTTCGCTATGCGTCTATATCATTAGTTTTATACTCCGTGTAGCCTTGGATTATTTTGTTTTGCACCGGGAGCAGGAATCGTTAAAGCAATATTCTGCTGAAATTGAGTTAAAGCTGCTGAAAGCACAGGTGCAACCTCATTTTCTATTCAATACGTTGAATAATATTTACTACGTAGCCCAGCAACAATCGCCGGAAACGGCGGCGCTATTAAGCAAGCTATCCAATATCATGCGTTACTTTGTGGATACGGGGCACCAACAGCATATCCATCTTAACGATGAGATAAACTTTATCTATGATTACATTGACCTGGAGAAAATGCGTCTGCGTTATCCGCTTCAAACAAATATTCAGGAAGAAGGAATAACTGTCGGTATTCGGGTGCCTCCAATGCTCATTATTCCTCTCGTAGAAAATGTATTCAAACATGGCATTGATAGGCGTAGCAAAGGAAATGAAATATTCCTGCACATTAAGATAGAGGTTGATAGATTATATATAGATGTCCGTAATCGTATCTTTAAGCCATCGGCGAACAAGACAACCGGAGTTGGCCTGCAAAATCTTCGATCCCGCCTGCAGTTGCTTTACAAAAACCAGTTTCAGCTGGATATAGTTGAAAAGGATAATTATTACTTTGCCAAGTTGAATATACCTCTATACGTATGATCGATTGCTTAATTGTGGACGACGAGCCAAATGCAGTAAGGTTATTGGAAGACTACATCCAGAAAGTGCATTTTCTGAAATTGAAGCAGAAGTGCTACGATGCATTTGAAGTAGTCACTTTTCTCAAGACCGATAAGGTCGATCTGATTTTTTTGGACATAAATATGCCCAATATATCGGGATTGGAGTTAGCATCTATGTTGCCAAAAGATCAGTGTATCATCTTTACGACTGCATATTCCTCGCATGCATTGGAGGGGTACGAATACAACGCAATAGACTATCTGCTAAAACCTATTACCTTCAAACGATTTATGCAGGCTATTCATAAAGCTGAGGAATATTTCTCTTATAGAAGGCAGGATGACCTTAAGGAAGTTAAGCACCCGGATGATGCCCTCTTCCTTAAATCGGGAAAGCAGATTATAAAAATCAGACCCAATGACATACTTTATTGCAAAGCGAATAAGGAATATGTCAGTATAGTATGCCTCAACGAAAGTATCCTGATTTATAGGCGTATGAAACAGTTGGAAGAGCAGCTACCGCCAAACTTCATTCGTATACATAATTCCTATATTATTAACTTGAATCATCTAGAGAAAATAGTGGACAATCATGTTTTAATCCGGCAGACAAAACTATCTATAAGCGCGGGATATAGGGAAGAGTTACTTGCTTTGATCTCAAAAAATTTGTTTTAATAAAACAACCACTTCACTAAAAACGAAATGGCTTTATTCGAATTGACTATTTTCTATTATTAAGCTAGCGGCTGCCAATAATCCGCTATCACTACCTACACTTGATAACTTGATAGTTGTTTGCTCAGCAATTTCAGGATCAGCATCCGCCGCAATTTCTTCTTTTGCTTTTCTAGTCATTACTAAAAGTAATGTTTCTACTTCCAAACAACCACATTTTCTACAAGAACAGAAATTATTTGTCGTTGCTCAACAATTTGAAGACTGACATGTAAAGATTGCCAGCTCTACATTAAATTTGTATCCAGATAATTAGGTATGTGCTTCTAATTGCTTCGTATCTGTTGCACCATTATTGCAAGCTAAGCAACCAAAGCTAAGGATTGCAAAAAAAGATCTAGAGAGTAATATGGTAATTAATTTCATTTGTTGTAAAGTTCAAAGAGGCCGGTTATGTTAGCCCCGTCATACTAGGAGCCGTTCATAAAATGAACACTTTTTATATTTATGTTCATAATATAAAAAAAAATGAACATATAAAAACCATTGTAAGATTA
>DATMSZ010000062.1:0-14436 GCA_035565175.1 Pseudosphingobacterium sp.
GTATAACATTTATTGGCTGCAATAAGTTTTTAGATGTACAGCCGAAGGCCTCAATTTCTGGCGAGAATATTATTATCGATGAGACGTCTGCTAACGCCGCTCTCAACGGCGTATACAGTGCGTTACGGACTTATTATAGTGTGGATTTTCAATCGATCGCTTACCTCTCGGGTGATAATATTCAATGGACTGGGTCTCAATCACAGGTACAGGAATTTATTAATCACCAGGTGAATGCAGAGAATGCAACCATCACCAGTACTTGGAAGGGAATTTATGTAGCAATCAATCGGGCAAATCAAGTGATTAAGAATGTGGAGGAACTAGGAAATGATGTCATTGCTGAATCTGTTCGAAATCGAATAGCTGGCGAGGCTCATTTCATTCGGGCCTTAGCTTATTTCGATTTAGTGCGCACTTGGGGAGGAGTTCCCCTTATAACGCAGCCAACACTGGAGGCAACCGATAACACAGGTATTCCTCGTAGTACAAGTGAGGAAACTTACGCACAGGTATTAGCTGATCTCGAGTTGGCCGAACAATTACTGCCTGAAACAACCAATCGATTTCAGGCTACCCGTAAAACTGTTTGGGCCCTTAAAGCACGCTATTATTTGTACAATAAGAATTGGCAGGAGGCAGAAAATTACGCGACACGTCTTATTAATGATCATGCAAATTATGAATTATTAACACCCTATCACACATTTTTTGCTGATGGCGTAACAGGTACCCGTGAGTCGGTATTTGAACTTTTTTACAATGCCAATGAACTAAATCCTCACAGAGGACAGTGGCAACCTCAACAAAATGGCGGAACAAGGCAGTGGGCTCCCAATAATACTTTTGTAAATCTGGTGAATGATTCGGCCATTGGTGGCTCACGTAATGCCCTTGTGGCTAAAGATAATCAGAATCGCTGGTATGGTAATTTATATTATAGAAGTCCGGCTACCGATCCTACCTATGTAATCCGCATAGCTGAATTGTATCTTATTCGTGCTGAAGCGAGGGCAGAGCTAGGCCTATTGGAAGAGGGGCAAGCCGATTTGAATGCCGTAAGAAATAGAGCGGGTATTGTAAATGTTGTCGCTGCAAATGTAACAGATCTGTTGCTGGCTATTGAAAATGAGCGGCGATTGGAATTTGGTTTGGAAGCACATAGGTGGTTTGATTTGGTGCGCACCAATAGGGCGGCCGTCGTTTTGAATATCACAGATCCAAATAAATTTCTTATGCCTTTGCCTGCAGAGCAATTGTTGGTAGATGGCGCATTGAAACAAAATCCTGGATATTAAAGGTAACAATCTATTTTAAAACTATGGAAAATAGCGCTATTAATGGACAAACAAGCTGGACGAAGCACGGAATGATTCTTTTTCGGTTCTTTTTTGTGTATCTCATGTTACAGGCCATACCGGTTGATGTGAAGTTTTACGAACATTTACGTCAGATCAATTGGTGGAACATCGGTTTTAGCGATATATTTAATATCAGTAGATATACACGTCAGATTGTAAATAGCCCGGTAACGCCTGACTTCTGGGGAATAAATACTTTTTTGGATTGGGGTATTATGGCGCTTATAGCTATAATAAGTGCTGTATTTTGGTCCTTTATTGATAAACGACAAGAATACGCTTCCTTATATTACTGGCTGCGAGTTGTCCTTCGTTACCGACTTGCAATAGGTATTATTGCTTATGGATTTATTAAGGTGTTTCCTATGCAATCCCCTTATCCTTCCTTAAGTGAGCTAAACACGAACTACGGAGATTTATCCGCATGGAAAATTTTTTCGCTTACGTTAGGCATAGCACCTTCTTTTGAAACGTTTCTGGGCCTTGTAGAAATTACAGCTGGATTATTGCTGTTGTATAGAAAAACGGTATTTCTGGCCTCTTTTATTATTTTGTGCTTCACAGGAAATGTATTTCTTTCCAATCTAGCTTACGAAGGAGGCGAAGTAGTTTATAGCTTGTATTTGCTCCAATTCGCACTTTTCTTATTATGGTATGATGCGCCGCGGCTATTTCGACTGTTATCCCTTGAAAAGCCAACTCTCCCGAATACTTTCAAGGTGACTTATCCAAACAATTGGCAACCAAAGCTTAGACTTATATTAAAGGGCATTTTTATAATAGTTTTTATTCTGTATGGGGTGAAGACCTATGGTGTTTATCGAAAAGGAGGATATCAATTCCCGCTAAAAAAGGGTGCGATGAGGGAGGGGTTTTATCAGGTGCTGCGCTTTAGTTATAATGGAACAAATCTTCCTTTTAATAAGCATGATAGTTTAAGATGGCAAAATGTTGTAATCGAAAAGTGGACAACCATTAGTATCAAAATAGGACGCCAGCTTGAACCACTTACCAGCAATGTGGAAGTCATCCATGAGAATGACGTAGAGAAGGGTTATGAGTTTTCAGGAACGGCTGGCCGACAATATTTTCGCTATGAGTTCGATAAATCGAAGCAGCACTTGGTACTGAAGGCTGTAGATGGAGACAAAGGAGAGTCCTTTCTATTAAATGTTAAGCAGGCAAATAACGATACAATTTTTCTTAATGGCATAAATAAAAACAGCGATTCACTTCAAATTGTATTGCAGAAAGTCGATAAAAAATACTTGTTGGAAGAGGCCAAGAAGGGTGGTAGGAGAAGTGGCTTGGTATTATAGATAATTAAATCTTTTATGATGAACACTCAACTTACACAACACACTCATCAAATGTTGAAAACAAATGGTGTAGAGAAAGTGAATGATAAGACAAAAAAAAAGGATTGGACTGAAGTAGAGAAATTGGCATTCAGAATTGCGTTTATATTTTTCATTATCATGTCTATTCCATGGAACTGGAAGTGGTATACAGATCTATTTGCGATTCACTGGACTGGCCTACATTATCGAGATCTCTACGATATTGCTCGTTTTCAGCCTTCGTTTCCGGTGTTAAGCCAATGGTTTCCAGACTTATATGGTTATGCTGATTGGATTGTCGTATTGTTCCTTGCAATTGCAGGGGCGGCCATTTGGTCAGTTGTTGATGGGAAAGTGAAAAATTATAATAAGCTGTATTATTGGTTGTTAGTGGTAGCGAGATACAGAGCGGGAATAGGGATTATCGGCTTTGCTTTTACAAAGGTGCTCCCTGTACAGATGCCTTATCCTTCTGAGGGATTGTTGAATACTGATTTTGGCGATCTTACACAACAAAAAATATATTGGCTTTCTATTGGAATTGTTCCTTGGTATCAAGTATTCACAGGTGTAGTGGAATTGTTAGCGGGTACAATGCTTTTTTTCAGAAAAACAACGTTTTATGGTGCAGCTTTATTAGTAGGGGCTTTGGGTAGTATTACTTTTGTGAATTTTGCCTATGAAGGTGGTGTGCATATCTATGCTTCTTATTTTGTGCTATATGGCCTATTTATTATGAGTTATTATATTCCGCGCATTTATAGATTAATGATTTCAGAACAATATACCGTGCCGATTAATTATTACCCTACATTTAATAAAACATGGCAACATGCACTGCGTTTTGGACTGAAGACTGCGGTGCTTATTGTTTTTTTAGGTGTTTTGTTCTATGTGCAGCTACTTAACTTTCTGTATGATCCATATAAACAACCTTCTTCTCCAGGTGTTACGAAACTAAGAGGATATTATGATGTAAGAGCCTTTTATCTCAATAATGTATTGATTCCCGATAATCCGTATGATTCTTTACGTTGGCAAGATCTAACTTTTGAGAAATGGACAACGATGACCTTTAAAGTGAATAAAGCGCAGCGATTGGATTTATCTAATGGTGGTGGAAATCCTATCCGCGATATTGATCGCACTTTTGAAATCGCTGGAGTTGGCGGAGGTAGAAGAGTATTTCATTACTATGCAGATACCGTTGATAAGGTGCTTTATTTACAGGATAAAAATATAGCGGCTGCTGCTTTCAAAAGAGGGGGGCAAAGAAATGACGAAGGTTATCCGAATAGGCCTGAAAATAAACAAGAATCCCTAACGGATAATTATCCGGAAGATTGGATAAATGAACGTGCATGGCGTCATATCGGAGATGAAAATAAAATGATAGATCCGAAAGGTACTACCGCTAGACGATCAAGGGCCTTCGCAACTTTACCGAAAGAGGTAATCAGGAGAAAAATGGTTTTACATTATGAAGTAAGTAATGATGGAGCTTTTGTGACGTTGAAAGGATTGAATGAAAACCGCGATTCTATTCGGGTTGAACTTATACGCAGAGATCGCAAATATATTTTAACTAAAAGTACGTTGGATGCAGGGCAGTATGGGAAAATTCAATAACCTGCGTAATATTTTCTTTGGCCTGATACTGATGTTTGTAATCGCTTGTCAACCTGCAAATAAGAAAAATAAAGCGAAGCAGGAATTGGAAGGATCTGATGTACCAGTGCATCCCAATGACGAGGAATGGCCAACTCATTTTGGTTTTGGAAATAAAGCCGATGAGTTGCTTATTAAAAGATTGAATATCAGTATTGCACCAGACGGAACAGGCTTACCCGCTGGCAAAGGTTTTGCCGACCAAGGTGCCATAATTTATAAGGCAAAATGTGTGACCTGCCATGGCCCCAAAGGATGGGATGGTCCTTTTGATAAATTGGTAAGTAATGATTCGTCTAAAGCGAAAACAATAGGTAGTTATTGGCCATATGCTACGACAGTTTTTGACTACATACGCCGTGCCATGCCTTATAATGCGCCCGGATCATTGAGTGACGAAGAGGTGTACCAGTTGACGGCTTTTTTGTTATATGCCAATGGTATTGTAAAGATAAATGAAGAAATAAATGCCAAAACACTTCCAAAAATTGAAATGCCTGCGAAGAAGTTTTTTGTAATTGATGACCGTAGAGGTGGGCGTGAAATTCACTAAAGGGTAATGACAATGGAGAAAAAAAGAAAAATATTGGATATACAAATACCTGACATTATGCCCCCTGTAAAAATTAGTCGCCGTAAACTGTTAGGCGGAGCTGCAGCGATTGGTTTGGTGCTTATGCAGGATTCTTTCGGAAAGGCTATACAGGAGGCAAAACCGCTTTTTGAGGTGCCTAAAGATCCAACTAAAGTATTAGGAGTGCCACCTGGCGTTTTAGGTTCACGATCTCCTTTCGAACAACCTCAGAAATTACCTTCGCTGACATCCTCGAGAACACCATTACAGGATCTTTTTGGGACAATCACCCCAGCTGATTTGCATTTTGAGAGAAATCATGGTGGAGTACCAGCGATAGACCCAAATAAGTATGAATTGGTGATCCATGGCATGGTTGAGAAGGCCATGCGATTTACTTTACATGACCTAAAAAGATTTCCATCGTTTACACGTACCTGTTTTATCGAATGCTCGGGAAATTTCCGCTCAGGAGCTACTAACCTTAGTCCACAAGAAATTTGTGGGTTAACAAGTCAAAGTGAATGGACGGGCGTAATGCTTTCAACTCTTTTCCGGGAGGTTGGTGTAAATCCCAAGGCTACGTGGTTTTTGGCGGAGGGAAACGATGCAGCGGTTATGGCACGTAGCATCCCAATGTCTAAAGCCTATGAGGATGCGATGTTAGTGTACGCTCAGAACGGAGAAGCCCTTAGGCCAGAGCAAGGTTACCCTATACGCCTGTTGCTGCCAGGTTGGGAAGGGAATACACAGATTAAATGGATTAGACGTATTGAGATTGCTGATCAACCTTTTATGACGAGGGAAGAAACTTCAAAGTATACAGAAAACATTGCAGGTGGGAGAATTAGGCAATTTAGCTTTGTAATGGATGCCCGATCAATTATTACTTTTCCCTCTTATCCTATACAAATTGAAAAAGGCTGGGTAGAAATTCGAGGTATAGCATGGAGTGGCCGTGGGAAAATCACTCAAGTAGAAGTAAGCACGGATGAGGGCAAAAATTGGGAAGAGGCTGTTCTACAAGAGCCTGTTTTGAGTAAGGCGCATACGGCTTTTCGTTTATTGTGGTATTGGGATGGGCGACAAACAATTATCAAAAGTCGAGCTATTGATGAAACAGGTTATTATCAACCTAGTTACCAAGAATTGACTTTGGCAAGAGAAAGTAAGGGAGGATATCATTTTAATCCCATTACTGCTTGGGAAATAAAAAAGGATGGCAGTATTTGGTTGATAAATGATATATGACAATTCTTGCAAGCAAAATGGATATAAGTAATAATATAGAATATGACGCAGTTGTTGTTGGGGCCGGTCCTAATGGATTGGCGGCGGCAATTCTTCTACAGCAGCACGGCTTAGACGTATTAGTGCTGGAGGCTAAAAGTACGATTGGCGGCGGTATGAGGAGTGCTGAACTAACTATTCCGGGATACATACATGACGTTTGCTCAGCGGTACATCCCATGGCGGCGGCCTCTCCGTTTCTGAGTAAACTTCCACTGAACGAATATGGTCTAAGTTATATTAATCCGACTATCTTAGCTGCACATCCCTTTGATGATGGAACAGCCGCAGCACTATATAGCGGACTAGATGAAACGGCTGCTGCTTTTGGTGCTGATCGCCAATCTTATCTCGACTTGTTCAAACCTCTTATAGAAAAATGGCCGAATATTGTGGATGATTTATTAGGACCCTTTCAGTTCCCGAAAGATCCGTTGGCGTTTGCTCGTTTTGGTTTGCCGGCAATATTACCTGCTCGAATATTAGCTCGAAAGTTTAAAACGGAACATCTCAGAGGTCTGTGGTCGGGGATGGCAGCGCACAGTATGTTACCTTTTTCTAAATTGACGACTTCTGCCATAGCCATGGTATTAACGGTTAATGCACATTTAAAAGGATGGCCTATTGTAAAAGGAGGTACCCAAATGTTAGCAGATGCAATGGCTAATTATTTTTGTTCTTTGGGAGGCGAAATCGAAACAAACACCATTATTAGCTCTTTAAGCCAGCTTCCCAAAACGAAAGTTGTGTTGTTTGATACTTCACCCAAACAATTATTGCAGATTGCTGGTCATACTTTTTCGACAATCTATAAAGAGCAGCTGCGAAGATATCGTTACGGAATGGGTTTATTCAAGGTGGATTGGGCATTAGATGGCCCCGTACCCTTTACAGCAGCTCAATGTAGAGAAGCGGGCACTATACACATTGGTAATACTTTTGAAGAAGTAGCTTTTTCTGAACAGCAGATTTCAAAGGGAAAACATCCCGAACGTCCGTTCGTATTATTAACACAACAGAGTTTGTTTGATAGCGAAAGAGCGCCTATTGGTAAGCAGGTTCTATGGGGCTATTGTCATGTACCTAACGGTTCCACAAAAGATATGACAGCTACTATAGAGAACCAAGTCGAACGCTTTGCGCCAGGTTTTAGGGAGCGCATTTTAGCGAGGCACACAACAGATACAGAAGCCCTAGAAAACTACAATTTGAATTATCATGGAGGCGATGTGAATGGTGGAGCATTAGACCTAAGGCAGTTATTTACCCGGCCCGCTTTAAGGTTTTCGCCGTATCGGACCTCTGCGAAGGGCTTATATATATGTTCTGCTTCGACCCCACCAGGGGGAGGCGTTCATGGAATGGGAGGGTATCATGCAGCAAAGAGGGCATTACTGGATGTCTTTAAAATCAATATAGATAAAAGTGAAAAAGGTTTTTAACTCAATGTTAGGAGGTGAAAAATGGTGGTAAAAAAAGGAAGCTTCCACCTACAACCAAAAATTAGTTGTTGAAGCGCAAGAAGTAGGCGGATCATCGAAGAGTTCAGTGAACCGTCTCGCCAACTGGCAGATCTTTACTGTCTTAAAAAAACGGTAGACCATACTTACAAAAACAAAAAACGGATGAAATCAAAACTAAAAGAAGAAGGGACTTCGGTAGTGAAAAATATCGATTTATTAAATTACGCGTATAAGCCATTGCTTAAAAGATTTAAAGATATTGGAACTATTAAGTATCAAGGCTTGGACGGCAAACATGAATTATTTCTTCAAAAGCTAAGTACTGGTGAGCGTGCGCTATTTTCATTGCTTTATTTTTATGAGCATGCTATTTTATCTGGTGGGGACCTCTATGTATATAGTGTTTTTTATCATGAAAACAAATGGTGGCGATATCTTGAACAAGCGCTGAACTACTTTAAACTTCCAGAGCTGATCTATATAGTGGAGACTATTAAGAACTTGTTGATGGTTGATCGATCCGGGAGAAATAGTTTAGCCTTATATGCTTTTAAACAGATTCACTCAGAATTCTGCACGGAGAAGCACAGAAATTACGAGCACATAGCAACTATTGTCAAACAAAATATGGATGATTTTTCACTATTAAAACGGATGAAAAGACCTTTTAAGACAAGATTCGATACGATCGTTAACGGAAATAATAAATATGCTGATTCATAGCTGCGAGTTGTAAAACTAATGGAATGCTACCGGCTTAATAAAATCTATTAATAGTGGTGCTTAAGTTAGGTGTATTTTGTATACCGTTAACACATTATAAGAAACATATAAAATCCGGTGTTTATCTTACTTTTATAGTTTAATTTGTTAAGAAACCGGTTACACGAATATGAGCACGTATGCATTAATAACAGGAGCAAGCCAAGGATTAGGAAAATATTTAGCTCTTGAACTGGCGAAACGAAATTATAACCTCCTGTTAGTCGCCCGATCGGTGCTTGCACTTGAAACTGTAAAAAACGAGATAATAAGTATTCATACGGTTAATGTAACAATACTAGCTCTTGATCTTTCAGTTATTGATGCTTCTTCCAAGCTCCGTGATTTTTGTATGTCTGAAAACTTAACAATAAGTGTTTTAGTGAATAATGCAGGTTTTGGATTGTGGGGGAATTTTGAATATTTAACGCTTCCTGATCAGCAAAATATGATAAACCTTAATATAAGTGCGTTAACATCATTAACCCACTATTTGTTACCCTTTTTTACTAAGAATAAGCAGTCATATATATTACAGATTGCCAGCACTGCTGCTTATCAGTCGGTGCCTAGCCTTGCAGTGTATGCAGCATCAAAGGCTTACGTTTTATCCTTTAGCCGTTCACTACATCATGAGCTAAAGCCTAAAGGAGTCTGTGTTACCTGTTTATGTCCCGGACCCATGGCGACCGGTTTTTCAGATAGAGCTGGCATGCAGGCACTGTCACATCTTACCGAAAAATATAATATGAATCCGGAAATAGTTGCTAAAGAGGCCATAAGAGCAATGCTCGCGGGAAAAATAGAGGTGGTTCCGGGATCCATGAATAAAATGCAGCGTTTAGGTGATTGGCTGTTTCCAAAATATATGGTGGAAAAGATTGCTGCCAAACTCTATAGCAAAAAATAATCTCGGAAATATTTGGAGAATTAAAAATTCTCATTACTTTTGTAAAGTCTACTAAATTACTAGACTTTTTATGACTCTTTTTGATAACACATATTTAATGCTCAATCAACTAACACGAATGTGTATGGTTGATTCGGAAATGTGTTGTTGTTAACTACTACCTTCCCTTGCGTATAATGAAAAGATACGCTCTCCCCTAAAGTCAATTTTTTTAATCTTTTAATTCTTTCTTATGGTTACGTCTTATCAAATCTTTCATTTTACCGGTGAGCTCACAGGAGAACAGGTTGCCTTTTTTGAGGCTTATGGATTTATTCATTTCAAACAATTTATTAATCAGGAAGCTATAGCCTCTATTGTTCAAGCGTCGAAAGAGGTTGAAAAAGAATGGATAGCAAGAGGTTTACAAAAGGTCAATGGTGTGCCGATTAAATACGGCGTTGATTTAGATGGAAGTCAAATTGTACAGCGATTTGCATTTATCAATCAACATCACCCCGTATTGGAGGAGCTATCACTTGATCCGCGTTTTCAAAAGCTCTTAACTTTTGTGGGAAGTCATGCTCGCTTAGGTATAGATGAAAAAGACGGTATGGTGTTTAATCACTATATTAATGGTCCTCAAAGTAAATTTGCTCAAATGGGATGGCACACGGATGGGCTCCGAGACGTTTTTCAAGGCGCTAAACTAAATCCGATGTTAAATGTTGGAATTCACCTAAGTTCATTGAATAAAGAACAAGGAGGTTTGAGAATCCTGCCGGGAACCCATAGACAAAGTCTTTATCAACTTTTATTCAGGAAAAAATATTTTTTATCCCACGACACAGATCCTAACGAACTGGCAATTACTCCTGAAGCAGGTGATCTTACTATACATGATGGACGTCTTTGGCATAGGGTTGCTAAATCAACGGTTGTAGGCGAAGCAAGTAGAAGAAGGGTAATTTATATACCTATTATTGCCGGGAAATATGCTCCAAAAAATGAGCATAGCCCCACATTGTTTTACCAGCGATTTGCAGGTTTGGTGAAATAATAGGATAAAAGGCCGTGTGACCGAGTGGTTAGGTTGAGGTCTGCAAAACCTTTTACAGCAGTTCGAATCTGCTCACGGCCTCCTCTGAATTCTTCTTTACAGCTCTATTTAGCTCTTTATATGTGTGATGGAAAGCCGTTAATCTCGCTTATTGCTTATTATCTATAAAAAAGGTGGATTTTATATGGTTTTGCTTGTTGTTTCTCTTATATTTGGCAGTCCTTAACCCGAGTGAAACAAAAAGATGAATAACTATTTGACAATAACTATAGTGCTGGCTGCATTGGGTGGTATGTTAAGTTGTGGAAATGGTACTAATGGTCGACATGCTAACACCAAGGAAACGATATCTATATCTGGTGCATTTGCTTTATATCCGATGGTGATACAATGGAGCGAAGATTTTAAAGCTAAACATCCAGATGTACGTTTTAATATCTCAGCGGGAGGGGCAGGCAAGGGGATAGCAGATGTATTGTCGAATATGGTGGATATTGGAATGGTTTCACGTGATGTACACCCGGAAGAATACGAGCAAGGTGCTTATTTAATAAATGTAGCGAATGATGCGGTAGTAGCAACATTTAATGCTAATAATCCAGTGGTAGACCAAGTTTTGAAAAGAGGACTCACAAAAGATGAATTCATTGACATATTTTTAAGAGGAAAAATTAATCGGTGGAATCAATTAAAAGGAGTACACAGTGATTACGATATGCATGTTTATGTACGATCGGATGCAGCGGGTGCCGCCGAAACATGGGCTAAATTTTTGGATGCTTCTCAAGAAGATTTAATGGGAATCGGTGTATTTGGAGATCCGGGACAAGCGCAGGCCATTATGCGTGACCCGCTTTCGATCGGCTTCAGTAATCTTAATTATGTGTATAGTTTGAAGGATCGAAAGCCCCAACCCAATGTGATGATTATACCAATTGATTGGAATGAGAATGGAAAAGTAGATGCGGAAGAGTCTTTCTATCAAAATTTAGATAGTTTAAATCGAGCAATTGGCGATGGGCGATACCCAGCCCCGCCAGCGCGAACATTAGGCCTACTGTTTCATGGAAAACCTAAAAGTAAAATGCTTATTTCTTTTCTTCGCTATATATTGTCGGCCGAAGGGCAAGCTCGATTACCTGAAAATGGTTATGTAAGTTTAAATAAAAATACCATCGAAAAAGAATTAGCTAAAATACAATGAAGATACGTTTAATTAAAGATAAAGTGATCGGAACGGGTATGCTTACCTTTTCAATATTAGCGGTTTCAATGGTTTTATTGATCGGCGTAGGCCTTTATTGGAGATCTCTACCAATTCTGCAACATCACTCTATTTGGGAATTGATTAGCTCGAGTACGTGGCGTCCACTGAAAGGTGAATTCGGCTTTCTTTCTTTTATTATGGGCACCTTGTGGGTCACAGGAATGTCCATCGTTATCGCAGTGCCACTCTGTTTACTTGTGGCTATCTACCTCTCGGAATATGCGCCGTTGCGTTTTAAAAAGCTTTTTTTACCATTGGTAAATATGTTAGCAGGCATACCACCTGTAATCTATGGTGTTTGGGGAGTGTTTTTTATTGTCCCTCTAGTGCAGCACTATATCGCTCCTCATTTTGTTGAATTTTCTACTGGTTTCACCGTTTTATCAGGAGGAATAGTATTGGCGGTTATGATATTTCCACTGATTGTGAGTATTGTCGTTGAAGTATTGCAAACTATACCCAAGGAATTAAAAGAGGCCTCCCTTTCTTTAGGTGCCACTAAATGGGAAACAATCAAGAAAGTAATTTTAAAGAAAGCAATGCCAGGCATTATTGCTGCTATTGTGCTCGCAATTTCCAGGGCATTTGGTGAAACCATTGCTGTATTGATGGTATGCGGAAATGTTCCTATTTCACCGAAGTCGATATTTGATCCAGCTTATCCTTTACCCGCTTTGCTGGCCAATAATTTTGGTGAGATGATGTCGGTACCGCTGTATGATGCGGCCCTGATGTTCTCTGCCTTTTCTCTATTTGTTATTATTTTGATTTTTAATATTATTTCGAGAGTTATATTACAAAAAATAGAAGTTAAAAATGCGTAAACGTAAGCTGGAAGAAACGATCTTTAAAATACTTATGATTGCTTCTACTGTTTTAGTAGGATTATCTCTTTTTTTAATTATTGGTACCGTAGTAGTAAAAGGTCTACCCTTTTTGAATTGGGATATGATCAGCAAAATACCTGATGGAGGTTACTATTTTGGCCGCTCTGGAGGTATGCTGAACGCCATTATAGGGTCCATTTATATCGCTGGTGGTGCCACACTTTTAGGTATGTTTATTAGTATACCGGTTTCAATATATCTGAATGTATACCTAAAAAAAGCTAACCAATTTGCTCGGTTTGCTAAGCTCTCATTTGATGTATTGTTTGGTATACCGTCTATCGTATACGGTGCTTTCGCCTTTAGTCTGATGGTTTATTTAGGCGTTCGTGCCTCGCTACTTGGAGGCGTCATCGCTGTCACGTTATTGGTAATTCCCATTATGGTGCGCACATTGGACGAAGTGATTGTTCATGTACCTAAAGAATTAAAGGAAGCTACTCTTTCCCTAGGCGCCACACGATGGGAAATGGCAAAGGTTTATTTTCGGCAGATCAAAGCAGGTGTATTAACCGCTGTTTTGTTGGCTTTTGGTAGAGGAGTAGGGGATGTTGCCGCCGTAATGTTCACCGCCGGTTTTAGTGACAATATTCCAGTGTCATTTCAGGAACCTGCTGCTACACTTCCTTTGGCTATTTTCTTTCAATTGGGAAGCCCCATTCCGGAAGTACAAGGTAGAGCTTATGCTTCCGCACTCATTTTAACTTTTGTAATTTTAATTATTGTCGTGTCGAGCACATTGCTTGCTAATAAAAGACGAAAAAAATCATGACCCAAACGCCACATATTAGTGTAAAAGACTTGAATGTCCATATAGGTGATAACCATCTGTTGAAAAACATCAATATCAATATCCCAGATAAAAGCGTTACCTCCATTATTGGACCGTCAGGATGTGGTAAAACGACCTTGCTAAAAAGCTTTAATAGACTTCTAGACGATATCCCAGGAGTCAACATAAGTGGAAGCGTATTAGTTGATGGAGAAAACATATATAGTCCGCAAGCTGAGGTAACGCATATTCGAAAAAAGATGGGTTTATTGGCGCAGAGACCTTTCCCTTTACCTATGTCAATTTATGATAATATTGCTTATGGACCTCGTATTCACGGCACAAGAGGAAAGAAAGAGCTGAATGAACTGGTAGAGCATTATCTTCAAGCAGTTGGTTTATGGGAAGAAGTTAAAAATAGACTCAATGGTTCCGCTACTGCGCTTTCGATTGGCCAACAGCAAAGGCTTTGCCTTGCGAGAGGTTTGGCCGTTGAACCAGAAATCATATTAGGAGATGAATCTACTTCTGCGCTCGATCCTATTTCTACGAAGACCATCGAAGACTTGCTGATTAAACTCAAAGAAAATTATACCATTGTGTTGGTGACACATATTTTAAGACAGGCTCGTCGCGTTTCAGACTATATCATTTTCGTTTATATGGGCAGGATAATAGAATTTGGCCCAACGGAAGAGGTATTACTAAACCCTAAAGAAGAACTTACTAAAGAATATGTCAAGGGATTTATAAGTTAATCATTGGCTATTGATAAAAATTAAGGGAATGGTTTACCATTCCCTTAGGATTTTGAAAGAGCTGGCTATCAATTTGGCGTTGCACCAATCTCTCCCAGTAACTAAACCCATCTGCAAAATTAGTTAAAAAGACTTGGGTATGCAATAAACCTATCACTGATTACTCTTTCTAGACAGCTACGCATTTTGTGATAAGCTCGCTTAACAATAATAAATTACCGTCTTTTTTATAAACAAAAACAGTTTAATCGATAATTGTTTTAATTTAAATTGTTAAATTTAGCATAGTTTACCATTTTAAGCTAAGCACAATTAAACCTTGTATGAACCTTTTATGAAATTTAG
>DATMSZ010000063.1:0-3114 GCA_035565175.1 Pseudosphingobacterium sp.
AACTCAGCGTACGTTTCACTTTTGACATTCCAAGCGCTGACTGAATTTTTAGCAAATCATTCTTTAGCTCTTCCTTTTGTTGATGAGCTAAAAGAATTGCCTCTTTTACCCCCTGCATATCCTGACTAGTAATTTCATGAATGTCTGCACTAAAAATATTATCTGAGCACTCAACTTGTGGTTCTTGATCGTAGATTTGAGGCTGAAGACTTGGATTCGAACCTGAAAGTTTTTGCCGGTCGTAAATACCTAGGAAAGGAATGCTGGTATTTAGATATGTGCCGGTATTGGCAAAGGTCATACTTGCTCCTTTGACTCCAATAGAAGTCGATATTCCACTTTTACTGAGATTTAAATAAACCCCTGGGATAATTTTAACTCGTTTACGAAAACTCCAAGCCATATTGTTTCAGGTATAAAATTTTTACTTATTTTTTTCTCAAAAGTACACTGGCGCATAACCTTTTTCTTACGGGAAACCGTAAAGCAACGAACTATTTTAAGAAAATTTTAAAGGGTACATTTTGGCGTTAAATACTAGCTAACAACATGTTATTGAAATGCCAGACTGAGGTTGGGCATGGGAAAAATATTGATTTTTTGATTATCCAAAATGGGAGATTGCTCAAGTTTTTAAAGGCAGAAAACAACGATAAACTTGAAAGCAATCTCTACATCTTGGCAGCTATAGGCTAGGTGACAATATCTGAACTCTATGAAACCTCTTAATTCGTTTGATATTCCAAAAGTAGGCGAACAAAAGGTGCTTTCCTTATGGGAAACCGTAAAGCGAAAACATTTCTAAGATGTTTAGTACGAGTGGTTAAATAATACCCATATCCTTACAATAGGCAACGAGTTGTTCATTCTTCGAAAATTCTAATACTTCTTTCATCAGATTAAGGCGTTTTTCGACGCTGCTTAAACCGGATGGCTTGATATTATTCTGTTGCAAATAAAAGGGTATATCTTTTTGAAGGGTTCCCTGCGAGAGCAGGGATATAATGGTAACATCAAAGGGGGTGAACTCGTAAGAATTTTTCTCTTTGATAATTTGCTTTAAATCGGGAGAGATATATCTATTTCCTCTATAAATAGCATTTATAGCCTGTTTTAAGGTTTGAGCATCGTTCCTTGCTTTCCGTACATACGCATCGATCGAAAGCTCTTTAAATAGACCGTCTATAGCGGCCGGTCTGCTTTCTGCCGAAAAAACAATAACCTTAAGCTTAGGTTGCTCTTTTCTGATTGCTTTTATGAGGTCTGCTCCCCCAGTGAGTTTCTGTTTGCTGTAGTCTTCCTCGAAGAAAAGATCAGTAATAAGTAAATCATAGGGCTGGTTATTTTTAAGGGCATTTTTCATCCAGGTTAACGCATCATCACAATAGAATACGTATTGGGCTTTGGCTACTCCAAGGTCTTCCAAGGTTTTCCGTACCGAGATATTAGCACTTTCATGATCTTCGGCTATTAATACTTTTTCGAACATCCTTTTATCAATTTAAGAATTGGGGAAAGAGATATGAATCTTCAATCCTTTTTCAACTTCGGTGTCAAAGATAATTTCGCCTTGCAAACTTTTTATACGGTTTCCCGTATTTGTAAGTCCGTTGTGTTGTTGGAATCCTTCTTTCACACCAATTCCGTTATCGGCATAGTAAATGTGTATATCGTTGTTGCGTTCCTCGAATTTCACTACTACATTACTGGCATGGCTATGCTTTTTCATGTTAACCATGAGCTCCTGCAAGATATGCTCTATTTCATATCTAGCAGGCTCATTGAGGCTTTCCCATAAATTGGCTGCGTTTCCGGCAATGATCACTTTTGTTGACTCAGTAGCAAAAGACCTAAGTAAGTCGGCTATCTTTTCGTGGAAATTTTGCCTTTCCGTTGGCAACTCCTCTGCCTCATAGGATATGTCGCGCGATTTTTCATACATATGTTCCAATCGATCCAATATTCCTTCTCTATCAATATCACTTTGATTTTCAATTTCTGTCATGACTCGGTATAACCCGTTGGCCACCACATCATGTACCTTTCTAGATGTTCTGAGTTGGCTTTCTTTTATACTATTTTGGGCTTCTAATGCTAATCGCTGTTTTCTCTTTTTATACCAAAGGTAGCTTATGATAATCCCAGATATCATCAGGAGAACGATGCCAATAAGGATTACTCTTTGTTTGATGATTTGATATTTTTTTTCGGCGTTATCCTGCTGGAGTTTTAGGTTATCGGCTTTATGTTTTTCCGTTTCATAACGGATCAGTGCAAACTGATTTTTAGCTGCGCCACGGGCTAATTGCAAACTATCACTCAATTGCTCATAGGTTTCAAAATACTGTTTGGTGGAATCAGCGGGGCTCAGCTTTATTAGTTTTTGTAGTGCTTGGAGTTGATCGTCAGGACTGTCAATCTTCTTAGAAATAATAAACCTTTTGTGAGCATAAAATAATGCAGAGTCGGCATTTTTCTCGCTGTAGTACTCTGTAAGATGTGCGTAACTTGAATTTTGACCCCAAAGATCATTTTCTTCCTCTCGGATGTGCAATGCGGTTAACAAATCTGCACCGGCCTTATATGTTGAATTTTGGAGCCATTTGGCAAAAGATAGATTAGTTAAGGCCCGCGCGTATTCTTTTTTGCTTAATTTCTTTTTTGCAATGATCTCATTATACATTTTTATGGAGGAAGCGTAGTCTTTCTTCTCCCGGTAAGCCAATGCTTTATTATTTAGAACGATCAGCCTGTACTCATTGTCTTGCGAGTATTTGAGTGCGAGATCATAGTAGTTTAAGGCTTCATCATAATGGTTTAAATGGTAGCTATTTAGTCCTAACTCATTGTAGTTAGAAGAAAGAATGCCAAAGTGCATCTGATTTTTTTCATCTAATAATGCTAAAACCATTAATGAACTTTCGATACTTCCAAAATAGTCTCCTGCATCGGCTTGTACCATTGCCATGTAGCTATAAGCCATGGCTACTGTTAAACTGTCTTTGGATGTTGTGGCAGTCTTATTAAAATAATAAAAAGCAGAGTCATTGTCTTTATTAAAAAATGATAGTGCTTTATCATAATTGAGATCCTTTGGCGGTGTATAGGGTTTCT
>DATMSZ010000064.1:0-4847 GCA_035565175.1 Pseudosphingobacterium sp.
GAGAATGAGAAATTAACGTATAATCCGGTGTTAACAGAGGCTTTTTGGATAGTGGGGGATACCGATTTAGATACAAATTTACTTGATTCTTTTATTGCTAATGCCCAGTGGGATCACGTGGAGAATTGGTTACTCGAACAAACCTGGTTTGCTTATAGTACTGATCTAATTATGATTCGCCGATTTTGGTTGAAGAACTTCAGAAAGCGACCACCTCTCAGGCCGAAATATGTCATTCCTGATATGGATACTGTGTTACATACGATTAATCAGGTAAAAGGTATTACAATTGTTGCCGACTATGTTGCTTTACCAATGATACAAGAAAACAAACTGAAACTACTTTGGAAAGGGCATTGTATTTCTGAAAACACTTTATACCTTGTTTATGACAGGAAAAAGGTGACCGCTGGCCAATTAGCGGCTGTAAATCAGTTGCTTGAAGGACTAAAAGATCTCAAACATGAGATAGCGTAGTTTATGAACTGAAAACTGTTTACAGCTATCAGCTGGAAAATTTACCTTTACAAAAACGTAAGCGTTTAACAAACAGAGATATAATGGCATATTTAATCATTGTAAGGCACGGACAATCGCAATGGAATCTCGAGAATCGATTTACAGGTTGGCAGGACGTAGATATAACAGAACAAGGTAAAAAAGAAGCTCAACTAGCAGGTAAGTTACTGCAGAGCGAGATCTTTGAAAAGGCCTTTACATCTACTCTAAAAAGGGCGCAACATACGCTTTCAATAATTTTGGAAGAAAGTGCCCAAAAAAATATTCCAGTTATCATTAGTAGTGCACTAAATGAACGTTCTTATGGTCAGCTTGAAGGATTTAACAAATCGGAAACGGCCTTGAAATATGGCGAACAGCAGGTACATGTCTGGAGGCGATCTTATGATGTTGCGCCACCAGGAGGGGAAAGTCTGAAAGACACCGCTGAGAGAGTCATTGTTTATTTTAAAGAACAGATTGCTCCGCTTCTGCAAAAAGGAAAGAATATTCTGGTTGTAGCACATGGGAATAGCTTGCGAGCACTAAAAATGCATTTGGAACAGCTCAGTCCCGAGCAGATCAGCGAGATAGAAATACCTACGGGCATACCGCTTAAATATGAATTGGATGCCAAACTAACGGTTATTTCTGTAAAATACATTACAAAATAAGGATACTTGACCCTGCTAGGAGGCAAAGGCCACTATTGATAATTTTTCTGAAGAAAGGGGCCAAGTCGCCAATACATCACCATTTTCCTGTGTTGATAATTAATCATTAGCCTTGGCAGGATTCGTTATCCAGGCGATTTGCTGACGGGATTCGTGTGGTTTTGCCAAAATCTCACCATAAAGTTCGGGCTTCCTAGCTTCTATGTAACGATATCCACCTGCCTGTGTTAATTTCTCAGGTAAAAGAACCGCAGTGACAAAATCATCTCCTAGTGTTTTACACTCGACTAAAATATCTCCAAAGGGATCAATGATCATAGCACAGCCATTTTTAAGCTGATCATCATCCATTCCTATCGGATTGGAAAATATGCAGTAAACAGCGTTATCGTAAGCTCGGGCAGGGAGCCACTTCATAAGCCAATCCCTGCCTTTCATACCTTCAAATTCTAAACGTAAAGAGATAGGGTCTTCTAGTCTATTTTCCCAAAGTTTAGGGTCAACAAAACCTGCACCTGGTCTAGGAGACGGAGTGCACATGGTTACATGAGGCATAAAAATGATGTTTGCTCCCAGCAATCTCGTGGCTCTCACGTTTTCTATGACGTTATTATCATAGCAAATTAAAATACCGCATGTCCATCCATTCAATTCAAATATACAATATTCCTTCCCCGGGCTTAAATGAGGGTTTATAAAGGGATGTATTTTGCGATACTTGGCAAGTAGGCCATCTTTGTTAACACAGATATAGGTCTTATATAATTTTCCTGCTTGATCTTTTTCGAATAAACCGGCTAAAATGGCAATCTCGTTTTTATTGGCTATTTCAATTAACCTCCTTGTGCTTTCACCATTAGGTATAAATTCAGCTAGTTTGAGCATTTTTTCATAAGAAAGCCTTCGGGCAAAAGTATAGCCGGTGATGGAACATTCGTGAAAGGCTATTGCCTGGGCACCGGTTTTAGCGGCGTTGCCGGATAGTGCATCAATAACAGAAAGGTTGTAAGATTTGTCGCCGCTTCTATGTTCAAACTGTGCTGTCGCAATCTTTATTTTTTCCATATTACATCGTTTTGAGCAAAGTTAGCTAAAACAAAACCCAAGAAATTGTACAGAACCGCCATGCTTGAACAGTGTATTTAGATCTGCAATAAATTTATTACCAGTGGATTATTGCTTTTTAAATAGCGGGAGGGGGTAAGTCCGGTAACTTTTTTAAATGATCTTATTAAGTGGGCTTGATCATAATAGCCCGAACTATGACAGTGTCTTGTGAGACTCACAGTCGCATTGCTTTTCTTAAGTTCTTTCAGGAAGTTATGAAGCTTAATAATCTGCGTAAAACCATTAGGGCTTACGCCAACAACGGTATTGAATAAGCGTTCAAGCTGTCGTTCACTATATCCAGAAAATTGAATCAAATCTTTTACGGTTCCTAAACCCTTACTTAACGTAATATAATTAACGGATGCGGGGATAATAGGAGGTAAATCATGCTGATAATCTACAAGTAGTTGGAGCAGAAATTTTTCTATTATCTCTATCTTTTTTTGAATGTCTGCTGTTTCTTCCAATCTATGCTGAATGTTTATGCCTTCTAAACCAAATAGATCTTCAATATCAATTACGGCGTCTTTTAGCGTATTGCTAGGAGATCCTAATAGTTGATAAATGGCAAAAGGCCTTAATACGACAATTAACAAAGATGTTTCTCCAGCACTATAAAGGTCTTTAAATGCGCCGATTTGGCCATACATAAATGCTTGCGGCAATTGTTGAGGAGCTGTTTTACCATTCAGACTAACCAACAGTTTATTCTTTCCAGAAAATACTATACCTGTATTGCCGTCTGGAAAAAGACGAAGTTTATCTTCATAATGGAGATGAGCTTCTAAAAAGAGATAATGTTTTACCAAACCGGCAAGCTGTATGGAAGGTTGCAATTGCATGGCATATCAATTTATAGCTCAATATACACAAATCTATCTTCTTTATAGATGGCATGCTCGATAAATCCCTAAAAACCGTTATTTTATTTGTGGCGTTGCAAATGTACCTTTGGAGGCTAAGAGTTTAAAATTGGCCAATGAACATCAGTAGAATGAATAAATATTTAGCTTATCTTATAATGAACATCTCTTTTTCGATCTTGTGTTTTAAAACATATGCGCAAGATTCATTGAATGTCTATCATATTAAATATCGCTACCTATTTATTGCCGATGATCCTACTGCCAAACCAACGGAAGCTCAGAACGAGCAAATGAATAATGGCTATCTAAATGTGTATTTCACAGCCTTAAATGATAAACCGAAATATAAAATTTTCCGTGGAGACTCACTCTCTGAAATTGGATGCTGGGAAACGATGACAAAATTTGTAATTTTTGGAGGAAAGGCTACAAAAATTGTGGGTGCAATGGTTTCACCTGATGAAATCTTAATGAAGGGAGAAAGCTTGTATCTGTGGCCTTCTGATTTTAATTATGAATATAAAGAGCTCTCGCAAGAAGTGTTAGGTAAATCCTGTCGAGTGATGGTAGCACGCCCCAAAGCAGGAGAAGGTGACCATGAATTTTGGTTTTCTTTAAATGCAGAGACACCCACGATTCCTTGGTATTATTTCGGTTTTTTGCAAGAGGATTGGTATGGTGGTTTGCTGCAAGCAATGTATCGTAATATTAAGCAGAATACTCGTTTTGGAATTCAGGCGGTTAACTTTTCGCAGCTGCGGGTTCCATATAATTTTTTCGAGTTGCCTACTGATATGCCTGTTGAAGAATTACATCCGCCGAAATTCTAATAATTTAATGTTTTGGTAAGGCTAATAACCAAGGTCTTCTTATGTAAAAGGGAGTATATATGTGCTTAGATATATACCCCCTTTACAATATAAGGTTTTAGTTATTTTTTGGTAATAAGGCTTCTAGTTCCTGTTTAACTTTGGGGCTTTTCTGATAAGCCAATATAATCTGCTGGTAGGTTTCTACATCGATGCCTTCTTGTTTAATACTCTGCTGCATTTGTGTGTCTGCCTCTTTGCCAATTCCTGAAATTTTCTGCGCAGCAGTATTGAACGTTTCCATTTCTTTGGCTTCTACTTTTACTTTTTTATCCGGGTTTTGTTGGGAGGCAGCAAGCTGATTAAAGCGTTCCACTGTAAGACCCTCCTCCTGAATTACCTTAACCATTTTTTCTTCACTAGCTTTTTGAAGCGCCACTACCTTTTGATTTGCCTTAATAAAGGATTGGAGCTCTTCCTTTTTAAAATCTTCTTTCAACGGTACTTGTTGAACTGTTTCTTGTGCAAAAGCAGTGTTTCCAATAGAAGCAATAAATAGTAAAGCAGCAAACGCTGCGGCTATGTTGTCTCTTAAAATACGAATCATCATCATCTTTATCATTAATAGTTTTTATAATATGTCTATGTAATTAAAACGGATATCCTCAGATTTATTGTATTTTGTTAACAAAAACGAAGGTGGCTTTTCGAGAAAGTGGGTAACAGAATAATATTTTGTACTATATTTAAGACTAGATTTTGTTTTTTAAATTGCTTGAAAATCAAATAATTGTGTACCTTTATCTTATGTATCTATTACATTCAAAATTATCAAAAATGTTAACTATTATGAAAAGGTAATAAAATTGTGTTATTTCTCAAATAATCTA
>DATMSZ010000065.1:0-10413 GCA_035565175.1 Pseudosphingobacterium sp.
GTTTTTTTGCCTAAATAGTATATTAGATCTCGTAGGTAAATCTCGACATATTAAACATAAAAAAATGTTAAATTTTTTAGAAGTTGAAAATGCCTGACAATTCCCCATAAAATGATTTTTTTAAAGAGCTTTTAATTTATTCTCTTTTTCATCTCCTTTCTTCTTGATAAGAAAGGAGCAAAGAATCAAGGCTTGTGGATGCTACGTTGCACCTGATTGCAAAGCTTTCATGGCGCGTATTGCAGCCGCTGCGCTTCCTCAATCCGCTTGGCAGATGCAGACTCAACATTGCTGCAAACGCTTTGCTGCTCGCTGCTGTCGTAGCATCCAAGGCCGTTTGTCTCCAGCTCAGGCCCGGTAAGGCTGTCCGCACAACCCCTTGGTTCCACTTAAATATCGCCTAGGAAATTTGCGGCTGGCACGTTGATGTACTAACGTTGAAGCAAAGTTCCAAGCGATGAGTCTTTGCTCCACTTTCTGCGGAAGAAAGTGGAATAAATTTTTTAAAAATTGACTAAAGAAAAGGTTCTTTTATATTAACATCCTATCGCATAGTAAAAGCGGTACCTGAGTTGTTATATCAATCAGACGGTTGCAGAAAAGAATATTATGTTTTAACGATGAGTGGAATATGTATTTATTACTTAGTTTTGCTCTGAATATGTATGAATCAATATGATACTTACCGAACGGTTGCTTATTAGACCATATAGTACAAGCGATGCACAGATTTTTTACGATACTTTAAAAGGTAATGCGGCTTATCTGGAGGATTACTTTTATAATATGCTTCAGACTTGCGACACACCGGAGTTGACGGCTTATTTTCTTTCTTTGAAAGAGGATGGTTGGAAAGAGAATAATGGGTTTGCATGTGGCGTTTTTCTGAAGGACACGGAACAATTTATTGGGCACATTTCTGTAAGAGAAATAGACTGGAGAGTACCTAAAGGTGAACTGGCATATTTTATCGCCCAAACAAGCGCCGGCAGAAATTACGGAGGGGAGGCGCTTAAGGCATTTCGGGACTGGTGCTTTTTTACAAAAAGGTTTAATAGACTTTTTATGAAAATAAGTCCAGTGAACATCGCTAGCATCCGTGTTGCAGAAAAAGCCGAATTTTTAAAAGAGGGAACCTTGCGGAAAGATTATAAAAAGAGAGGAAAGGATCTGGCTGATATGGATATATACGGCTATACATGGGATATACAGGTCAAACGAGTTAACACAGGTGAACGTGAGCAATTTATTAAACTCACAAAAGATCTCGATTTCGATTTATGGTTAAGATATGGTCAAAAACAAGATTTTTTCAATGCATTTAACAAACTAGACGATATCAAACATGCGCTTATATTATATGTAAATGATTGTCCTATTGGTTGTGGAGCCTTTAAGTTCTACGCTGACAGTCATGCTGAGATCAAGAGGATGTTTGTACATAAAGATTACCGGGGAAGAGGCTTTGCTCATCTCATCTTAGATGAACTAGAATCTTGGGCAAAAGAGGCAGGGTTTAATAATTGTATACTCGAAACAGGTGTAGAACAACCTGAAGCTATTCGGCTTTATGAGAAGTCTGGTTATCATAGAATAGCGAATTATGGTCAATATATAGGGATTGACGAAAGTGTTTGTATGGAGAAAAGCCTTTAGGTTCTTCATCATGCGGTTTATGCGATCATGTGTCTGGTAGGCGTTCATTATAAAAAATCAAATAATAGCTATTCAATGAATCATTATAAAGTAGTTGCAGCAGTTATAGAACACAATGGAGAAATACTATGTGTTCAAAAAGGAGAAAATAAATTCAACTACCTTAGTTATAAGTACGAATTTCCCGGAGGAAAGATTGAACCAGGGGAGCATGAAGAAGATGCATTATTGAGGGAAATAATGGAAGAGCTTGACCTTCAGATAACAATAGATTATAAAATTGCCGTTGTAAACCATCAGTACCCAGACTTTATGGTTACTTTAACAGCCTATTTATGCCTTAGCGCTAGCCGGGAACTTAAGCTTACTGAGCATATTAATGCCAGTTGGCTACCAAAAGAACAGCTCAAAACACTCAATTGGGTAGGAGCAGACCAACCAGTGGTAGAGCGTTTACAACATTTAATGGGAGAGTGATCTCCCCTTATAATGATGATCGATTCAGGTTAATAGACCTTTTGACCTTAAATCGTCAAATATGAGCTTATCTACTGCTGAGACACGATCTCTATCCGTGTAACTTAACCAGGCTACTTCCTCAATTTCTGCTGCCGGATGAATTGTTCCCGTGTAGGAAGCCATATAGCATCGCATGTTTACGATAACGCCTTCCGGATGATGGTGCGCTTGCGCTTTAAATTCTCCATAAAATGATAGGGACGTTGGGTCTAATATTATCGTAAGTTCTTCCTCAATCTCTCTGACTAGCGCTTTGAGATCTGTTTCTCCTTCTTCCCGTTTTCCTCCAGGTATATAATAAACATCTCTTCCTCTGCTTCGTGTAGATAAGATTTTATTGTGCTGAATTTCTATAAAAGCTAATTTGTCAATCATAAATAACGCAAATTAAGAGAGCTGATAAATTTTTTATTTAACGTTAGTGGGCGTCATAAGTTGCCCACAATATCTACTTCACCTGCAACAAAATCTATATATACTCCTTCATCATAATAGTAGTAGGTCACAATTAACAAGTCACCTTCATAAAAGGATTCCCGATCATCTGGAGGTCCCCAGAAATTTTCTACCATATCAATTCTATCACCTGCTTGTGGCCAATAATTCTCGGGGTTATAGTTGTTTACTTCACATGCTGAAAGCAGTAATATAAATATTACCAGTATAGTTAGAGGTCGTTTTAGTATATTAGTTGAAATGGATTGATTCATGCTCAAACGTATTTTAATTTTACTTATAAATCTATGACTAAAGTTTAGTCATAAGGTTTATTCAGTTAACGTATTTGATGTCGAAACAATCTTACTTTGGTTGGATATAAGATTTAATAAGATAAGGCTCATTCCTATCATGATAGAAACATCGGCCATATTAAATATGCCGGTTTTAATAAAAGAATAGTTGATATGCATAAAGTCAGTTACAGAACCATGTAAGATTCTATCATAAAGATTTCCTATTCCTCCACCAAGTGTAAAAGCAATACCTATTGCAAGTAATATGGGTGTGTTTTTGTTTTGCAGCAGGTAGTAAAGTCCGAATGCTAGTATTGCAAAAGGCAAAACACTTAAAAAAAATAATTTTATTGGTGTTGGCAGATTATTGCCAACGCTTAAAAATGCGCCACTGTTTTCGACCTTAGTCAATATAAAATGATTATTTATCACGTTAACCTCCTCATAATAGGAGAGATTAGTTCGGGCTATACGTTTAGAAATCTGGTCGCAGCTCAGATTCACCAAAACTAAGAGTAATAAAAGTGTGTTTCTTAGGATTTGATTAAGAGCCATGGCTATATTGATTTTATTATGTGCAACTGATATATGTTATTACTTCTTGCTTGAATTGTTTTACAAGATAAGGATTTAATAAGGACTACAAAAATTAGAGGTGTTTGGACTAGATTAACCTTATCTGAAAACAGCGTTTTGTTTTTCGAAGTAAAATGCCCTTTCAAAAGCATAGATGGGATCTACATGCGTGTGTTGTAGGAAAACGCTCTGTATTTTTGTTTTGCATTGTCCTTTTGTACTACGTATTTTTGATTAAAATTTGCATCTTGCGCAATGGATGATTCAAAAACAACTGTAAAACACCTTGAGTTCGATTTGCCTAAGCTTAATAATCTTACAATGGCGGATCAAGTAGAGCTTAAACTACGGGAATATTTCAAAAAAAAGGCATTTAAACCGGGCGACTTGTTGCCTAAAGAACTTGAAATAGCCGCTTCTTTAGGAGTAAGCCGTAACATCGTAAGGGAGGCCCTCAGTAGATTGAAAGCGTTCGGATTAATTGAAACCAAGAAAAAGAGAGGAATGGTGCTAGCTGAACCCGATATTTTAGGCTCATTTGAAAAAGTGCTCGACCCACTAATTATGCCAGACAGCATTCTTTACGATATTTTTGGCCTGCGCCTGGTGCTGGAAATGGGTTTAGCCGACGTGTTGTTTATGTATAAAACCGAGAAAGACCTTCAAGATCTTGAAAAAATAGTATCCAAAGAAAAGCCAGATAGCGAAAAATTTAGAATAAAAAATGAAATAGCTTTTCATGGTAAACTCTATGCTATGACAAACAACGATACACTTAAAAGGTTTCAAAATATGCTCTTACCCTTGTTCGACTATGTAGTAGCTTTTGAAAAAGATCATTACAAACCTGGGGGGATATCACATGCTGATTTATTGCAAATTTTAAAAACGGGATCGGTTGAAGATTTTAGAAACGGCATGCGCATACACTTGGAGCCCCACTTTGCGTGGTTAGAACATATAAAAAATAAGGAAGCGTAATTTTTTCTCAAAAAGATATTGATTTACTTGAATTTTTAAAAATTGTGTCTACCTTTGTTATGTAGAACATAACTACAACAAATCATTTATAGAGCTGAAATAACACGAATGAAGTTTATTTGCATCTTGCTATTAAGCGCTTTACTTGGAAGGGTAAAGGCGGAAGAGCTGACACTTACCCAGACTCACTTTGAGGTACCCGTTCTTTTCTATAAGAAGAACAATCCAGTGCTTCGTTTGAAAGTTATGGGTCATTCAAAAGACAGCGTGAGCTTTCACTTTACAGTTCAGAAAAAAGACGGATCTGCAGTAAAATTAATGAAGGCTGCACGTTTATTTATTGATAAAAGTAAATCTCTGCGCAATAATCTGTCGGATAGCAAGCAACTAGTCTTATTAAGTGAAATGGAAGAGCCTCGTGATTCTTTTGTCCTAGGAGGAGACCTTCCAATAACAACAGATAGTCTTATTTGTTGGTTGTCCATAGAATTAAATAATGAAGCGGCTCTTTCTTCTTCGTTTTCGGTAGTTTGTTCGGGAGCGGTAGTTACCGGAAAAAGTATAAAAGTTGAAAATACCAATGAAATAAAACAACAACGACTAGGGGTACTTATGAAAGATGAAGCAGATCGAGCAGCTGCTTATCGAATACCAGGGTTAACAACTAGTAATAAAGGAACTTTGTTAGCCATATTTGATGTCAGACATGACTTAGCACGTGATTTACAGGGTAATATTGATATTGGCTTAAGGCGAAGTACGGATGGTGGTAAAACATGGGAGCCGACCAGCATAGCTATGGATAAGGGGAAATGGGGTGGATTACCCGAGAAATTTAACGGAATTTCAGACGCCTGCATTTTAGTAGATAAACGGTCGGGCACAATTTATATAGCGGCCACTTGGATGTACGGTGTACTGGACGGGCAAGGTAAATGGGTAGAAGGTCTAACAGATACAAGTACCAATTGGAACCATCAATGGCGTGATAGGGGTTCCCAAGCAGGCTTAGGTATAAAACAAACGGCTCAGTTTTTACTGGTAAAAAGTAATGATGATGGGAAGACGTGGAGCAGCCCAATTAATCTTACCGCTATGTGTAAAAAATCCGATTGGTGGCTGTGGGCGCCTGCACCCGGTAGGGGAATTACATTACGAAATGGTACCTTGGTATACCCTACACAAGGGAGAAATGAGGCAGGCGTTGCTTTTTCTAATATTACGTATAGTCAAGATGGCGGTAAAACATGGAAGACCTCAAAACCAGCATTGCGGGAAAGTACTACAGAATGTGCTGTGGTAGAATTAAAAGACGGCTCATTGATGTTGAACATGCGTGCCAATAGTAATAGGAACGATACTTCCAATCACAATGGAAGAGCTGTTGCTATTACTAACGATATGGGAAATACGTGGCAGGAGCATGCATCAAACCATCATGCTTTACCTGAACCAACTTGTATGGCAAGCTTGCATGCACAACAAGGCAGATTGTTTTTTACCAATCCGAACAGTAAAACAAAACGGGAATATATCACCTTGAAAACTAGTTTGGATGAAGGCCTGACTTGGCCCGAAAAATATTGGATTTTGTTGGATGAATGGAACGGTAGGGGTTATTCATGTATCACCGAAATAGATGATAAGCATGTAGGTGTTTTATATGAAAGCAGTCAAGCTGACCTGGTATACCAACAGATTTCGCTTGCTGAAATATTGGGAAATTCCAAATAAATAGTTTTTGTTTAAACCAGAATAAAAAAATATTAAATATAAACATGGACATACAAAAAATTGAAGGCTTAATTGCGGCTACTTTTTCGACTTTCGACAGTGAGGGAAATTTGGATCTTACTCATATTCCTTATCTGGTTGATAAGTTATATAACGACGGATTAAAAGGTGTTTTTGTTTGTGGGACGAATGGAGAAGGACCTAATTTAACGCTTGCCGAGCGTATGCAAGTGGCGGAAGCATATGTGCAAGCTGCAAAGAATAAGCTAAAGGTATTTGTACATGTGGGACATAGTAGTATTGCAGAGGCGCGGGTTTTAGCGACTCATGCCGCTCAAATTGGAGCAGATGCAATTTCTGCCGTGGCGGCCTTTTATTTTAAACCGCTAGATACCGAAAATTTAGTGAGGAGCATAGCGAAGATAGCGGCGGCTGCGCCTAGCCTTCCATTTTACTATTATCATATTCCAGCTCTTACAGGTGTGGGAATGGACATGGTGAAATTTCTCGAGTTAGCGGAAAAGCAGATTCCAAATTTAGCGGGCATAAAATATACGGCTTCTACATTGCACGAGTACCAAGCTTGCCTGAATTATAAAGGAGGGAAATATGATATTTTATTTGGTTACGATGAAATGCTCTTATCGGCCTTGGTTTTAGGCGCGAAAGGCGCAGTTGGAAGTACATACAACTTTGCAGCTCCACTATATTTGAAAGTAATGGAGTTTTATGCGAATAACAAACCAGAGGAAGCACGGGAACTGCAATATCGTTTAGTGCAGATGGTACGTGCTTTTGTTAAATACCCACCTATACCGGCTCAAAAAGCTATCATGCAGCTATTGGGTGCAGATTTGGGCCCCTGTCGCCTACCCCTTGAAGCACTTTCTGAAAATCAACGGAGAATGTTGGAAAATGAATTAAAGGAAGACGGTTTTTTTGATCTTCTCAATCGTTATATTGAATAAACAAAATAAACTGGCAAAAAACTAAAGATGCGATACCCCCTGATATATATCCTAACACTTTTTCTGATTTTAGTCAAGATGTCACTATTTGCACAAAAAGAATCTTCACAGCATTATTTTCGATGGAGCGAATTGCCGACTCTGCCGGATACTTACGGTTTTGCAGGTGCCTTTGCAGGTGTATCCCACCAGAATTTATTATTCGCAGGAGGTGCTAATTTTCCAGATGGCGGAACGCCCTGGGCAGGGTCGGAGAAGGTATGGCACCGAAGTGTTTTTGTGCTTGAAGACATTAACACACAATGGAAAAAGGTGGGAGAGCTGTCAGAAGCCCTGGCCTATGGTATTTCGGTAAGTTATAAAGACGCATTAATCTGCGTAGGAGGGAGCAACAAGTATGGGCATTCGGATAAAGTTTTTTCTATCACCTATAAGAATGGTTCTATCAAACAAGAATTGTTACCCTCTTTACCCAAACCCCTGGCAAATGCATGCGGAACAGTGGTAGGTGATATCTTATATGTTTACGGAGGAAGCACAGATATTGATGCTGTAAAAGCATCAGAAAGTTTTTATGCAATGAATTTGGCGATTGCGCCAAATGGAAGAAAATGGCAGACCTTAGCCCCTCTTCCCGGCCCTGAAAGAATGTTGGCAATCGCTGGCAGCCAAGGAAATGCATTCTTTGTGTTTAGCGGTGTTTCGCTAAAAAAGGGTGTAGACGGAAAGCCTACACGTAGTTATTTAAAAGACGCTTATCGTTATATGCCATCCAAAGGCTGGGAAAGGTTAGCAGATTTACCCACCCCGGTAGCGGCAGCACCCAGTCCCGCTTATGCGGGTAGACAGGGCCATCTGTTCATATTTGGGGGAGACAATGGTGCTTTAGCAAGCCAAACACAAGCTTTGAGTAATAAGCACCCTGGTTTTTCTGACGCGATACTGGGATATAATATCCATGCAAACAAATGGGCAGTACTGGATAAAGTGCTCACTAAAAAGGAAAAAGATGTTGCCGAAAATCCTAACAAGAGTATTTGGGCACCGGTAACTACGACGACAGTGGTATGGAAAGATAATCTAGTGTTTCCAAGTGGCGAAGTACGACCTGCTGTACGGACCCCTAGGGTTATACTGGCAAGACCTATGCCACCGCCCGAAGCACTGAAAGTATCCGACTGAGCAATCGTTAAAATTTAAACGTTTTATATAAATAGATTATTAACAAATGCCTCAAATGACAGCAAACAAAATAACTTTCGAAAGTTTACGAGGAAACTGGGCAACCGTACTATTACCCATCAATAAAGATGGATCAATTGATCTCAATATACTAGACGAAGAAATTGATTACCTTGTTGAAGCAGGCGTTAATGGTATTTATACAAACGGTACTGCGGGAGAATTTTTTAATATTACTGAAGATGAATACGATAAAATAAGTGAGCAAGTTGCTACAAAATGCTTGCAAAAAAATACTTTTTTTCAATTAGGCGTATCTCACATGAGTCCTATTACTACAGCGGAGAGATTACGGAGAAGTATGCCATTGAAAGCAGATGCTTTTCAACTTATTTTACCTGATTGGGTACCCCTTAACGAAAAAGAGCAGGAAGAATTCATGTTGCATATGCAATCGTTAGCAAAAGACACACCCTTAGTACTTTATAATCCGCCCCATGCCAAAAGTAAATTAGGGGTTGCTGACTTTTTGAGACTTGAAACGATTGTCGATACCTTGATAGGTATAAAAGTAGCCGATGGGGATGCTGCTTGGTATCGATCTATGATTCCAGTGGCGGAAAAATTGGCTGTATTTGTTCCAGGGCATCATCTTGCTACCGGCGTAAAAATGGAAGTTGCAACCGGTGCCTATTCCAATGTGGCTTGCTTAAATCCTCGAGCGGCACAGCAATGGTGGCGAATGATGACGGATGATCTAGAAGAAGCATTGCGCATTGAACGACTAATTGATGAATTCATGATGACGGTGGTGATTCCCTTTCAGAAAAAAGGATTTAGTAACCCCGCGTTAGATAAATTTTTGGCAGCTATAGGAGGATGGGCACCCCTAAGCACTCGTCTGCGCTGGCCATACAGGAGCATCGAGATGTCTGAAGTATATGAAGCGAGAAGGGAAGCCCAACGTATCTTGCCCGAATTTTTCTTTGTTGTTTAAGCCGAGAACAACGTTTTTAATTATCTACTGTTATAATTATAAATTTATAAATGCCGGGTTTTCTCCTTTATGTCAATTCCTATGTTCTTTCGGATTGAGAGGTTTATTAAACTTTAATATATATTTTCTTTTTATCTAGTAACCAGCCTACCGTCCAGCAGAAAAGCATGTATAGCAACGCGAAAAGTAAGGAACCGGCCGGTCCCGGCAACAAGGGCTGGAAGAAGTTACTATTTATAGCTTCAAATAAAGAGACTGATCCTATAGGTATAGTAACTAAGGTGATTAATACAATTTCTGATAATAGATAAATAAATAAAGGGTTTTTGCCAAAAATGGTGAAAAAAGTTGTCCATTTTTGAGGTTGCTGCTTGTTTTCGGTGATTAATACCAATAAAGGTAATAGGAGGAGATCGATACTAATAGTTAATAGCGCAAAAGAGCTCGACCAGATCTTTTTATTAATAGGGAATATTTTATCCCAACATACAGCTATCAAAATACCGATCATACCAATGACTAGTAAGCGGCTTAGTGTTTTAAACGAGGAGCCTTTCTCTTGCAGGTACTTTCCAGTAAGATAACCTGCAAGGGTATTTACGATGGCGGGCAAGGTGCTCAATAAGCCTTCTGGATCAAAAATAACGCCATGGTTATGATACAGGTGTGATTTGCCAAGCAACCATAAGTCTAGCTTAAAAATGGCATTTCCTTCTAAAGAAAAAGGGTCACCAGACCCAAAGAATACCAGAATGCCCCAATAAATTAATAATAAAAATATGCCCAACCATAATAAATATTGCTGTTTTATATAACGTACAGCTAGGGTTGCAAACAGATAGCAGAGTGCAATACGTTGTAGGACGCCAAAAATGCGTGTTTCGCTGATCGGAAAGGAGGTAATTTCTCCTTCTGTATTTATCTTAAAAAAGGGAAACCAGTACATTAAATAACCCAGTAGAAAAATAATGGCAAAACGCTTGAATATACTATACAGCACTTGATTGGAAGGAAGCTGATTAAACTTTTTTTCTGAAAAACTTAATGCATTACCTACAGCAAATAG
>DATMSZ010000066.1:0-3286 GCA_035565175.1 Pseudosphingobacterium sp.
CTTTTCCCGTGGGAATAAAAAAAATCAGGTATACGGTATACCTCCACTCCTTTTGTTTCGATCCAAAAAATTGGTAGAAACCGAAGGAAGTGGAGACTTTAGCTTATCATTGAACCCTGTCGTGTTATACTTAAGTCAATAACCATCAAGATGTTCCTTTGCCTGTCATTGCGCGTTTTCCATTGTCAGATATCTGTCGGTAGGAAACGGTTTTTGCTATTTTACCTGATTTCCTATCAGCCAGTAGAATCCTATTCTAAAGAGTTTTATCCGTTAGCCATTTCATGGCAGCAATTATTTTCTGATCATTATTCAAATCTTCAAAGTTATCCCCACCAATAACCTCTTCGTCAGGCAATATGGCCGATTTGTATTCTTTGCCCTTTCTATCGGCCTCGGTAGAAACAGAAACATAGTAATATATATTATCACCCAACTTCATCATTTGATTGGCCGTTACCAAACCGGCAGTGGGTTCGCCGAATAACCTGGTGTTCTTCTTCCCTATGAAAGAGATGACAGTAGCCTCCCCTGCACTACTCGTAATCGGTCCGGTTAAAAGAGCTATTTTTATTTTTTCATTTACCTTACAAGGGTGATTAATATAGGTAGAGGGGGTTTTACCGAAGTAAACATTCTCTTCCTTTATTGTCCAAGTGCTGAGAACTTTCCCATCCCTTACGAAGGAACCTGCATCTCCATCTCCCAACAAAGGAGCCAAACCTCCTATCATCGGATACATGTTTCCGCCGGTATTTAGTCGCAGATCTACAATAATCCCTTTTAAATCAGCGAGGTTTAGACTACAAAGGGAGTCTCGCAATTTTTGGCCTAGATTTTTTGCCATTTCTGCACCGTCCTTTGGCGGAGTGGACATAGCTGGTACTGAGATATAAGCAACATCTTTGCTTAGCTTAGCAACCCGCACAGGACTATCTTTTTCTTTCTTTAACGCTTCCTTTGTCTGCTCATTTAAAAGATTATAAGTATTGAGCTTACCGGTTCGTCCGAAATATGCTCCCTTATACATCATGAAGGAATGATTGTCTCCCAACGCGGCCAACATGAAGCCAATAGCGGGACGCAGAGCCTTCAACGTATCGGGCTCATCTTGAATTACCGCAGCGTACACCTTTGGCTTTAGTGTATCCCAATTAACGTTATGCCTATATACCGAAGACATTTGGGTAATTTCTATGACTTTATCCAGGAAAGAATTCTGTTGCGCATTCAATTGAAAGAGACAGCAAAAGAAACAAACTAATAAAGACAAACAGACTTTAAGGGAAAAGACAGGTGTACATTTACATAAGAAGAATTTTCTCATAAAAAAGGGATTGAACGCAATTCGAATATACCTTTTTCTTCTGAAAGATTTGGAAATAGTAAAAGACATCATTCGTACTTACAATTGGCACTCATTTTTTTAAAAATCAATAAAAATAAAATCAGCTTTTTTCTTCGACTACGATTTTCAATTTTTTCTGCATTCGATATAAATAATATATACTCGTCAAGATAAATGATAAACAAATTGTACTTATCACTACCTTATTATCGTTAAAGAGGCTGCTAATTTCATTGAAACTGCTGTAGCCATGGCTTAGAATATATCTTGTGACAAAAGCTAATAGATTGCTGAATCCGTGGATTATAATAGGGTAAATAATATTTTGTGTATAATAATAGATCCATCCAATAAAACACGCAAATAGAAAAGTTTCAAGTATAGACAGGTGCAACAGGCTAAAAAGAACAGATGAGATGACGATAGCTACTAATGGTGAAAACCATCGGAGTAAACTACCTAGTATTAGCAATCTGAATACTATCTCTTCAAAGACAGGAACGATCAAACACATATATAGAAAATACGAAATATCAGTTTGATTATACGCAGCGTCCATCGCTATATTGTTGATCTGCATATCATCTAGATAAGATAATTGGGGAATAATAGGCAGTAAACTAATTGATAGCCCTCCCAAAATTCCAACAACGGCGACACTTACTTTTACCTCATCGAAATGAAATTGCTTAGCATCAATTATGTCGTGCTTGACCATGTAAAAAATGAAGATCAGCAAGACGGACAGTCTTAATATGCCTGAACAGAATTGCTTCAAAGTTTCACTGTCAATAAAATTGAATATGAATTTTGTAGCAATGTGTGTTGCAAACAAGATAATCAATACAATAACGACTTGTCTTATCTCTGGATATTTGGGTGTTGAGTAATTCATGTAAGATCATCAAATAAAGGCGTAATATTTCGCTTTTCGGACTCATTATTATTAGTATCTCTTAGCTGTTTCTATTAATTACAAATTAATAAGAATTGCTCAACAAACAAGGGGGATAAACTCGGTTTTTATAGAGGTCATTTTAAGAAATGATACCTTTTAAAGTAGAGCAAAGTCAGCAAGCCAACTAGCATCTACAGTGGGTACAGGCAGTATCATTTCAATGCATAGACTACTGTTTTCGTAAAAAAATTAAGCAATAAGCTACTTACTTTAAACCTGTGAAAGAATATTTTTTAAATCATTCCGAATTTCCCTATATTAGAAAGCAAGTAACCGTTAAACTGAACCTTAAACGATTATGAACGGAAAAACAATAACATTACGCTAAGCCTACTAATCCCAATACGGTCTGTAGATAAAAAGCTAAAACGAGCAAACTGAACAAGACGCAATTAGATAAATTTCTAGAACTGATTTTAAGAATAACTGATGAATCTTGAAGTCACAAACATCAAACTAAACCAAGGCTTATGGCAAAAAATCTAACTCCTAATAAAGAAATCGTACTGTTGGAAACAGATGTACAAGATAAGATTTACTTAATTCGTGAACGCAGCATCATGTTAGACAGCGATTTAGCCAGTTTATACAATGTATCGACAAAAGCACTAAATCAAGCCGTGAGGCGTAATATCGAGCGGTTTCTTGAAGACTTTACGTTTCAATTGACCAAAGAAGAATGGAGTAACTTGCGGTCACAAATTGTGACCGCAAGTTGGGGAGGAAGAAGAAATGAGCCTTTTGCGTTTACCGAACATGGCATACTTATCCAGTGTATTAAATAGCCAACGTGCAATACAAGTGAACATTCGAATTATGTGTGTATTCAATCAAATCCGCACCGTCATTATGGGCGCAACGGATATCTTAAAAGTTGATGTCGTTTGTTTTAATATTCTAATTTTTTTAGTATTTTTGATTTTAACAATTTAGCAGTGGCTACTACTGCAATCGTAATGACGACTAAACCTGAGATCAAT
>DATMSZ010000067.1:0-2441 GCA_035565175.1 Pseudosphingobacterium sp.
ATAGAGAATAATCTTGGATTGTCGTAAGATCGGTAGTTAATTTGATATTATCAGACGATGATCCGATCATTATTTTGAACGTACCTTTCTCGGTTATCCATCTCATTTGTGAATTTAGGAGCTTCAGATCATCAGCGGTAAGCAGAAAACTGATTTCTTTTTCTTCTCCTGCTTTTAAATGGATGCGTTGGAAGCTCTTTAATTGCGTGATGGGCGCTACTACACTAGACACTTCATCCCGAACATAGAGTTGAGCTACTTCATCACCATCATATTTTCCAGTATTCTTTAATCTGAAAGTAATTTGTGTTTCAAAATCATTTCCTTTTTCGATTGTTTTAAGTTTTAGATCAGTGTATGTGAACGTTGTATAACTTAAACCATAGCCGAAGTTATACAACGGTTTTGAGTCGACCTCCACATAATCGTGTTTTGCAGGGTTTTTATAATTATAGTACATCGGCAGTTGTCCCACGGATTTTGGTACAGAAACCGTTAACCTTCCTGCAGGATTATAATCGCCAAATAAAACGTCTGCAATCGCATTTCCACCTTCCTGACCAGGATACCAGGCGTCAATGATGGCTGCTACATTATTCTGTGCCCAATTCAAATTAAGAGGCCTTCCCTTAATGGTTACCAATACAACCGGAGTTCCTGTTTTTTGTATAGCTTTTAAGAGTGCTAATTGTTTTCCTAATAGATCTAACGTGGAACGATCAAAGCCTTCTCCACTCTCCATATCACTTAAAGAATTTTGATCAGCTGTCACTTGTGCGGCACCCGTTTCCTGATAAGAAGTTTTAAAATCGCGAGCACTAGAGCCTCCCAGTACTACTATTGCTACATCAGCTTTTCGTGCTGCGTCTACAGCGTCTTCTATATTAACATTAGTGGTGTCACGTATATCACAACCTTTAACATAGCTCACCTTTGTTGAGCTGCCGACGTTATTGGTTATTCCTTCTAAAACGGTCACTATATTCTCATCCGACTGAGGTGCCGTATAATCTCCCAGCTGATTATAAATATTATTGGCATTTGGTCCTATTACAGCAATGTTATGAAGGTTTTTTTGCAAAGGTAACGTTTGATTACTATTCTTTAACAAAATAATAGATTCGCGTGCCACCCTTCTAGCTAAAGCAACGTGTTCGTCTGTACGGACAGATGACTTCACTTTTGTTATATCAACATAAGGATTTTCGAATAAACCCAATGCAAATTTCTGATGGAGCACATTGCTCACGGCAGTATCCAAAACTTTTTCTGTTACAAGCCCGTCTTGAAGAGCTTGTAGTAAAGCCGGTCCGTAACCGTAGCCGCTTAGGTCTGCATCTAACCCCGCATTTATTGCTTGAGCCGCTGCTTCTGCAGGAGAGGCCGCCACGTGATGACTTCCAACAAGCCCGGATATGCTTCCTAAATCAGAAACTACAAAACCTTTAAACCCCCAATCGTTGCGCAAAACCTCTTTTAAAAGCCAAGGATTGGCCGAGCAGGGCACCCCATCAATTGAATTATAAGCCGTCATAACCGACAAGGCCCCTGCTTTTACTGCTTGACGGAAGGGCAAAAGATACGACTGTTCGAGTTCACGTTGCCCGATGGTAACACTTCCGCCATTATGTCCGCCCTCGGGGATACCATAGGCCGTAAAATGCTTCAGTGTCGAAATAATATTAAAGCCACTTTTCAGATCATTTCCTTGAAATCCCTTCACCATTGCGGTCCCCATTTTTCCATTCAATACCTGATCTTCTCCATAAGTTTCTTCTAATCTCGACCAACGGGGATCTCGGGCAAGGTCAAGAATAGGCCCATACCCAACATGACTTCCCGTTGCACGTGCTTCTTTAGCAATAGTCTGAGCCATTTGTTGAATTAATGTAGGATTCCATGTACTTGCCTGACCAATAGCCGTTGGAAATACGGTAGTTCCTATGGCCATGTGTCCATGAGGACATTCTTCAGAGAGTAAGAGTGGAATACCTAACCTCGTACTGTCGATCATGAATTTTTGAAGAATATTCGTTGTTTCCGCAGCTTCTGTTGGTGTTAGACCCGTTTCTAATGTTTTTTTTGTCCAGGGATCAGCCCTTAATGTCGCCCAGAGCATCCCTATATGTTGTGTTTTGACAGCCTCTTTAAATTTTAGACTTGTTTGTATACCATTGCTCGTTTTGTCGTACATCTCCCAGCCAAGCAAAGTAGAAAGTTGTCCCACTTTTTCTTCAACAGTCATCCTTTGAAGTAAGTCTTGAACTCTTTTATCTATGCTGTAAGATGGGTCCTTATAAATCGGGGTTTCTGAATAGTTAAAGGCAGTAAGAAAAAAAGGAAAAATAAGAAGTAGAAATGCAAGGGTAATACGATGTTTGTACATATAAATTATGAGTTTTTGGAATGTTCTTTTCGTTATTTAAAGGTAATAAAAAAGA
>DATMSZ010000068.1:0-6500 GCA_035565175.1 Pseudosphingobacterium sp.
ATCCACGAATGGGACGGCGGTAGTGTCAAGACAGCCAATATATGCCTCAACTGATTTCAAATGAAGGATGTTTTTTTTTGTCGATTTTATTCGAGAAAAAAAGAGCAAGTGAAGGCGTTGGAAGAACATATGGAAAAGAAAAAGCAATCTTAAGAGAACATTTATAACGACTCTAAGAAGTGCTGCCATTTAACCAACGAACATCTTTTAAGACTAACAGAAGTGGGTTTGTCAATAAATCATTTATTAGCTAAAGATTTAGGCGTATCCGTACAAGAGTTTACCGATATTATTGAATTTACCTCCTTGCCTTTCATTTTATTTAAAAAGCATTTAGAATATTGCCAGGGCCTATTGATGAACAAGTATTTGAGTAATTATACTTTTTGGTTAAACAATCATAATGAGATTTCGCTAGGCAATTCTATTGTGACAATGGTGCCCTTTTTTGGTATACTGCTTATCCGCATCCAGCCTTGCATGATGGCCACCAAATCTTTTGCTATTTTTAAACCTAAACCCTGCGATAATATCTCGTGTGAAAAATTGTTTTCATTTTGGCGATTGTACGCATTGATTTTGTCTACCTGAGTGTTACTCATACCCATGCCGCTATCTTCAATCGTTAATTTCAATCGCGAGCCAATTTGGATACTTTTAACATGAATAGTGCCTTCCAATGTAAATTTGATGGCATTGTCAATCAAGTTATGAAAGACAATCGAAAGAAGTTCGTGATGATTAACAAGCTGGACATTGTCCGGTACCTCATTTTTAATATGGACACCTTTTTGTTCAGCTATTTGGCGAAAAAGCCTGATTTTTTCATCTACTAATGATCGAAGCTTAATCAGACGAGGAGGGACTTCATTTCCAAAAAGCAAAAATTTACTATAGTCCGTCAGCATGAGCGTATAATCATGTATATCATTTGATGCTATCTGTACATCTTCCAATCTTTCTGCAATTGGGTGTTGCTCTTTCATGAGCTGTTCGTGTATTTTTTTTAACGTGAGTACGATGAATCGAAGAGGAGTCTTCACGTCATGAGAAATAGACGCTGATAAGCGTTTATACAAATGGGTTTGCCGTTCCAATTGCTTTTGCGTATGTTGAAGAGCCGTTATCTGCTCTTTAAGAATTACGGTTTGTTGATCAACTGTCTGTGTTAAAAATAGATTTTTGTTTTTTAAGTGATTTACGCGAAGTTTAAAGACCAACCAGGTAATTGCAGTGAGTATGATAATAAGGCCCGTTATAAACCACCAAGTTTCATAAAACAGGGAAGGAATATATAGCAGGATACGGATGGTTTTAAAGCGGCCGTCAGCAGGTGACGAAATTTTCCTAATGTCGATTCGATGGATACCGGACGATAGTTTGCTCAGAATAATTTTCCCATTGATTAATGGAAGCCAGTTTGATGAAAAATTTCCTGGCCTCGTAAGTTTATATTCGATATGAAGGTTGTTTGGGTGTCCAAAGTAAGGCGTTCCAATAGTTATTTTAAGTTGTGAAAAATCGAGGTTTAAAGTAATGGTGTCTCGAATGGATATATATTTCCCATCGATGTCAATCTCATCGACAATCATTTCATTGTTAAGAGAGGCTGCTTTTACTTTTAACGGATTAAACCGGATAATGCCGCGAATGCTTGGAAAAGCAAAATCGCCGTTGCTTAATTTAATGCCACAGGGCTCGCATCCCCCATTGAACTCATTGCTTAGAAAACCTTTATCCTTATTATAATAGGTGAAAACAGGTGGGATATGTGTATTTGAAAAGTTTAATAATTCTTGCTTGGGAATTTGAAAGAGACCATTGTTTGTGCTAATCCAAAAATTTTGTAACGAATCTTCTAAGATACAATGAGCGGCGGAAAGATACCTATCTCTATCTAATGGCATCTTGTGTAGCTTGTTTTTTTTATAGAGAAAAAAGCCTTTCTGATCGGTACATATCCAGATGTTTTTTTCTTCATCAATATATAAACTACGTATATAAAGATCTTCAGATCCCTTTATGAAATCTATTTTTTTTGCGTTGGGATTTAAACTATAAAGCCCTTGCACCGTGCCTATCCACAGTCGCCCATCTGTTGCATGTTCGAGCCAGGTTATCTCTTTTTGAAGGTTATGTACAGACTCTAATCGTTTGCTTTTTTTATTGTATTGTTGTAGGCTTCCTTTGTACCCGCCTAACCAAATAATGGAAGGGTTTAAATCACCGGACAAACGGCTGATGCTAGCCCTGGATTTCACTTTTGTTAACAGCCTTATGCCCATCTCGTCAAACTCATAAATACTAGAATCAGTTGTTGTCCAAATGTGCCCTTCTTTATCCCTTAATAACGCGTATCGTTCACGTGTTTTTTCGGCAATTGAAGATCGAAAAGACGTCTTGCCATTTGGATCAAATATATAACCTTGGCTGCTGAGTATACGGTTTTCTCCATAAGGTAGTTGCGCGTAAAATAACGTTTGATAAAGTTTCTCTCCCGCAATAAAACTGTTGAAATACTTGGGTTCAAAAATGTATAAACCTTTTGTATGTGATCCTAAATAAATTTGTTTCGTATTCGGGTCATAAAAAATAGAAATAATTTGATTAGACGCTACATCAATATTGTTTAGAAGTAACCTCGTATTAATATTTCCGTTGGGAAGTAAAGTAAAAAAATATAAACGTTTATTAGCGTACGCAAACACTTGACCCGAAGCCAAGCTCCAATAAAGCTTTAGATAATTTAAATCTATCGGTTTCTTTAAAATATCACCTTGAAAGCTAACCGTTAGATTACCTTCCGCTCTGTCAAAATTATTTAATAATCCCTTTTTGTCCAAGTAAAACAATTTGTTTTCTAGGAGAAAAAATTGGAGGAAATCTGAATGCTTGAAAAATTTTCTAAAAATTAGATGATGATTAGCGTTATAAAAATTTACACTTTCATTAGTTATTATGAACTGATTTTTATATTTGTCCTCTATCAAATAATTCTCAACTTTGCCTATTGGGTCGAGAGGAAGGCCCGTCGCAAAACGGGTGCCTTCAATAGAATACTTAGAAGGGATTTTGATCGTTTTTTCTTTTGACCTATGAACATTGCCCTTGTTAATAATCGCCACTTCATTATGTTCTGAAAAAGCAATCATTGCATTATAGCGCGGTGATTGCTGTAAAAAGCGCATTCTAGTAGCTTTTAATCCTATCTTTTTAGGGTCAATCCATTTAAAGGTTTGTCCATCATATCGAACTAAGCCAGCCTCAGTGGTCATCCAAATAAACCCTAAACTATCCGAACCTATGCTTTTAACGCTATTTTGAGATAAACCATTGTCAGTTGTATAGTGTTTAACCAGATAGTTTAAAGAATCAGGAGCGGCATAATTGCTTTGAAAAATAATTAACAACAAAAAAAGGAGAATGTATCGCATTTCTGAAGAACTACTTATTTGTTATCACGAATATATTGCTTTTTTAGACTTCTAATTAAAAAAACAGGATTAATTTCTTGTCAATGACTTATTAATTAGTGTTCAATACATTTACGCTGCTTGTTGTATGGCGCTCACTAATAGTTTTTCATCTTTAGTTGTTTGCAGCCTTTCAATACCTGGTTTATCTACAGGTGCGAATTTTTTTGTAGTGATTTTGGCTACTCCAACCGAGAACAAACGGGCTTTCTGTCTTCTGACCGAATGGGCGGTAAGAAGATGATAATATCTACACTTTTAATTATAAACCAAAATTATTATTGGCATTAAGAGGTGTAGTGTATAACAAGAAAACACAGGCACTTATAGCCGCTGCATCCGTTAGCCTTCAAAACGCAAGTGGGACGGTCTTAGGAGAGCGAAGCAGTAAAGGGGATGGAACGTTCTTTTTTGAAGTAGATAAAGAAACAGATTACTTGGTAGCAGGAGAGGAGGAAGGCTTTCAAGGGGATCGAGCAAGATTTTATAGAAAGTCAACCTGAATATGCTAGACGTTTACATGATAATAATTGCTATATGCGTGAAAGACTGAAAGCGATGGGTTTCAAGTTAGCACGATTAAGCTCTTCTGTCATTCCTATTTATATATCAGATATAGAATTGTTAACAAAATTTAATCAAGACTTGTGCTATCCCGGCATATACACGGTGACCGTAATCTATCCGGCGGTACCTGTTCTGGAAGGAAGAGTTCGACTGATTGTTTCGGAAAGCCATACAAAAGAACAAATGGATAAAAACGTTGAAGATCATAAAAATTTCGGCAAATAAATATGGTATAATTAAAAATCAGAATTGTCAGCTTAATCATTTTACTGCATTGCGCTTAAGGGGTAAAAAAACGGAAGCAAAAGTCTCTTTGCATCCGTTTTTTAAGGCGAATTTTCTGCTGCGGAAAGGGTATTAATCTTCTTTAGAGAGTAGTCCTTTATATACAATTCCGGCAATTATAACCCCAATAATTAAGTGCTACTATAAATAGCCACAATTGAGATAATGTCCAATCACCCACAAAGACTGCGCGACTGATACTTTTAAGACCAATAGCTATGCCCTGGCTGATGTCCTGTGCCGAACCGGCTCCTCCTACATATGGCAGAAAAGCATCGATACCAGATGTGGCCAGCTGTTGATCCTTTACTATGCTTGTCCGAGCTACGTTTTTTTTTCCACCTGTCTAATTTTCCCCCTGGAAAATACGATAACAATTGACTGAATAAACTTATATTTACCATCGGAGGTTAATGTTTGATTTTAGCACCCAAAACATATGGCTTTTCAGCCGTACCTCCCCCTTTTTCCTTAATTATTTTTCAACGTTTTTGACAGTAGTGTTACTACATTAGCCTTACATGTAAAGTTCACCTCTTAAACAAAATGAACAAAATGAATAAATTATTTGGTCAACAAGTAGTTAACTTTATATAACAATAAACTTAAATTTTAACAATAAAGGTACTTCCATTTCTCTCTAAAGGCTTAATAAATCGATTTTTTTACTAGTCATGATGACTTATGCACTCGTTCTCCAAAATGTACGAACTCTTTCAGGGCCAGTTAAGTTCCATTGAGTTCCCCTCTTCCCCGGAAAACCTCTATAATCCGGTAGCTTACTTTATGAATTATCCGGGTAAACGAATAAGGCCTGCTTTGTGCCTGATGAGCAACGAGCTTTTCGATGAGCTACATCCGGATGCGTATACCGTAGGTAATGCGATTGAATTATTTCACAATTTCACACTTGTCCATGATGACATCATGGACCGTTCTGTACTAAGGAGAGGGCGGCCTACTTTGCACATCAAATACGGCGAAAACACAGCTATATTAGCCGGAGACATTTTGCTCATCCACGCCTTTTCATTTTTGAACAGAACCAGTGAAAAGTACCGGGGACTTATTGTCAATTTATTTTCGGATATGGCCTGTAAAATATGCGAGGGGCAACAGATGGACATCGATTTTGAAGAAAGTGAGATTGAAAGTATAAGATACACAGATTATCTTAAAATGGTCACCTTTAAGACCTCCGTTCTCTTGGGGGTTGCCGCCCAGATTGGCGCCATTATAGGTTCGGCAAACGAGCAGCAGCAGCACTATATGTATGAGTTCGGAAAAAATATGGGCATTGCCTTTCAGATACAGGATGATTTTTTGGACGCATTCGGTGAAACCTCCAAAATGGGAAAACAGGTGGGAAGTGACATCTTGGAGAACAAAAAAACAGCGCTTTTACTGAAAGCCTTTGAAGAGGCAAAACCGCAGCAGAAAATACAACTGAAAAGAGCGATGAAGAAGCCTGGCCAGAGCAGAATCAATGCTGTTATTGGCTTATACAGGGAGCTGCAGGTGGATCAATGGGCCAGTGAAGCTATCATACGTTATACGGAGATTGCTTTTGATAGCCTGGATAAAATTGACGTTCCGACTTACAGGAAGGAGAAGCTTACCGAACTGGCCAATTTTTTATTGGTCCGACAATCTTAAGATTTGACTATACTTCTTTCATTAATAGTAGGACATCCAACGTATTGAGAATAAGGCTCGGTAGAAGAACTAGGCACAGCGCTCTCTTGAACACCGCTGAAAGGCATACAGAAGTGAAAAACAAATCATGATAGCTTCATCACCTTTTAAAAAAAATTACAAAGATGAAAAAAAGTCAGTTACCATTACTCGATCAAATACATTTTCCTGCAGATCTGCGAAAGATACGTCTTTCACAACTCCCTCAATTATGTGAAGAACTGCGGGCATTTATCATTGAGACTGTAAGTTCAAATGGCGGGCATTTTGGAGCCAGTTTGGGAACTGTTGAGTTGACGGCTGCCTTGCATTATGCTATGAATACCCCCTATGATCAGTTGGTTTGGGATGTAGGTCATCAGGCCTATGGCCACAAAATTCTCACCGGTAGAAAAGATGTTTTCAACACCAATCGAAGATATAAAGGCATCAGCGGTTTTCCCAGAAGGAATGAAAGTGAATATGATACCTTTGGAACAG
>DATMSZ010000069.1:0-3062 GCA_035565175.1 Pseudosphingobacterium sp.
CCGAAAGATGAATTTTCAAAGCCTAAAGCATATTCGTAATTGTGATCTAGATTATTTGCAAATCGGGCCTGATGAACGAATTCGTGAAGTAAGGTAACGCCAAGTAGAAATACTGTCGCTTGTTGTGTACTTGTAAGATTAGCTGCTTCAAGACCCCTTACCCAGCTGGCGTTGACATTTACTACATTTGGATCTTCAGCATCATTAAAATAACCATATTCAGAACTGCTCCCCAATTCCTTAATAACTATTTCAGGCCCCTTTCCGAACTCGATTTTACTTAAGATTTCTGCTTCCGGGAAACCCGGACCACTTAACAAGTGCGTCCATTACCTCTTTGTCATTTTTCACAAAAGAGTGTAACCACCTGCTAGGAGGCAAACAAAAACAGCCATTGATGCACAAATATTTTTCCTTTCCACGCTTGGTAAAGCTAATTTTTTAGTGTTTTTACCCATATCAAACCTTAAGATTATGGCATTTCTCGGGCCTAACCAAAAGAATTAATATTGAAATAGATAAAACCTGCATGAATTGCCATTCAAAAAAGAGTACGAATAATTCATGCAAGCTTCATTGCCTTTATAAAACAGACCGACCGAAGAGAGCTCATGAGTTCCATTAAAAACAAAACACTAAACGAATAATTATTCTAATGAAAAACCAAATTGAAATATATCAAGCTAGTGATGGCCAAACGAAGATCGAGGTAACGTTCGAGCAGGATACTGTATGGCTGACGCAGCAGCAAATGACCAGTTTGTTTAATCAGACCAAACAGAATATCAGTCTACACATCAATAATTGTTTTAAAGAAGGAGAGTTAAATAAGGCAGCAACTGTCAAGGAATGCTTGATAGTTCAACTTGAAGGAAGTAGAAAGGTTAAACGGAAAATAGAGTACTATAATCTCGATGTTATCATTTCTGTTGGATATCGCGTTAAATCTTCACAAGGTACGAAGTTTCGCCAATGTACTACCCATATCCCGGGCCTTTTGATGTTTTTCAAATAAATATTGAAAGAATTCTTCCATAATCTAAATTTTAAGGTTAACAAACTTCTATTTGATCAAGGGATTACTTCTCTTATAATGTCATAGTTGCGTGACTTGGCTCATAACCAATGCGCATCGCCTCCACTACCAATTTCTCTCCAGGAGCCAACTTGATTGTTTCTCCTTGGTATACATGCCATGCTGGTTCCACCTCTAACAAATCACCTTCCTTTACTGCACCGGATACCAAACGCATATCCCAGGTAAGTATAGGTCGCTTCTTTTTAATATCCCCTCCCTTTACAATTCTGTAACCAATGGATGCTCCAGGCGTGGCGCAGGTCAATTGTATCCCTCCATCGGATACTTTGATCTCCGGCTCGGCGGTCGTGGGGGAATGACTCTTACCCTGCCACCAACTGGCTACCATTTGCTGTTCTGAGACTACGGACTGATCTCCTACCTCATTTAACCAGCTATCCATGGCATTTCTAAGCTCAACCAACTTCGATACATAATCTGGATTATTTACCAAATTGTGCAGTTCATCTGGATCACTTTCTACATCATATAGTTCTTCTTTGGCTTTAGGCACCCTAAACCAAGCTTCCTGGTTCTCATCTAGCAAGCCTTCTTCATGTAATTTCAGAAGTTCCTGCATCATTGGAATGCTTTTTCGGTATCTCAGGTCCTGATAAGAGGATTGCTCGGGCATAAAATTCCGGACATAGCGAAAGCGCTTATCCCTGACTGAGCGAACCCGATCGTATAATTCATCCATACGGTCTCGAGCAGCAAAAACGTAATCTTGTTGGTAGTGTTCACTTTGCTCCAAAAACGGTTTCCCCTGCAAATAATCAGGCAGATTGACACCGGCCAGCGACAGTACCGTGGGAGCCAGGTTCACACTGCTAAGCAGTCTTTCATCCACTGTTCCGGCTCTTCTCCCTTCTGGTAAACGTACAATAAAGGGAATGTGTGTGCCCCGCTCCAACACTTCTCGTTTAGTCCATGGCGTACTGCCACCATGGTCGCTATAAAAGAAAATGTAACTATTTTCATAAACACCATCTGCCTTCAGCTTAGCAATCAGCTCACCAACCTGTTGGTCCATTATCTGCACATTGCTTAACTGTCGGGCGATATCATGTCTGGCAGTGGGTGTATCTTTATAATAGGGCGGCACCCTCACAGTAGCAGGATTTACTGACAGACTATCTTTTCTATTGAACAATTGTGATTCATGAGTGATAAAAAAATTATAAACACTAAAAAATGGCTGATCTTGCTTACGGTTACGATAAGTTGCAGCTGGTCCATTTTCGTCCCAAACGGTTACAGGCACCTCAAACTGGTAGTCCTGTTTTTCGTTATTGCTTGTGTAATAACCTATTTTTCTCAGATATTCTGGAAAAGCTTTAACCTGCGCAGGAATTACAGCAGCATAACTCGGAATTCCTTTTGATGCAAATTTGGCATTAACTGTTCTTGTTCTCATATGTTGTGTACCGATGGAAATTGGATACATCCCAGTAATGATAGATGATCGGCTGGGAGCACATACCCCAGCGGTGGTATACATATGTGTAAAACGGATTCCTTCTTTTGCCAACTGATCAATATTTGGTGTTTTAACCGCTTGCTCTCCGTATACATGAATAAAGGGAGAAAGATCTTCGCAGGTGATCCAAATAATATTTGGCCTTCTTTTTTGTTGCGCAAATACTTCGTGGCCGTGAAAAAGCAAACAAGCGACATTATAGATAATCAGAAACAGGTAAGGTTTCATACATTTTTGTTGTCTTTTCATTATATCCCAGCTTTAAATAGTTTGTGTTGTTGTCTCAGCGTGCTGGATAAACCTTGAATCATCCTGCACTGACCGTAATTTTTTTCTTAACAATAAAAAAATAGGTATCCCCATTAAAGCAATTATTAGCCCCGGCCAAGTAAAGTCTTCATCTCTTTTAACAGGTAAAGGCTGTCCTTGATTTACAGACAGCCTTTAAGAACCCAATATTAAATTGAATGAACATTTTTGTTCGTGCTTCGCAGCATTGAACGG
>DATMSZ010000070.1:0-34525 GCA_035565175.1 Pseudosphingobacterium sp.
ATCACCTTTAAACTTAGCGGAGCGATCTCATTAATTCAATTGGAGACAAACAGTACATTAATAAACCGCCGACGGCAGCATGAATGTAATTGAAGGTGAACACAATATGAATAAACAAATGATATACAGATGAAAAAAGGCCATATTATCTATCACATCCTGATATGGCTCGTACTTGCTGTTTTATTACTTTTGACCAGTGAACATAAAACAAGCATTCCACATATCTCTTTTTATACCTTATTCACACTTCTTAATATTGCCATCTTCTATATTTCCTATTTTTTAATATCTTCTTATTTTATTGGTAACAAAAGATATTTAACTGGCTTTTTTGTAGCCATTACCTTTACACTCTCGGTCGCTTTTGTTAAACTAGCTATTGCGGTTTACAACAGCGATATTCTTATGCGTTATGGAGACAAATTAGAAAAGACATTCACAAAGGGTGAATATTTTTCGTCTGCTATTATCATTACGCTTTTCTTTATGTTATTAGGATATGGGTTTAGACTGGCGTCGAATTCTTATCAAATGGAGCAGGCTAGGAAAACATTGGAAACCGAAAAATTAAACGCTGAGCTGGCATTTCTTAAATCGCAAATTAACCCTCACTTCCTGTTTAATTCACTTAACAACATTTATTCCTTAGCCTACCAAAAATCTGATAAAGCTCCCGAAGCAATATTAAAGCTTTCAGAAATCATGCGGTACATGTTATATGAAAGTAATGACGACAAGGTTTCTCTGGAAGATGAAATAAACTATTTGGAGAATTACATAGATTTACAGAAATTAAGAGTTAAAGAACAGGTATACCTAGAGTTAACCATTCAGGTGGATAATTACCAACATCGCATTATGCCGCTTTTGGTAATTTCCTTCCTTGAAAACGTATTTAAACACGGCGTTGCAACGGATAAAGAGCATCCTATACGTATTACCGTAGAGGTACAGAACAACCGATTACATTTTAGAGCTCAGAACAAGAAAAACAAACTAAATAAAGACAAAACGGGCGGTATAGGATTAACTAATTTAAAGCGCCGTCTTGAGCTTGGTTATCCCGATAAACACACATTTATTGTGCAGGATAATGAAGATTATTACAGCAGCGAATTATTTGTATATTTATAAATTGCAAATCTCTTAAAAAAATGATACGATGTTTAGTAGTAGATGATGAGCCTCTTGCCTTGGATATCATTACCGATTATATCCAAAAAATACCCGAGTTAACATTGTCTGCAAGCACCACCAATGCGATCGAAGGATTAGGTCTGGTTCAACGCGGTGCCATTGACTTGGTATTTTTAGATATTCAGATGCCTGAATTAACAGGCATTCAATTTTTGAAAATTATAAATGGCAAATGCGACGTAATCTTAACAACGGCCTATCCTCAATATGCTTTAGAAGGTTATGAACTAAATGTTACCGATTATCTGCTTAAACCAATTGCATTTGATCGGTTTTATAAATCTGTACAAAAGGTAATTGGCCAAAAGAACAACGCACATACTCGAAGTGCCAATGCAGAGACATCGTTATCTTCTAATAAAGGAGGAGAATTTATTTTCGTAAAAACAGAACATAAAATACAAAGGATAGATTATGATGATATCTATTATATAGAAGGTTTAAAAGATTATATTTCTATTTTCACGTCCCACGAACGAATTATTACGCTTCAGAACATGAAGCGTATGGAAGAAACTCTTCCGGAAGAGCGCTTTATACGGGTCCATAAATCATACATTGTGGCGCTTGAAAAAATTGAAAGTATTGAACGGGGCCGTATATCACTTAAAGAAAAGTTAATTCCGATAGGAGATACGTATAAAGATTCATTTTTTAAACGAATAGGGGAAAAGTACAGTTAATGCTACTTTCTAAAATCTGCAGCAGCTAAATGTACTTTGGGTTTTCCTATGGTATGATAATCGCCCTTACCCTGAAGAATGTTATTATAAACAAGCTTTTTCTCTTCTCTTAAGATCTTTTTGGCGCTCGAAACAACAGTGTCTCTTCTATTGGTCAATTCATACACCCCTGTTTGAAAATAGTATCTCGCAACAATTCTTTTTCTAACAGCCCTTTAATCTCTTCTCTATTTACCCGCAATTCGTCATTAATATTCTCTTTTATTTTAGTTTCCAGTTTCCCGATGTCATTCATGATGCCATCACTTGTATCTTTTTTGATAATTTCTGCTTTCAATTCGCTTAAAAGATAGGCCGACTTTGAATTATAATTTAAATCTTTCCCCTTTAAATAGTTCGTAAAGTCTTGATACTCTCGCTCCGTCAGTTCGAACATTTCGGCTTTTCCAATCTTAGGGTGCTTGTTATAATAGATCGTGGCATAGTCCGAAATATAAAATCTGTTTCTTAATACTTTTGCTATTGCACTTGTTCCCTTTTCTTTTACCACCACATCGGGATAGATACCGCTTCCGTTGTACACCTTTCTTCCATTTTTGGTTGAATACTCGGCAATTAGGCTATCATTCATTTTATGTGCGTGTCCAATACTGTCTTTATGCGAATAATCCAACGCTTGTATGCATCTTCCAGAAGGTGTATAATATTTTGCAACTGTAACCTTTACCATGTTGTTATAGGGCAATCTATATGTTTGCTGAACTAGGCCTTTACCGAAGCTCTGTTCCCCCAATACCACGGCGCGATCCATATCCTGTAATGCTCCGGCAACAATTTCGGAGGCGGAAGCAGAATTGTTGTTTATTAAAACCACTATTGGTATAGAGGGGAGTAGAGGGGAATTATTAGTAACATAAGAAAATACTTGATTGGCATGACTGCCACGCTGCACAACAACTTCTTCACCCTTATCAACAAATAAATTAACAATCTTTACCGACTCTTGTAGTATTCCGCCCCCATTATCCCGCAAGTCGAGTATTAATCCACGTAATGCCGCTTTCTCTTTAAAAGTTAACAAGGCACTCCGCACTTCATTTGCCGCTCCACTTAAAAATTTATCAAGTTTAATATAGGCTATCCCGTCTTCTAAATACGCTGAAAAAGTGACATTTGGTTGAATGATCTGACCTCTTTTTACAACAATATTTTTCACCAGGCCGCTTTTGCTTTCGCGAATTTTCAGATTTACTTCTGATCCTACATTTCCCTTTAACTTGTTACTGATATCTATCGCTTCCTTTCCTTTCAACGGCTGATTTTCTATGGCAAGGATTTCGTCTCCTACGTGTAAACCCACTTTAAATGCTGGACTTTGCTCAAACACCTCGGCAATAAAAAAAGCTCCATTAGCTCTTTTCATAACCCGAGCACCCAATCCGCTATACTGTGTGCTAACATATCTTAATTTAAAATCTTCCAATTCGGATTCCGGAATAAATTCTGTATAAGGATCGAGTCTTTCCAGCATAGCCGTTATTCCCGCCTTCATTAAATCGTCTGCGTTTACCTCATCAACGTAATTTAAGCTCACTTGACGGTACAATGCAGAAAAAATTTCGAGATTTTTGCCTATATGAAATAGGTCATCTTTTATAAATGTAAATGCGGTAAGAAAAAGCCCGAAAAGCAACCATAATGACACTGTGAACCAACGTTTGCCTTTGATTAATCGTTTCATTTTCTGGTGACTTTTAAACCTTCCCTACGACATAAAGAATAGGCTGGCTATAACCTGTTGCTAGCTAAATTGGCGAGCCCCTTTTTTAACGTGAACAATATATATTCGGGTTTTCTTTTTACTCTTTGGGCCAATCTATCTATCAATTCTTGCTCCTTACCAGCTTGGTAAGTAAGATCTTCTTCTGAAAGATGATTATACTTACGTTTAACTTTTTCTTTCAGAATTTGCCAATCTGCTTCGTTTAAAGTAAGAGCTGTCATAAATTATGGTTTTAAACAAAATAAAACAAAATTTCTTCGAAAAACAAAACACTGCAAAAATTTAGGCCCTTTTATTTGACAAATTTTCTGCCGCTATTTGCTCATACCTTCTTATTAAACGCTTTACTCGATTAAGTATTGCCAGCAATTCCAACATTTAGGCTCGAAATTTGTGGATAGCGTAAACGGTACTAAAATATTACCAGGCTAATAATTAACAATTAAAAACTTCGTATTAATATGAAAAAAGCACTTTTATCTATTTGTATACTGATTAGTACAGTAACGTTCGCCTCTGCACAATTACTGCCCACCTTTCAATTAGGTATAAAGGGCGGATTAAACTTCTCTTCCTTGAAAACCGATGGAGAGTGGTTAAATTCTAGCTCACGAACCGGTTATCAAGCAGGAATCTGGGCGCGGATTGGAGGCGCCGGCCTACATTTCCAACCAGAACTTTATATTACCGGTAAAAACGCGGAAGCTAAATTGACAGATGCAAACAATGCGCAAGTGGATTTAAATTTTACGAGTCTAGACCTACCGCTGTTATTGGGTACAAGAATTGGATTAGGCCCTATCGCTGCAAGAGTACAGGTTGGACCAGTGGTTTCTTTTTTGATAGATAAAGACAATTCTATTTTCGACGGTATTGCAGGCGTAACTAGACCTGGAGAATACCGCAACCAATCAATTGCACTTACGGGTGGTGTTGGTGTAGATATTATGAAATTTAGAGCTGACTTACGTTACGAACATGGTTTAAGTAACTTAACCAAAGATGGCGCGGAATCACAAAAAATAAGTCTCTGGACAATCGGAGTTGGTTACAGATTATTCTAGAAATACTTTTCTTATTGTTAAAGCAGACCTTAAGGTCTGCTTTATTTTTTTGTATCCGCTTTATAAACACCAATTTTCGTTTGCATTATAACGGCAATACTGCTTGCTCGAAACTTCACTTCTTCTGCATTTACTCCTACAAATAACTCATCAACGGTACCTTTCCATATTTCTAGCCACCTATCAAAATGTATTGTCTTAAAAGCAGATAGATAATTTAAGTTCATATGCTTAAACATCATGCCCCCGCTGTATCCGCCAGTTTTAAATAAAATGTTCTCCCAAAATGAAACAATAGTCGGGATATGCTCATCCCAATTTATTGGAATAACACTTGTAAAATAATGCCCAATCAATGCATCTTTTGTAGCTCTCTCATAAAATGATCTAACAAGTCTCTCTATGTCCTCCCGACTCTGAATATCTAACATCTTATAATAATTTTAAATATCTATTTACAAAGATAAGCATAAAAAAAGGCTACCAAGAGTTTGGTAGCCTTCCGTCAGATACTAAAACAAACAGTACATACTTCTAAAGTACTTTACCGTTACCTTTAACTTTGCTATATTCTATGCAAGCAAAGTCATTTCTTCATATATGAAACGCCTATTAAGGCTCTATAATTCACTTCTTTGTTCAGCTTCCCTTTCCAGGTCTTGCATCGCTTTTCAAATAGGGCGATCTTTCAAAACTTCTTCGCCACATGCCCCATTGATTCTGCATTTTAGTATAGAAATAACGTGCCAATTTTAAAAAGGCCATTTATACAACAAAAAACGCCGTTTAAGAACATTTACTTTTTTTCATTTCCCACAAACTGTGGAATTATTTCCACACACAGTGCAACAAAAAAGGGTGCCTCTAATGGTATGATTATATTATCTTTGTATATTATGAATGCAGCAGAAATCAACAATCGTTGGCGTGTATTGCAAAAATACACGGCGGCACATTTTGATACCGATACACCAGATATAAAAATTCTTCTTTTCCTAATTGGCGTTCAAGAGCTAGGAAAGGGTCCAATGACGTTCAGCAAAAGACAGAAAGAGGAACTAATGCATATAGCCACCTGTAGATTATTTAGCGGTATGGGTTTTTATGAACTTGAAGGATTAGACCAAGATGGCTGGCCCCATTGGCGACTTATAAAGCCCATCCCGAATTACACTTTACTGGAGCAAGAAATGATTCTTAAATCATTGATCATTGATTATTTTGAAGAACAAATCCCTAACTCAACTACGCTGTAAACAATTATATCTTTTCTTAAAAATGAAGAAAATTATTCTCTTATTGCTATGCATTTTTGTAGGTCTTTCTAGTTATGCGGCACCTCCCGAATATAGTTATATCCGTATAACCGTAAACAACAAAGAATGTATTGTACAATTAAGCAATCTAACTCCGAAACATCGAGACAACTTTATCAAGCTCGTTAAAGAGGGCATTTACGACAGCACCCTTTTCCATAGAGTAATAAAAGATTTTATGATTCAAGGCGGAGATCCAGATTCAAAAGGCGCAGCTGCCGGTACCCTTTTGGGTGAAGGAGATTTAGGCTATACCGTCCCTGCAGAGTTTAATGATAGTCTTTTTCACAAAAAAGGTGCACTTGCCGCAGCTCGAGACGATAATCCGGAGAAGGTTTCCAGCGCAAGTCAATTTTACTTGGTACAAGGCAAAAAATATACTGCAAAAGAGCTGGACCGTATAGAAGAGCTAAAATTGAAAGGCCAAAAAATTCCAGAAACACACCGCAAGGTATATGAAACGCTGGGAGGCTCCCCCTTTTTAGATTATAACTATACCGTATTCGGTGAAGTTGTTAAGGGCATAAACTTTATAGACAGCATCGCAGCTCTTCCTACAGACAGTAACGATAGACCTCTACAAAACCAGATCATGACGATGGATATCCTTACACCATTAGCTGTGCGAAAATTAGAAGCCGAATTAAAAGGAACGCCCTACAAACCATCCATATTCAGGCGTTTTTTAGACCTTTTTGCCAAAGACAATTATTAACAGCAACCACGATGGAATGGTCATGAATATATTTATAGCATTCAAAACAACGAATGACGAAAATCATAACTTATAACGTAAACGGTATAAGGGCTGCCTTGCGTAAGGACTTATTAGGTTGGCTCAAAACAATCAACGCCGATATTATTTGCCTACAAGAAATTAAGGCATCTCCCGATCAATTAATTGATCTTCTACTGCTAGAAGGCTTAGGTTATGAACATTATTGGTTTCCCGCGGAAAAAAAGGGATATAGTGGTACCGCCATTTTAACAAAAAAGACCCCTAAACATATTGAATACGGGTGTGGCATCGAGCTATACGATAAGGAAGGTAGAATAATCCGTGCTGATTTTGAAGCCTTTTCTGTTATCAGCGCATATTTTCCATCCGGATCTAGCGGAGATTTAAGGCAAGATTTCAAGTATCAATTCTTGGACGACTTTCAACGGTATAGCGACAAACTTCTTACGGAAATACCCAACCTTGTTATTTCTGGAGATTACAATATCTGCCATAAAGCTATTGATATTCACAACCCTAAGGCTAACGCTAACTCATCTGGCTTTTTACCGGAAGAGAGGGCGTGGATGGACAGTTTTATAAATAGTGGTTATATCGATTCTTTTAGACACCTACACCCCGAACCCCATCATTATACCTGGTGGAGCTATCGTGCCAACGCCCGCGCTAAAAACTTGGGCTGGCGTATTGATTATAACATGGTAAGCAAAGCTCTTGAGCATAAGATTAGACACGCACAAATTTTACCAGAAGCGGTACATTCGGATCATTGCCCCGTGCTGTTAGAATTAGATGTCTTTCTTTAGCGAGTAGTCACCTGTTTAAACATAGACGACCATACCCTAGAAAGAAGCCTTGGCAGCTTAACTTTGGCTGGTGTGATCGGAAATGATAACCCACTTAGCGGCTATTTTCTTAAAAAGAAGAGTGAATGTCCCCCCAATATTACCCTTCTTCCGTGTCAAATGCCACTTACCAAGCACAAAATAGTAACTTTCTGAAAGTGGATTAATCTGCAACAGGTCAAACTTAAGGGTCCCCATACTTGCTTGGTCAGGATAGGTTTTAAGATATCGATCAAAGGCCCCTTGCCATCCATATACAGGTCCACTGCTTCCAACAAAAAGCAGGCTATCACTTTTCCAATAAGTTTCCATAAAAGCAGCAACATCCCCTTTGTTCCAAGCCTCTTGCTGTAAACTCATCGCTCTTCTTATATCTTTTTCGGCATTATTTTGCCCATATACTTGTAATGCACCCATTAATAAGATACCGCAACATAAAAAAATTGTCTTCATCTGTTTATTTTTTTGTTTTTTTAATCTGTAGAGTCGTTGATTATAAAAATCATCAGTTGGAATTATACTTCAAAGCCTAAATCCGGCAATTCCATTAAGCGTTCACACATCTTAGGCCCGTAAATGTAATTCTTTAAAGGGATTAAATTAATAATTATCTATCATTATTAGTGGTTTCTCCTCTAAAATCGCCGAAAACTCAATCCATATATAAATTTAGTAACAAAAATGCTATTCAAATTTTAAAATTAAGTATTTGGTAGATTGGTAAAATATTTTATACCTTTGACTTAATGCTTTAGGGGTGTCCCATTTTTGGGGCTGAGAGTTACCCTCACAACCTGCTCAGGATAATGCCTGCGAAGGGAAAAGTAAGAGCCTCATCACTGTTATTTCTTTGGTGACTTCTAAAGCAAAAAATTATTGCAATTATGGAAGTCATCATCAATCAAAAAACATTTTACGTAAACTCCGATAGTTTAACTGAAGCCTTACAGCTTTATGGCCTTTCGCTAAAAAAGGGTGTTGCAATCGCTGTAAATAATCGTGTTGTTCCAAAGTCGTCCTGGAATTCCTATTCACTCCAACCGTCAGATCAAATAACTATAATCACGGCCGCTCAAGGTGGTTAACGTGATATGATTGTCTAAAATAACGAATTAAACTTATCTCCATGAAAATAGAAAAACTTCCCACAGAACAAACAATCAGTAGAACACCTTTTCCTGGTTCAAAGAAAATTTATGTTAAGGGTAATATCCATAAAATCCTTATTCCTATGCGTGAAATTAGTTTGGCTCCCACTACCGATCGCTTTCGCAATATAACAGAAGAAAATCCGCCTGTCACCATTTATGACACCAGCGGGCCTTATACAGATCCGGCAGTAGAAATTGATGTTCGGAAAGGGCTACCCAAGCTACGTGAGCAATGGATCGAAGATCGCAATGATACAACCAGGCTCGAGTCCATCTCTTCCGAATATGGAAAATCGCGTCTTTTCAATCCGGATCTCAATTATTTACGGTTTGAATATTCACAGAAGCCCAGAAAGGCAAAACAAGGTCACAACGTTTCTCAGATGCACTATGCCAAGCAGGGAATTATTACACCTGAAATGGAATTTATTGCCATTAGAGAAAACCAGCGTCTAGAAGAGCTCTATAGTAAAAACAACAACATGTGGCAACAACATAAAGGACACAGCTTCGGTGCCTTTAGTCACAAGGGCTTCATAACTCCTGAGTTTGTGCGAGAAGAAATTGCTAGAGGAAGAGCAGTACTTCCAAGCAATATTAATCACCCAGAAATAGAACCAATGATTATTGGAAGGAATTTTTTGGTTAAAATAAATGCGAATATTGGCAATTCAGCAGTAACCTCCAGTATTGAAGAGGAAGTGGAGAAAATGGTTTGGGCCATCCGATGGGGGGCAGATACCGTGATGGATTTATCTACAGGTAAAAATATTCATGAAACACGTGAATGGATTATCAGAAATTCACCCGTTCCAATAGGCACCGTTCCTATTTATCAAGCACTAGAAAAAGTAAATGGAAAAGCGGAAGAATTAACTTGGGACATCTTTAAAGATACGCTTATCGAACAGGCAGAGCAGGGCGTAGATTATTTCACCATCCACGCAGGGGTTCGTCTTCCTTATGTACCGCTCACTGCAAAACGAGTAACGGGTATTGTTTCACGAGGAGGATCGATTATGGCTAAATGGTGTTTAGCGCATCATCAAGAGAATTTTTTATATACGCATTTCGAAGACATCTGCGAAATTATGAAGGCTTATGACGTCAGTTTCTCCTTGGGAGATGGCTTACGACCGGGCTCAATCGCTGACGCGAATGATGCGGCCCAATTTGCCGAGCTCGAAACCTTAGGAGAATTAACGCAGCTTGCATGGAAACATGACGTTCAAACCATGATTGAGGGGCCCGGGCATGTTCCGATGCATATGATCAAAGAAAACATGGATAAGCAGCTGAAAGAATGCGGTGAGGCTCCTTTCTACACCTTAGGGCCACTTACCACGGATATAGCTCCCGGATATGATCACATTACGTCTGGCATTGGGGCAGCGATGATAGGGTGGTTTGGCACATCCATGCTTTGCTACGTAACACCCAAAGAGCATTTAGGCTTACCTAATAAAAAAGATGTAAAAGATGGTGTTATCACCTATAAGATCGCTGCACATGCAGCAGATCTGGCAAAAGGACATCCAGGAGCCCAACATCGTGATAATGCAATGAGTAAAGCGCGATTTGAATTCAGGTGGGACGATCAATTCAATTTGGCCTTAGATCCAGATACTGCGCGTGAATTTCACGATGAAACGCTTCCTGCAGAGGGAGCCAAAACAGCTCACTTCTGCAGCATGTGCGGTCCAAACTTCTGTAGTATGAAGATCACGCAAGATGTTAGAAAATACGCAGAAGAGCAGGGCTTAGACGAAGGTGCAGCTTTGGACAAAGGTATGGATGAGAAAGCAGCGGAATTTAGAAATAACAACTTTGAGATCTATTCCTAATGCAGCTGGTAAAAACCTATGGAAACCATTGTCATAACAGCGGAAACCTTTTTGAAGGATGAAGTTGAGCATCTTGAGGGACTGTTTGAAGCGGGTTTACAACGCTTGCACATAAGGAAACCCTTAGCAGATTTAGACACTGTAAAACGGTTTATTATGGCTATCAATAGCGCGTTTCATAATAGAATTATTGTTCATAAGCATCTTGAATTAATGGACCACTTCAATTTAGCAGGCGTTCATGTTAATAGAAGACAATTTAAATCTCTAAGAATGCCCTTTGGTATAGTATCTACTTCGATTCATGCGCAAGCGGAGCTCAAAGAACTGGATAGACGAGAAGGCCAGCTTTTTATAAGTCCCTTATATGACAGCATATCAAAAAGGGGATATCTAGGCAATCGTGAATTGCTTTCCCTTGGCACACATGCAAGAAAAGGTACGTTAGTTGCCTTAGGAGGCATTAACGACCAAAACATACAAAAAGTAAAAGAGCATGGATTTGATGGAGCGGCATTACTGGGATACGTATGGGAAAGTGACAGTCCTTTAAAGCGTTTTCTTTATATCAAAAACTTAATAAATTAGATGAAAGTCATTGCAAAACTTCACTATATTACCCATCCTACCAGCCATTTAAGCACCTTGGAGCAGGTAAAAATTGTTGCAGCAGCAGGGGTAGAATGGATTCAATTCCGACGAAAAGATTTGACTGATTCAGCTTTTAGGCAGGAAGCCTCTCTCAGTATGAATCTAGCGAAAGCAAATAAAGCAACCTTTATAATAAATGACAGGGTATTTCTTGCGCAAGAGTTGGAAGCAGACGGCGTTCACCTCGGTAATGAAGATATGAACCCTGTGAAAGCACGCGAAATCCTTGGAGATGACAAAATTATCGGATGCACAGCCAATACCTTTGATGACATCCTCCGCCTCAGCTTGTTACCTATTGATTACATCGGACTAGGTCCCTATCGACACACCCCCACAAAGACCAAGCTAAGTCCGATTTTAGGACTTTCCGGTTATTTGAATATTCTTCAGAAAATGGCTGATCACAATATCTCCATTCCTATTATTGCCATAGGTGGCATCTTACTGAATGACCTTACTGCCTTGTTTAATACTGGTATACATGGAATTGCGCTTTCAGGAGCAATTACCAATAGCGCTTCCCCACAAACTTTATGTAATAACATATTAAAAGAAATTGAACTGAACGTATGACACAAACATTAAAGATTGCCGATAAAATTTTCTCCTCACGGCTGTTTACCGGAACAGGAAAATTTGGATCTACAAAAGCGATGGAAGAAGCGCTCTTAATTTCTGAAAGTGAGTTGGTAACAGTAGCATTAAAACGTATTGAACACCAAGAGGGCACCCAAGATCATTTGTTAGCCAGCCTTCATCATGCTCACATTAACTTATTACCCAACACTTCCGGTGTCCGGACAGCCAAAGAGGCTATTCTTGCTGGGGAATTAGCAAGAGAAGCGCTGGAAACAAATTGGCTAAAACTTGAAATACACCCAGATCCCAAATATTTAATGCCCGACCCTATTGAAACGTTAAAAGCAGCGGAGGAGCTTGTTAAATTAGGTTTTATAGTACTCCCTTATTGCCATGCAGATCCTGTATTATGTAAACGCTTGGAAGAGGTTGGGGTTGCGGCAGTAATGCCTCTGGGCGCTCCTATTGGAAGCAATCGCGGCCTGGAAACGTTGTCCATGCTGGAGATTATCATCGCACAGTCGACAGTACCCGTTATAATTGATGCAGGCATTGGAAAACCTAGCCATGCTGCTCAAGCAATGGAAATAGGAGCAGATGCTGTGCTTGTAAATACAGCAATTGCTACAGCCGCGAATCCTAGCAACATGGCACTGGCATTTAAACAGGCGGTTATTGCGGGCAGATTAGCCTATGAGTCAGGTTTAAGCCCAATGCTAAAAAAAGGTGCCTCCGCCTCTAGTCCGCTTACTTCATTCTTAACCGTTTAAAATATGTTTTCGGAAAGTTTTAACAAATATAGATGGGAAGGGGAGCAAATTTCTATTTATGAAAAAAAGTCCTCGGATGTTGAAAAAGCCTTAAGCAACATAAAGCGATCATTTGAAGATTTTAAGGCTTTAATCTCACCTGCTGCGGCACCCTTTATAGAGCGGATGGCCCAATTAAGCCATCTTGAAACGCAAAAACGTTTTGGTAAGACAATCCAATTATATGCGCCGCTATATTTATCAAATGAATGCCAAAATATATGTACATATTGCGGTTTCAGTTTAGATAACAAAATACCACGCAAAACATTAACTACCTTCGAGTTATTACAAGAAATTGATGCCATTAAACAGATGGGTTACCAACACATATTATTGGTAACGGGAGAAGCCCAGCAATTGGTTGGCATGGATTACTTTAAAAAAATACTCCCTATCGTTAAATCTCATTTTGCTCATGTAGCAATGGAGATACAGCCACTCGATGAACACGAATATGCCATATTGCACACGCTCGGTGTAAATACAATTTTGGTATACCAAGAAACTTATCACCAGCGTAACTATAAAACGCATCATCCCAAAGGCAAAAAATCCAACTTCTATTACCGACTTGAAACACCCGACAGGATTGGAAAGGCTGGTATACATAAAATAGGTTTAGGTGCCCTTTTGGGATTAGATGATTGGCGCACGGATAGTGCCTTTACGGCTCTTCATCTACTTTATTTAGAAAAGCATTATTGGAAAAGCAAGTTTTCGGTTTCTTTTCCACGATTACGCCCACATGCCGGCGGGTTAAAACCTAAGTCAATTATAACGGATGCTGAACTGGTTCAGCTAATTTGTGCGTGGCGAATTTTCAACAGCGATATAGAACTTTCTATGTCCACACGCGAAAGTGAGACCTTTCGTAACAACATCATTAAGTTAGGCATCACGTCCATTAGTGCCGGTTCCAAAACAAATCCTGGAGGCTATACTGTTGAGCCCGAAAGTCTAGAACAGTTTGAAATCGACGACAGTAGATCTCCCGCACAGATTGCGCGCATTATTAAGGAAGCGGGATACGAACCCATTTGGAAAGACTGGGACCCCATTCTTCAAAACACTTAGCACGATGTAATATGTTACAACAAGAAAGACAATATTTTGACCGCCATTTAAAGTTAAAAGATTTTGGCGAGACTGCTCAAAACAAACTCTTTAATGCAAAAGTATTGGTTGTCGGCGCTGGAGGTTTAGGCTGCCCTTTACTTCAGTATTTAGTTACCGCCGGGGTAAAAACAGTAGGAATTGTAGATGGAGACAGGGTGTCGCCCAGCAACTTGCATAGACAAATTCTTTACAACATGCAAGATGTAGGTTTTTCTAAAGCACAAGTTGCTTCAAAAAAATTAACCTCTTTACAACCCCTTGTTCATATAGAAACTTATAATTTCTATTTAAACAGTGAAAATATTTTAGAAATTTTCAATAATTACGATATTGTTGTTGACGGAACTGATAATTTCGCTACTCGATTTTTAATAAATGATGCTTGCGTTATAACGGGCAAACCACTCGTATCAGGAGCAATCAATGATTACGTAGGCCAGCTCTCGGTGTTCAATTACAAAGGAGGCCCTACTTATAGGTGTCTTTTTCCTGAAGAACCGTGGGATGATGATTGTACTACATGCTCGGTAAATGGTGTTTTAAATGTGCTTCCAGGACTGATTGCACTTTATATGGCTAATGAAGTAATCAAAATAATCACCGATTATGGCGAGGTCCTTTCCGGTAAATTATTATTGATCGATATACAAAGTAATCATCATCAGATGATATACATTGATGCCATTCCCGAACATCAGACCATCACTAAACTCCCATTGGTTAAAACCGAAGTAGCCTTAGCGCAAAATAACGGGCATGACAAGGTTGCCAAGAATGAAAATGGAACAAACAAAATCTTGTTAACCGTCCGAGAAGTGCAAGAATATTTAGAAAAAAATCCAAAAACGCGACTTATTGATGTTCGTGAGCAATGGGAGTTCGACGAATATAATATTGGTGGTCAAAATATCCCCCTTTTTGATCTTATAGCCAAAAAAGAAGAGATGCACTCGGCCAATGCTATGATTTTACTATGTCAAACAGGCAAGAGGAGCTTATATGCCGCACACATACTGAAAAAGAATGTGAAAAATATTCTGGTTGCTCATTTAAACGATAGCGAGCTATTTTAATTTTTCATTATTTTGATGTCGGTCTTTATCCCGTATATTTTTTTTCTCTAAGTTTTTCTCCAAGGCTTCCGTAAGGTTTATTCCCGTTTGGTTAGCCAAACAGATCAGCACAAATAAAACGTCTGCCATTTCATCAGCAAGGTTTACCTCTTTGTCTGATTTTTTGAAAGATTGTTCTCCATATTGCCTTGCCATTATACGGGCCACTTCCCCTACTTCCTCCATCAACATAGCTGTATTAGTAAGCTCATTAAAATAACGAACACCAATGGTTTTAATCCAATTATCTACTGTTTCTTGTGCTTCTTGTATAGTCATCTCGCCATAGTGATAAGCTTGCTTCTCAGCGCACTTTAATTAATAATTTTCTTTATCTTTTGTATTCATCATAATAGTAACCGGCCCGTCGTTGAGCAGGCTAATTTTCATATCTGCTCCAAATACGCCTGTTGCTATCTTCTTATTTAACAGAAATTCCAATTCTTCAATCATCTTTTCATAGAGAGGCACAGCAACCAACTGTTTGGCTGCACGAATAAACGAAGGTCTATTTCCTTTTTTTGTTTGTGCAAATAATGTAAACTGCGAAATAAGTAATATGTTTCCTTCTATATCTAAAATGGATCGATTCATTAGCCCTTTCTCATCTCCGAAAATACGCATATTTACGATTTTTGAGGCTAGCCACTTCACATCGTCTACTGTGTCATCTTGCTCGATACCCAATAAGACAAGTAATCCGTCATCAATCTGACCCGTTATTTTATCTGCTACTTTACACGAGGCCCTAGAAACGCGCTGTATAACGGCTCTCACGATACCTCCCCCCGCTCTGCCCAAAGCCGGGCGATATTAATAATGGTTAGCGATGCATGCTGCATGTCTTGAACAGAAACCCATTCTTGTTTACCATGAAAGGCATGTTCTCCAGCAAAGATGTTCGGACAAGGCAATCCCATAAATGATAAACGAGATCCATCAGTCCCTCCACGTATACTTCTTCTGATAGGTGTCAAACCTGCCTGTTGTATTGCCTTTAATCCGATATTCATTACTTCAGGATACTTATCAAGTACCTGCTTCATATTTCTGTATTGTTCTTGAATTTTTAATGAATAGCTGCAGTTTGGATATTGATTGATAACACGCCTAACAACGGCTTCAAGCTCCTGTTCGTGTTGTTCGAGAAGCGTGTCCGAAAAATCTCTTACAATGAATTCAATTGTCGCTTGTTCTACCGTACCCATTATTGAAACGGGGTGGATAAATCCTTCTTTACCCGTAGTTGTTTCTGGTGATAATCGATCTTTTGGCAGCGCGTCGACTATTTCAGCTGCTATCTTGATGGCGCTCTTCATTCTCCCTTTCGCAAAACCTGGGTGAGCACTTATTCCATTTATTGTTACAACGACGCCATCCGCAGAAAATGTTTCGTCTTCAATAGATCCGAGTGTCTCCCCGTCAACCGTGTAACCGAAGTCTGCTCCCAATTTTTTAAGATCTACCTTATTTACTCCACGTCCTATTTCTTCGTCTGGTGTAAATAAAAGACGGATTTTACCATGCCTAATTTCAGGATGCTTTATCAGCAACGATACTGCATCCATTATTGCTGCTAATCCGGCCTTATTATCCGCGCCCAATAAGGTGGTTCCACTTGCTGTAATGATATCGTTACTATGTTGATTCGCTAAATCAGGATGGTTCAATTCTGTAATAACTTGACCGTTATCGTCCGGTAAAATGAGGTCTTGCCCTTGATAGTTATAATGGATGATCGGTTTAACATCTTTGCCACTGCAATCGGGAGAAGTATCCATGTGAGAACAAAAGCAAATAACCGGAATATTGCTTTCAGGAGTGTTACTTTCAAGGGTTGCGTACACATAACCATATTCATCCAAATGGGCATCGCTTATTCCAAGTGCCAATAACTCTTCAACTAAAATTTTTCCCAATTCTTTTTGCTTCGCTGTAGACGGTTGGCTTAAGGAAGATGGATCGCTTTGTGTATCCACCTTAACATAACGCAAGAAACGTTCGGTAACCTGATGCTCGTGTGACTCTATCAAAATACTCATGCTGTAAAATTAAGAAAATTAAAATCTACCTTCTATCCTTTTTAAACCCTCTTTAGCTCTATTTTCTATGCTACTTTCGTAATCATGATCTTTCATGTTAATCGCCTTATTATAAGATTCTGCGGCCTGTTTATATTGCCGCTTTCCCACATATATATCACCTAATAGTACGGCGGCATTAGCAGCGTAATAATATTTACTATGCTCACCAAAGATGATGGTGTAGTTATAAAATTTGATCGCCCCAGCCATCCCTCCGGTTTCATGAAAAACCCGTCCAAATCGATAGCAGTATTCTATTTTGTATCGCTTTTCTTTATAGGTATTAGCATTTTCATTGTTAAGAATTTCTTTCGCCTTGTCGTAGTATCCTCCATCAAATAAAAACCTTGCTCTCAGCAAAGCAGGATTCGGTTCCCCCTCATTGGCTTCGTTGATAGCCTGCTTGTCTTTTTCATCAAAAGAAGCACCCTCTTTTTTTACCATTGCTATAAGCGTATGGTATTTAGCCCTATCGCCCTTTAATATTGCGATGTACGCCAAATGCAAATAAGTGTCTTTAATAAGGCTTGCCCCCTTAGTAGATTGCAAAAAATCATTGAATTGAATAGAAGCCGACATATCGAGCTTATTAAGTTTTGCCATACCAAGCAGATAATTAAGATAGGGATAATCCGTGTAGCCTGATTTAGTAGGTCTGTTCGTTAAATAACTAATAGCCGCTCCATTATGACCCGTCTTATATGCAGCGTATGCTCGAATATATACTTTTAATAAGCTCGTTTCATTTAATCTTTCAGTGGCTGCAATTATTTTTTCGAAGGAATCTTTCTCTTTGGTTATATTTACCCAAACCTGGCTTAAATAAAAAACCGATTCGTCATAAAAAATGTCGTATGATGAACCAGGTAAATTGCCCACAAGCTCTTCCAACATTTTTTCACCCTTTTCGGTGCTTCCCCGTACTCCAAGAGTCCCCAAAGCCTTCTGTGCGCCAGAAGGTAAAGACCCGATAACGGCGTTTAACATCCCAAGCCCCTTGTAATTCGGCATGAATTCCGGGTATTTTTCAATGTTCTCCTGAAGCATATTGTAAGCACGTTTGATTTCCAGCGCACTTGTGACATATTCTTGATATCGTCCACGCAAGAGCGACCATTGTAAATTAATCTCTGCTTGAGCAAAAAGATAATACGGTGAATCCTTACTATCGGCACTTATTTTCGATAAGCGTATTGACTTATTTTTTTTTAACTTATCAAATTCAGTCTTATTATCTGATGCAAGAATATAAAAATAGTCGATGTAATTCTCAATCAGATATATCATGCTATTCTCCGGATTCGTTTCTCTTTCTTTCTCCACATATTGTCTTGCTAAATCTAGCTTTAGATTCATGACCTCGCGGTAAGCATTCTTACAATTTGTGCTAAACTCGAAAGAGGCCTTGGATGCAAATCCGGCCAACATAAATAGAAAAAATAAAATGAATCTAAGTGCCATTTAAAGGATTGAATAGATGAACCAAATTGAGGTACGAAATAGCATTAACAGTGCCAAAACTAATAGGCAATAAAAAAGCCCAGGACATATGACCTGAGCTTTACAATTCTATGAATGCGTGTTATGCCTGAACAATATTATCTTCGACAAAAGCCTCGTCCACCAAAATTCGTCCGCAGTGCTCGCAAACAATAATTTTTTTACGTTGACGTATATCTAATTGTCTTTGAGGAGGTATTTGATTATGGCAACCTGAGCAAGAGTCTCGATCTATTGTTACCACCGCAAGACCGTTCTTGGCGTTGTTACGTAATCTATTGTATGCTATTAGCAAGCGTTCTTCAATCTTAGATTCAGCTTCATCCGCTTTATGTATTAAAGCATCCTCGTCCTTTTGCGTTTCCGAAGTAATGGTATCCAGTTCCTCTTTCTTAACCGATAAGTCCTTTCTACGCTCTTCTAAATCTCCTTGCGTCTTTTCGTAACCTTCCGTTTTATTTCTGATTTCAAATTCATGCTCGCGAATTTTTTTTTCACAAACTTGAATTTCTAATCCTTGAATCTCAATTTCTTTGGTAATAGCATCGTACTCGCGGTTATTTTTTACCTCGTTTAATTGTGACTCATATTTTTTGATCGCAGCCTGAGCCTCCTTAATCATGTTTTTACGATTAACGATAGCATCTTCTAAATCATCCAGTTCAGTTCTGATTTTCTCGATACGTGTCTCTAGTCCTGCTACCTCATCCTCAAGGTCTGCCACCTCGATTGGCAATTCGCCACGAACTTGACGAATCTTATCAATTTTAGTATGGATTGTCTGCAAATCCCAAAGGGCCTGCAATTTTTGCTCTACGGTTTGTTCCATTAAATATAATAATTTATTGGGTTTGTATTTATTCCGGTTAAACGGACTGCAAAGTTAGGAAATTTTTTTTGAATTATTTCCAACAATAATTCTTGTGTAAACTGCTCACTTTCAAAATGTCCAACATCGGCAATAATGATTTTTCCTTCGGCATCAAAAAACTCATGATACTTATAATCAGCCGTTACAAAGGCATCTGCGCCCATTCGAATGGCCTGCGACAATAAAAAGCCTCCCGCACCACCACAAACGGCAACTCGTTGGACATTTTTATTTCGTAGTTTTGTATATCTAACAACCTGCAAATGAAGACTTTCCTTTAAATGCTGCAAAAATTCTATCTCATTTAACGGTGTTGCTAGCATTCCAATCATTCCGCTGCCAACACGGCCATAAGTATTCTGCAACCTATATATATCATAAGCAACCTCTTCATAAGGATGATTTTCATACATCGCAATTAAAAGCTTTCGTTCTAAATGTTGCGGATAAATCACTTCGATCCGCTCTTCAGGTTCTGTATGCTGTTCTCCAATGGTTCCGACATATGGGTTCGAACCTTCCTTCGCTCGAAAAGATCCTAAACCACTGGTACTGAAACTACATTCGTCATAATTCCCTATTGCCCCGGCACCTGCACTAAACAATGCACTCTTTAACGATTCGGCATGAGCTTTAGGAACAAATACAGCTAATTTATTGAGAAGATTTTCTTTTGGCAATAATATGGAAAGGTGCTCTAGTTTTAATTTCTCTGCTATTTTTCTATTTACACCGTCAAACGTATTATCCAGATTCGTATGAATGGCGTATAGCGCTATATCATGTTTAATGGCTTTCATCACAACTCTTTCCACATAATTGCTCCCATTAAATCGTTTTAATCCTTTAAACACAATTGGATGATGTGAAATAATTAAATCACAATTTGTACGTATAGCCTCTTCTATCACTTCCTCAGTACAATCTAACGAGATAAGCGCTTGATTTATTTCCTTGTTATAATCGCCTACTAACAAACCTGCATTATCGTAAGATTCTTGATAAGGCAGTGGGGCAATGTCTTCTAAATATTTCGCTAACTCAGCTAATTTCATGGGTTCCTATAAATTATTTTTTTGGCTTTCTTCCTTCAAAAACGCATTATGGTCATTTAAAAGAGATCTGAAATTATTCATTTTTACCCAATAGGCTACAAAATAAAAAAAGTAAACCAAATTGAGACCAATTACAAGGTTAACAGATAAGGGGAACATCGTTACCAAATATAATATAGCCACCGTTATTCCTGTTGAACGTCCAGGAAACTCTTCTTCTGCAATCTTCCGATCATAAAATTCATTTGTCAAAGAATCTGACATCCTTCTTGCTAGCTCAAAGTTCCAATAAATATTGAAAATAGGAATTAAAATTAGCCACGCCTCCCATGGTTTCATATGTCGATTAACCGGATCGATCAACTTTAATGTTGCTCGAAACGTATTAGCATAGAAGGCCTTAATAATTAAGCATATTAACGCAAAAACCCCTGCAGCAATTATCGTCTCCTGGTCTAAATTATTTATGTTAAATTCCATTTGCACGAAAGTACATCAAAAACTTAGATATCTTAAATTTTATATGCAATTTACAAAACAGCCTATAAACCCCTAAGATATCAATCTCTACCCGCTATTGAAAACTCATACATAGATGAAAACATAAATAATACAATTAAATCCTAAAGCTCCCTTGGACGGTTCATAAACCATAAACTTACTGCAAAATTCAATAGGATTCCAACTAAAAGGGCTCCTCCGAATCTCCCAATATATTCTTCTGTGTATGGCTGGCTTTCATATTGCAGTAGTATCGCCGTTGCGAGCCCCGCTAAAGCTCCTCCAACCAATAAAATCATGAATCCCTGTACAAAAGCTCGAAAAAAGGAAATATCTCTGTTGGGTAAGGTTCTTTTGTAATTTCGAATTCCAAAATATAAACCTACAAAAGGGATTAACACAGAGAGGTATTCCATCCATGTTATCCCCAAGAAACCATTTGAAGAAATGGTATCCAAATTATAAACACCAAATTTTTGTATAACAAAAATCCAGATCCCACTGAGAATTCCGATCAGTACACCATATGGCCATGCTTGTTTCATAATCAGTTTATTTGATTGTTTCCATATAACAAGACTGTACTCTAATTGTTTATAACCTGAATTCGATTATTCTCTATGAGCTCGGAAATTCAATAGTCATCCTAGGCAAGGTGGCCTTGTGAGGATCTATCGCGATAAGTCAAACGAAGCAACGCTGCATAGGGCAGCTATTGGATTAGCCTTCCCAAATTATCCTCATCGAGATTTATTTTCATGAATTGTATCTTTTATATAATTTGACTACATTAGAAATATCAAAAACCTTAAAAATTGGTCTTTAAACGAACGTATCAGCAATCGGAGACAGATTTATTAAAACAGTATAAATCAACTGGAGATCTCAACCTCCTTGGCACCCTCTATGAACCTTATATGCCTCTGGTATATGGTTTATGTCTTAGATATCTCAAAGACGAAAGCAAGAGCGAAGATGCGGTTATGCAAATTTTTGAACAGTTAATAAAAAAATTACGCATACACGAAGTAAGTAATTTTAAAAGTTGGCTTTATTCTTTTGCCCGGAATTATTGCTTAATGGAGCTAAGATCTTCCGGCAAAACCATTACCGTTTCGCTGGATGAAAATTCTTTTATGGAAAATGAGCTGATTGAGCATCAATCCTTTGAGGATAATATGCTCGAGGCCAAATTAAGCTCAATGGAAAAATGCCTCGAATATCTAAATAACGAGCAAAAGGAGTGTATTAAACTATTTTATCTAGATCAAAAATGTTATAAGGATATTTGTGAAATTACAGGTTATGATATTAGTAAGGTAAAAAGTTACATCCAAAACGGAAAGCGAAATTTAAAAATCTGTATGGAAAAAAATGGAAATGGATAATACTTACAATATAATTAGGATACAACAATATCTTCGGGGAGAACTGACTCCAGAAGAAATGAATCAGCTTGAACGGCAGGCCCTAGATGATCCTTTCTTAAGTGATGCGATTGAAGGATATGCACATAAAGGTGTTAGTCACGCCAAACTGACACTACTGCAACAAAGACTACAGGATCGGATTGCACAACAGCCCCAAGAAAGAAGCCGTATGCTTTTCAATTCACAAAGGCTCGGAATAGCTGCTGTTGCTTGCCTGCTGTTTCTTTTGTCTTGTGTTCTTTTTTGGATGATCAATACAAGAGATGCAAAGACAGGCCAAGAAAAAGTTACGCTCGAATTGAAGACATCTGAGCCTATACCTTCGGGAAATGGGTTATCTATTGCAAGAAAATTGACGGATAAGTCTGCAGCACCCGAAATTGGGTGGGAGGCTTTTAATTCCTATGTTAAGAAAAATATGCGTGCTGCCAACATTGGAAAAGATGTTGTGATACTCTCTTTTGAGATAAACGAGCATGGCAGGCCTATTAATATTTCTTCTTCCAAAGGTAAGTCAGCATCGGTAGAAGAAGTTAAAATGTTACTGGAGAATGGGCCAATATGGACCGGAAGTAAGCGCGCAGACGTTGAATTTGTTTTTGAATAAAGAAAAGACTCTTTATTCAAAAACAAAACTTAACCTTATAGCAATTATAAGATATAATGCATAATGCCGTAGGTAATGCCGGCAAGCACTGCCGATACAGGAATGGTGAGCACCCATGCCCACAATAAACTGATAGTTACGCCCCAACGTACGGCAGAGACTCTTTTAACAAGTCCCACCCCAATAATAGATCCGGTGATGGTATGTGTAGTAGAGACTGGTATACCAAAATGTTCAGTAATACCTAAGGTTAAAGCACCGGCAGTTTCTGCCCCTACTCCTTCTAAAGCGGTTACTTTTGTAATCTTGGTTCCCATTGTCTTAACAATTTTCCATCCACCGCTCATTGTTCCGAGTGCAATTGCTGTATAACACACTAATGGAATCCATTCTGGCATATGGTCTGCGTTCGGCAAATATCCTCCGGCAACCATTGCAACAACGATAATTCCCATCACCTTCTGGGCATCATTACCACCATGGGCAAAACTTAATGCAGCAGAAGAAACCAACTGTAACCTTTTAAACCATTTTTCTGCAACCGCCGGTTTAGAATTCTTAGCCAAGTGAAGAATAATCAGGGTAATGACGATAGAAATGAGCAGGCCTATTACCGGCGCCAATACAATAAACGAGATAATTTTTAATGTTGGTCCAAGATTTATAGCGTCAAGTATGGGATCTCCTAAAAACAGCGCATGCGCCATTCCAGCTCCGGCAAAACCTCCAATCAACGTGTGGGAAGAACTTGAAGGGATACCGTAATACCAAGTGAAAAGATTCCAGCTAATAGCGGCTATTAAACCCGCTAAAATCACTTCAAGGGTAATATAGTTCTCGACAACAGTTTTTGCAATAGTATTAGCGACCTTATGGTCTGTAAAATAAAAATATGCCGCAAAATTAAAAGCTGCAGCCCATAATACCGCCTGAAAAGGTGATAAAACTTTTGTAGAAACAACAGTTGCTATGGAATTTGCAGCGTCATGGAAACCATTGATATAATCAAAGGCGATGGCTAGAACAATTACAACAACCAATATGGTGGTTAACATATTTTTTAAATTTTAATTAGCGAATGTGCTGTCTTCTTTCATCGAAAAAAAGCCTTTGATCTTAAGCATTTTTAACCAAAATACTTTCTAGCACGTTGGCCACATCTTCACACATATCAGTAGCAGTTTCTAATGTAGCAAGGACCTCTTTGTATTTTATAAGCGCAATAGCGTCTTTCTCATACAAGAAAAGATCTCCAATTGCTTTGTTATAAACATAGTCGGCCTTGTTTTCGACGCTATTCACCCGAACACAAGCGTCTGCGATACTTCTGACATTTTTAAGATTTCTCAACTCATACATACCTTTTGAAAGTGCTGTTACTGCCTCTACAATTAAACTCGCGAGTTCTTTAATAGGTTCAGTAATCTCATCTACATGATATAATTCCATCCTGTTAGCAGAATCGAAAATATAATCAGCAATATCGTCTAAAGCACTGGCAAGCGTATGGATGTCTTCCCTGTCAAACGGTGTTATAAAGTTCTTTCCAAGTTCTAGATGGATTTGATGGGTTATATCATCACCCTTATGTTCAAGATCTTTAACCCTTTTATAATGCAATTTTCGTTGCTCCAAATCTTCGGTGTTAACAGCCTCATTAAGTGCATTGGCAATGTCAATAAGATTTGTACTGGCCTGTTCGAAAAGAGGGAAAAATTTTTTGTCTTTTGGAACGAAGTATTGAAATATACTGTTTAGCGACATCTTTCTTGTTAATATAATTATGTTGCAAAGGTATATCCTTAATGTTAAGTTAATGTTAAATTTGTGCCAACTCTACAACAAACAACATTTATGTAACAAAGTGAGGGGAATTAGACAAGGCGTTAATCTTTCGCCAAGGTAAAACCGAATGTAGAACCTAGTCCTTCGGTGCTTCGTACAGAGATGGTTTGTTGATGTGCTTCCAAAATATGTTTCACAATAGCTAGCCCCAGACCAGATCCACCAATTTGTCTCGATCTGCTTTTATCCGCTCTGAAAAATCTTTCGAATAAACGTGGCAAATACTTTTCTTCGATTCCTATTCCATCGTCCGTTACTTCCACCAATACCTGGTCATGCAGTTCGTAGATCTTTATAAACGTATGGCCCTTCTCTTTTCCGTATTTAAGAGAGTTACTGATTAAATTAACCAATACCTGTCTAATCTTCTCTCGATCAGCATTTACAAAAATAGGATAGTTATATTTATGCTTAAATATAAGCTCTATTTCGTGCTTCTCAGCCTTTAACTCAAGAGACTCCATTACCTCTTTAATTAAAACAGACAAGTCAAAGCGCTGATAATTTATTTTTATTTCTCCACTTTCTAACTTGGCTATTTCGTCTAAATCCTTAATGAGATAACTTAAACGATCAAGATTATTAGATGCTTTCTGAAGAAACACTTTTGCACGATCAGGATCTTCCTCCATTAAATCCTCCTGCACAGCCTCTAAATAGCCTTGAATTGCAAATAAAGGTGTTTTGAATTCATGGGAAATATTCGATAGAAATTCGCGCCTAAATTGCTCTTGATTTTTCAGCGCCTCTATTTCAGTCTTTTTTTCACGTGCCCATGACTTTACTTCTTCTTGTACATCGTTTATCGGGTCGTCACTCAATTGTTCTCCTAGTGCCTCTTTCAAATCTTTCCCTAGCTTTAAGTTGTGAATAAGCTTATAAATCAAGGTAATTTTTCGATAAATATATCGTTCAATTAGGTAATAGAAAACAAAAAAGCTACAAATAAACGCTATTACAAAGGTGATGAGAAAATAATACCAGCTGTGTTGGAAATAGAAATTAACAGAGCTTAAAGATAACGCTACGATTAGGGCGTTGATAGATACCAACAGTTTAAACTGCATAACACATACTTATTTATATGATAAGTTTTAAGCAAATCTAAAGACAATTACACTGCATCAAATTCTCCCATCACAGTAATTCCCCCTTTAACTTTATCTCCTAGCTTTACATTAATTTTTGTGCCTATCGGTAAGAAAACATCTACCCTAGAACCAAATTTTATAAAGCCAAATTCATCTCCTTGTTTAACTTCTTTACCTTCATTCACATACCATACAATCCTACGGGCCAATGCTCCTGCAATCTGTCTGAATAAAACTTCAACGCCAAAAGAATTTTGAACTACTATCGTTGTACGTTCGTTCAGCGTAGACGATTTTGGATTCCAGGCCATTAAATATTTCCCGGGATGGTACTTGAAAAATTTCACTATTCCGGCAATTGGACTACGGTTGCTATGAACATTAATTGGAGACATGAATATCGATATTTGCAACCTTTTATCTTTGAAATATTCTGTCTCTTCTGTTTCTTCGATCACAACGACCTTTCCGTCAGCTGGACATAAAATTAACCGTTCGCTCGGATTAACTTTTCGAATAGGGCTTCTAAAAAATTGTATAACAGTTACCAGAAGAACAAAGGACAGGATGTATACAATCCAGGTCAGTAAAGCATTATCCGAAAAGTAAAAATGCGTAAGAGCATTAATAATAAAAACAACTAAAATAGAAAGAGCTAGCGTTGTATAACCTTCTTTGTGAAATTTCATCCGAAAAATATTGTATTATGTTGCAAACTTAGCATATTTTTTCCAGTTGATCTAAATATCATTGAACGGGGTATTATATCGCTTTATAAATGTCCTTTAAGTTTCTTCCTAAACCATTATAATCCAAGCCATATCCTACTACAAATTGGTTTTCTATTTCAAATCCTACGTATGCAATTTCATCGAAATCATGTTGTAATGCCGCTGGTTTTAATAACAATGTGCATACGGCCAGCGAAGATGGTTCCAATCTTTTTATACTATTGATTACTTTATTAAGTGTATTCCCCGAGTCGATTATATCTTCAACAATAACAACATCACGTCCCTTTAAATTGATATTAAGCCCTATTAGTTCATCTATCTGTTCGCTTCTATCTATACCGTTATAAGATGCCATTTTAACAAAACAGACTTCCGAAGAGATATGCACTTGTTTCATTAGATCGGCCATAAACATAAAACACCCATTTAATATCCCCACAAAAACAGGCACCCGCTTTTCATAGGCAACATTTAATTGAATACCGATTAATCTCAATCGCTTTTTAACCTGTTCATGTTCAATCATCAATTCAAAATCCTTGTGATCAATTTGTACTTTCATAGTCCGCTTTTTGATTTATTTGTCTTGCTCCTTATCCTTTTTTCCTCCTCCAAATAAGCGCTCTAAAAAACCCTTTGTGTCTTCAATCTCTTTTTCAAAGTCGTAAACTTTAACGGTATCCACCTCTACGGTATCTGGTCTTGCTGGGCGAAGCCCCTCCCTTAAGACAACGTTATAGAATCCATAATTGTTACTGTCGTCTGCCACCATTCCTCTCCTTGCCATCAATCTACCAATCAACCGAAAATAGCCGCTAAGATAAGACTTCAGATGCCCATCGTATTGAAAAGGATATAACCCGCTTTTTGGTTTGGGGACTATACTAGCCAAATAAATGCTTTCGCCTAAATTTAATTGGGAAGGGTGTTTTCCGAAATAATATCTTGAGGCCTCTCCAATACCGTAGACATTTCTTCCCCATTCGATAATGTTTAAATAGACCTCAAACATTCTTGATTTACTTACAACATTATTGTTTTCTATTAACCACACCATTAAAATCTCTTCGATTTGTCGAGCAAGCGTTTTTTCTCTCCCTAAATAGGCGTTTTTAACCAATTGCATAGAAATAGTACTACCCCCTCGCTTAAAGGCTTTGGCCTTCAGATTTGCCGTGATGGAAGCTTTAAATGCCTCTTCTACAAACCCTTTATGACTAAAGAAAGAGGGATCCTCTGCTGTTAGTATCGCATTTTTTAAATGTTGTGAGATTTCATCAATAGGTGTAAAATTAGGATTACTAGGTCCCACAACAAAACTACGCATAGCCTGGCCGTTCTCGTAGGGAGTATAGGTAAAGGGAGTGCTGATCTTCGCTAAATTAGTTTTTCCCCAAGAGTTAATTCTAAAACCGTCTTTTTGCATCGCTGCTGATAGCCGAACGCTATCCGGATGATCGATGTCTACGTATAAGTCAAGATCGTATTTTAATTTACCTGAAACTCTAATCCCTTCTAAATTATCAAACATACCCTGAGGAAAAGAATCAAATAAATCCTGAGCTGCTATTTCAGGCATACGCACACCCAAAGAAATGGTTTTATAGGGCTTGAAAGTTATCTTGCCATAGGGGTGTGCCTTTAATTTTTTAATACTTACTTCCGAGCTTTTATCTAATCCAATATAGTTTTCGCCAATCAAAACATCCGCTGCAATATGTCCCTCCGGTATTACAATGTTATTTTCAGAAATACGCCAATGGTGTATAATAAGGTTTTTGGCCGCCCATCCACCCGACATTTGGAGCTCATCTCCATTCATTGTAACATTTTTCAAATCGGTCTCCAACGTATCAAACCTCAGCGTAAGCCCATATTTTTTCCGTATTATAGGCAATTCTACTGCCTTTCCGTCAGCAAATAGTTTAAGATACAATTGCTTTTTGTCGGGTTTCAATTCACCTAAAGCATGCCATACTGCTTCTTTTCCATTGATCTCTATGGTCGAAGATAAATCTCCGTCGATGATAATGGCCTCTGGTATATTTACTTGTTGACTTGTGCTATCATCATGATATGTTGTTAAAAAATCCTTTAACTCCATATTTTCCGGGATTTTATACAAGACACTATTTATCAATTTATTAGCAAGCTCCGCAAGATTCATTTTTGCTGGAGCCTTTGTAGTGTCTACTTCTTTACGACGAAAAAGAAAATCATAATTGCTTAAACTATCTTTTTTTACGAAAGATAGTTTACCATCATGTAAATTAACAGCCGAAATTTTTACGTTACCGCCAATTAATGGCCATAGTTTTACAGCAACCTGTAAATATTGGATGTTTAATAGTTCAGCACGGTCTTTCGGACGTGCGCTAACCTCTTCTAACGTAACCTCGCTTAATCCTGAAAAATAAGCTTTTCTAATGGTTAAATTAATATCATACTCATGTAATGCCTTATGCTTAGCACTTTGTATCGCTTTTGCCAAAAGCTCTTCCCTTTTGTTATAAATTACAACAAAGGCTATGAAGATCACCACAAAAACAGCTCCTAATGCTAAGAGAGCTATTTTTAAATACTTAGGATTAATTTTTTTGATATATTCTTTTATCATCATGATTAAAACCAAAAACGCCACCAAAAGTAAACATAATTTTTACCATCCTGTTCGTCTGCTTTTAATTGTTTAAATTATGTAGAAATACACTTTAATCTCTCTGTAAATCCACCTAGAACTAAGGCAATGTCTTGGCTAATTGTTACTTTTGTAAAAACTATAAATTTTTAAATGATTACTAAAGAACAGGTATTACATGCTTTAAGTTTTGTTGAGGATCCGGATTTCAAAAAAGATCTTGTTACTTTAAACATGATCAAGGATGTTGAAATTACTCCCAACAAAATAAGTTTTACCGTAGAGCTCACAACTCCCGCGTGCCCAATGAAAGACCATATTGAGCATGCGTGCCGAAACGCTATTGCTCATTTTGTTGATAAGGAGATCGGGGTGTCTATTAATATGACGTCGAAAGTAATGTCAAAACCCGATCAGCAGTTAGACAATATAAAGAATATCATATTGGTTGCTTCTGGCAAAGGAGGTGTAGGAAAATCGACAGTTGCTGCAAATTTAGCATTAGCCTTACAATTGAAAGGTGCTAAAACAGGTTTATTGGATGCAGATATTTACGGTCCCTCTCTGCCAATGATGTTCGGTTTGGAAGGGGCTCGCCCTAAGGCTTCGAAAACAAATGATGGTAAAACAAAAATAGAACCAATAGAAAAATTTGGCATTAAGCTACTTTCAATTGGCTTCTTTACCGATCCAAACCAGCCAATTCCATGGAGGGGTCCAATGGTAAGTGCGGCTATTAAGCAATTATTTAACGATGCCGATTGGGGTGATTTAGACTACCTAATTGTTGATCTTCCGCCTGGAACTGGAGATGTACATATTACAATTGCACAGAACTACCCCGTGGCAGGCGCTGTTATTGTAACAACTCCACAAAACGTTGCTTTGGCCGATGCCCAAAAAGGAATAGCTATGTTTATGATGGATACAATAAAAATACCTCTGCTCGGTATTGTTGAAAACATGGCCTATTTTACTCCAGCAGAACTCCCGGAAAATAAATATTATATTTTTGGAAAAGATGGCGGTAAACGTTTAGCCGAAAAATTTAATGCTCCATTTTTGGGAGAACTTCCCCTTATAAAAAGCATCAGTGATGCTGGAGACAATGGGTACCCAATTGTAACGGATGAAGATGAGCCGATTTCAAAAGAGTTTTTGATGATTGCTGAGCGTGTTGCACAACAATTATCGTTACAGCATGCCAATTAACCAGCGGGCGTCTGTTTTAATACAACAAATAATTTTAGTATCTTTACATCTATTTTAAAACCATGAAGGTTATGAGTTTACAGGAGAGAGTAGAAGAAGCGTTAGAAACCCTCAGACCGTATTTAGAGGCAGATGGAGGCAATGTTACAATTGAAGAAATCACCCCTGAAAACGTTGTTCGGCTACGTTTGTTAGGTTCGTGCGCATCATGTTCAATGAGTATTATGACTTTTAAAGCCGGTTTGGAGCAAGCTATTCAAAAAGCAGTGCCTGAAATTACGGCCGTTGAAGCCATAAATATCACAGATGCAGATGATCCCAACGCTACTATGCCTCAAAGGGTTAATTAATCGCTTTATCCATTTAACAAAATTTAACTAGACGCTCTATTGAGTTTTTGGTAGCTTTATGGCGTTGTAGTATTTTCTAAGTGACAGAAAGATACTCTTAGTTATAAAAATAATCGGATGAGAAGTAAGAGGCTATTAAGTTGTATTTATTTTATCTTGGGAATGTTTGCTGTAACCTTCGGGCAACAGTCTCCTGAAAAAAAGCTTGTGCAATTCAGTGGAATCATACATAATACAGACACCAATATTGTCGTTCCCTATGTGACCTTAACGAATCTCTCTTTTCAAAAAGAGTTATTTAACGCCAACCATCAAGGCTTCTTTTCTTTTGTGGCGCATGAGGGTGATACAATTCAGTTAAGTGCTGTTGGCTATCGCACGGAAAAACTTGTCATACCAAAAGCCACTAGCAATAAAGTTACTGTGAACCTATCGATGAAACCGCAAATCGTAGATTTACCCGTCGTTACGGTTTATCCATGGGCTAGTATTGATGAGTTTAATTATGCCTTTATGAATTTGAAAATTGCCGCTGACGACTATTTAATTGCCCAAAGAAACCTTTCCTCCGAATCATTAATGGCAATGGCAAAAGAAGTTCCACGAAACGCCACTGAAATACAAAACATAGACGCTATTAACCGCCATATCAGCCTTTCTAACAAGGCTGTAAACCAACGTAACTCTAATCCGTTATTTAGTCCGCTTGCCTGGGCTAGCTTTATAAACCAAATAACACAGGGCAACAAAAGTAGAAGTAACAACAATTAACTTTCAACCCATTCAATCTTTTCTTCAACCGGATTTCGCAACCCTTCTCTTTCGTCTTCATTATGGTATCCTAGATAAAACAGCCCTAGGCATTCCTCTCGTTCTCCTAGATTTAAAAAGGGTCCCATCTCGCTGATAGTATTAGGGGTACTCCAATATCCACCAATACCTTTCGCTTTGGCGGCCAGCCAAAGATTTTGAACAGCACCGCCAACCGCCGCGATCTCTTCCCACCTAGGTATACTGTCGCTGTATTTAATATGGATAGCTATAACAGCCGCTGATCGAAGTATTTTGTCTTTCGTAACCTCATACTTTTTTTGTAAAAAGCTCTCGGAGATGGTCTTTTCTTTATATAAATCGGCCATTTTATTGCCCAATTTTTCCAATCCCTTACCTTTAAATACTGTAAATCTCCAAGGTTGCGTAAGCTTGTGATTAGGGGCGTAATTTGCGCATTCAAGCAATGTCAATATAATTTCATTGGGAATCTCTTTCTCCATATAGCTGGCTGGAAAAATGCTGCGCCTATACTTAATATTATTTAATATAATCTCTTCTACTTTTGTCATGTGCTTCTCTTTGATAATAGAATTTTCATTTATAATAGGATTGCCACTAAACGTCCGCTTAAAGCTTCTCATCTAGTGGCAATCCCAAAAAATTATGAATGCGAAAAATTAGGCAGACGCTTTAGCTCCTTCGATAAAATCACCCATTACATTTAAGCTCTCATCTAGCATAAAATCATTCTCTGTGCGAGGGATATGGTCTCCTTTTTTAATTTCAGGCAATCCCTGTAACTTACGTCTAGCATTAATTCGTTCTCTATTTTTTACTTCTTGGTCATCTCTCTCCTTTTTCAACTTCGCCTCTTGCAGCGTAATAGATGTTTCGCTCTCTTTTTTCTTAAACAAGGCAATATCATCCAATAAGTATTTATACTCTGGAGACGAGCTCATTCGTTTTGTATGTTTTTCCTCTAACTGTGTTTTTAAAGTAGAAAGATTAGCGAACGGAGTGAAAGAAGACGATTTTATCTGATCCCAGGGCAATGCTGCCTTTTCAGAACTTTCACCAAACTTATCAGCAGGAAAAACAGTAGGGAATTCCACATCTGGAGTAACTCCTTTGTGTTGGGTGCTACTTCCATTTACCCTATAAAATTTAAACGTAGTAAAATTAATCTGTCCAAATTGCGGTGCTCCCTGAGGCATCCCCTCATCAACACCCGGAGCCCCTCCTGCTTCCGTTTTTGTTCTTGCAGCAAGTAGTAATCTATCAGCTCGACTAATAAATTGATCCATCGCCACTGCGCTTTGTACGGTTCCTTTTCCGTAAGATTGTGTCCCGAGGATAATTCCTCTTCCATAATCTTGGATGGCAGCAGCAAAAATTTCAGAGGCAGAAGCACTCGAACGGTCGATAATCACTCCCAGCGGACCATCCCAACTAATAGACGGATCCTCGTCGTTGTTCACTTCAATCCGGTTATTAGGATCACGAACTTGAACAACCGGACCAGATTTTATAAATAAGCCCGTTAAATCAACCGCCTCTATTAGTGACCCACCGCCATTACCTCTTAAATCCATTAGTACACCATCAACTTTTTGTTGTTTAAGTGTGTCCAATATGCGTTTTACATCCCTTGTAGTGCTCTTATAGTCAGGGTTACCTGCCTGCATTTCCTTGAAGTTAATGTAAAACCCAGGAACTTTTATCACGCCTATTTTATACGTTTTACCGTCATCTCCCTTAATCTCTTTTATTTCTTTTTTTGCAGACTGTTCTTCATCGACAATTTTGTCGCGAACTAAAGAAATAATCTTAGGAGTCGCTGTCAGCTCCTGTCCCGCAGAGATGATCTTTAAGCGGACCGTAGTTCCTTTGGGGCCTTTTATTTTTGACACAACATTGCCCAATCGCCAGCCAATAACATCTACAAATTCTCCATCACCCTGTGCAACAGCAATAATTCGATCATCTTGTTTTAATGTCTTATCCCTAAACGCGGGTCCTCCAGGAACAACCTTCATAACTTTTACCACCTCGTTATCCATCATTAGCTGTGCACCTATGCCTTCAAAAGACCGGGACATGCTTTCATTAAACCGCTGCGCATCCTCTGGTGTAAAATAATTAGTATGGGGGTCTATTGAAGCCGTAAAAGCGTTCATCATCAGTTGGAATGCATCATAATTATTTGATGTATTCTCTTGAGAAATAAGATTTTGATAACGATCTTTTAACGTTTTTCTGTTTTTGGCATCCTCTCCCTCTTTCCCTGTACTACTCAGCCTTAAATTCAAAAGGTCGTATTTAATTCTTTTCTGCCAATTCTCATTCGCCTCGGCTTCATTTTTAAACCAATCTAAATCTTCCCTATTATAAGTAAAAGATTCTTCTTTCGTAAAATCATATTTGGCATCTATTTGAGAAACGGCATATTTCATTCGCTCTGCAAAACGTTTTCTATAAACATTATAGATCTGGAACATCGCACTTAAATCGCCATTTTTTAGATCGTTCAATAAAACCTTACGATAAGGTTCGAAACTATTGATATCTGCTTGAAGAAAATAATTTTTCCCTTGATCTAGACCTTTCAGGTAAAGATCAAATACAACAGCAGATAAAGAATCATTAAACGGAACTCTTTTATAATGAGCTTTTTCAAGTAAGTTTACCAGATCTTTAGCAATAACTTCTTGTTTGGCATTGGGCCTCAGTACACCTGCACCTTCATCCAAATTAACACGCGGATTAGCGCTGCACGCAACAGTCGCTACAACAAACAACGCCAGGAACAATTTCTTTAACATCTCTTGGAATGATTTAATATCCATTATTAGTAATACTCGTTTGGACAACTACTGTCCTTAAGGGTTTAAATTTATCAAAAAAAGAACCAAATATTTTATGGCACCGCATGAAA